>CAZPTQ010000083.1:2454-22488 GCA_964589365.1 uncultured Saprospiraceae bacterium
TCACCCATTCACCCATTCACTCATTCACCCATTCACCCATTCACCCATTCACTCATTCACCCATTCACCCATTCACCCATTCACTCAATCACCCATTCACTCAATCATATCTGATGGATAAAATGATCGTACGCTTCCCCGCCCAACTGGGGGAAGCCCTCGAAATTGCCCAAAAAATTACGCTCAAAAAACACAGTTCGCCCTTCCGCTCGGTCTTTATCTCTGGTCTGGGCGGCAGCGGTATCGGCGGCGGATTTGTTCAGGATTTTGTGCGCACATCCTGCAAACTCCCGGTCGTGGTCAGCAAAGGCTACCAGGCACCCGCCTGGGTAAACAAACACACGCTCGCCATCTGCTCCTCGTACAGTGGAAACACGGAGGAGACGCTTAGTACCTTCGAGCAACTCAGCAGCACTGGAGCGAAGATCGTCTGCATCGCTTCCGGCGGCAAACTCATCGAACTGGCCAAAAAACACGGGTACGATTATGTGCAATTGCCAGGCGGCTGGAGCAGCCCTCGGGCTTGTCTTGGCTATTCGGTGGTGGCGCAACTGGGCGTGTTTCGCGCGGCCAAACTTATCCCCGGCAAATTGCTGAACAACGTGGCCGCCGCTCAAAAACGCCTCACCCAAGACCAGGCCTCTATCCAAAAACACGCCCGCAAAATCGCCGGATTCCTTGTCGGCAAAACGCCCGTGCTCTACATCGCCGACCATGCAGAAGCCGTGGCCGTACGCTGGCGACAGCAGATCAACGAGAACGCCAAGATGCTTTGTTGGCACCATGTGATCCCTGAAATGAACCACAACGAACTCGTGGGATGGCGCGACCAACGCCCCGATGTAGCCGTGATCTGGCTTCGCAACCACGATGATTATCAACGCACTGCGATCCGAACGGACATCAACAAAGACATTGTTGAACACTATACGCAGACCTCCATCGAAGTTTTTTCCAAGGGAAAATCGCAGATTGAAAAAGCCCTGTGGCTGGTTCACTTGGGCGATTGGATGTCGGTCTATCTCGCCGAATTGCGCAAGGTGGACCCTGTGGAGATTAAGGTAATTGAGTTTTTGAAGGGGGAATTGGGGAAGGTGTGAGCGCAAGGTGGGACACGGATGACGCGGATGAGACACGGATTTTTTAGATTATTAGATCCGTGCAAATCCGTGTCATCCGTGTTCCACCTTGCACTATCGCCGCACCACCAATTTCTCTACCCAAACCTTCCCTTTTGCAAAGAACTGAATGAGATACACACCACTCGGCAACTCAGAAATATTGAACGAATGCGACCCCGCACTCAGTCGAGCCGTTTGCATCAATTTCCCGTAGAAGTCCACTATTTCTAAACGGCCAGCGGCAGGCAAATCGTTGATATTGACGAAATCATGCGCCGGATTGGGTGAAAGGGTCAGATTCCAGAAATCCTTCGGAACCACTGTTCCCACCGTCCCAATTTGCTGATAACCAAGGAAAAAAATCAAGGTGCTCGTCATGGCCGGCACATAACATTCGCCGTGGTCTGCTGTGGGCAGTACGTCGCTGATGGCAAAGTTCGTCACGCCGGCGGCGAGGAATGAATCTCTCGCGAGCAGACTATTCCGGTAAGGCACCTGGTCGTCTTCCATGCAATAGAAAAGCCGGAAAGGAGCGCTTGGCAGCCAATTTCCGTCGTAAGTATTGTTGGCGTTGAGGGCCAAATTGATGGGATGGTCTGGATTCGCCTCAATTTCCTGAATGATGCTTTCCTGCAACATTCTGAATGGCCGGCACGCTCCCTCATTGTCAATCAGTGTTGCAATCAACTGACTGTTCAAACTGGACAGCGTGATTTGTCCTTCATAAAATTGTTGGATCAACGTGGCGTAGTCCGGCTTGAACACTTCGCTCAAATCATTGAACAGGTTCCCGTACACCGTTTGGTACGACAAGGCAGTGTTTGGAATGTAAGCCGGGTAATAATACACCGCATCGGTCAGGATCAAATCCCGCATTACCCCGGAAATGCTGTAGGGGCCTGACATGGGCGCCGCAGCAGTTACTTGAAATTCCTCTGCGGGGTCTTGCTCAATCGCCCGGTGCAAGGCCATAGCGCCGTGTCCACCCTGCGAGTAGCCCGTGATGAACAGCTGATCGTTCCTAACGAATTGATTTTCTTGCAAAAACTGCTCCCCGGCCCGCAACATATCCATCGCCGCCCAAGCCTCGCTCTCCGCGTGGACATAAGGGTGAAAACCTTTGGAAGTATTCCCCAAACCAAGGTAGTCCGGCAAAAAGGCAACATACCCCAGTCCGGCAAACAATAGCCCCACTTTCCCCTCCCCTCCTGAAACCACATTTATGGAAGGCACATCCTGCTTTGAACCGGAAGTTCCGTGTTGATAAACCAAACGCGGGTACTTAAAAGCCGGATTGTCCGGCACTGACAACAAGCCCGAAGCCGTGTCTACTAAGCCCTGCACACTTTTGGTTGTGTAGGTGACGCGGTAATATTTCGCGCCGTATTGAATAAAAGGCAGGTTGTCAAATTCTGCCAACAACTCGGCCTTGGTTTTTTGACCAAGCAAAGTTGCAGAAACCAGGTTTTGGCTGTAAAGCGGAATGTTGAATGCTACAGCCAATAGTAAAATGACGATCGGATTTTTCATAAAAGGCAATTATTTGTCTTCTCGTTTAGTTGTTTGGTTTCGATAATGCTACTATGTCTTTTACCGGCGGATTCAATTTCCAAATACCTCAACCCCCGCATTCAAACAACCCGCCGTTGTCAACCCTCCCTTTCGAGCCACCATCAGTCCATATCGGGTGTGCAAAATACCGTCTTTGCTGTGCGCATCCGGGTTGATGCTGATTCGGATTCCATATTCCAAAGCCCTAGGAATCAATGTCCAATCAATGTCCAGGCGGCGCGGGTGGGCGTTGAGTTCGATACTGACCTTGTGTTTTGCACAAGCCTCAAACACTGCATCCCAGTCAAGCGGATAACCCTCTCGGCTGAGCAAAAGTCGCCCGGTCGGGTGGCCAAGGACGGTGGTGCAGGGGTGTTCGATGGCACGCACGACGCGCTCTGTGGCCTTCTCGATGTTCATCCGAAGGTTGGAGTGGACGGAGGCAATGACAAAGTCAAACTGCTCCAGCAGCGCATCGTCGTAGTCAAGAGAGCCATCGTTCAGGATGTCGCTTTCTATGCCCTTAAAAATTCGGAACGGCGCAAATTCGGCGTTCAATTTTTCTATTTCCTCCATTTGTGCAAACACACGGTCGGGCTTGAGGCCATTGGCGTAAAACGCGGATTGGCTGTGGTCTGTGATGCCGATGTACGCGTAACCGAGCGAGCGGGTGTATTCGCACATTTCACGGAGGGAATGAAGGCCGTCGCTGTAAGTGGTATGGACGTGGAGGATACCCTTTAAGTCTTGATCCTGAATGAGTTGGACTTGACTTTTTGTGTTTAAGATTTCCGCGCTTTCTCGCAATTCTGGTACGACGAGCACCCGTTTTGCCTTTTCAAAGACCGCTTCTTCCAAGGGTAATTTCCTAAAATCAAGGCCCGAATTTTCTTTTACAAAAGCTTCCAGAAAAGTGGCTGAGCCAGTGTGTTTGAACAATTTAGACCCCCATTCTTCCGGCAAGCATTGGTGCAAAACAACCGGGGCGCTCTCCCCTCGATGGACGACAATTTTCCCATCATCCCGATTTTCCGGTTCAAAGTCAGATCCCTTGAAAACACTCAACAAATCCCCGTCAAAAGCAGCCAAAACTTCCACGGATTCCACCACAGGGCATCTGCGGCGCACTTCGCCGACAGGTTCAACTAAGATGTTTTTACCCGCTAAAGCCGAAGAGGGGGGATATTTAGATAGTAAGAAATTACAAACGGCATCGGCTTCGGCCATTGCCGTATCGAGGTGAAGTTTGCCGCGGCTGCTAAAGAAATAAGCAAGTTTGTTCTTGAGGTCTTCCTGCGTTTTCAGACCAAAGCCTTTGTATTCTACGAGGCGGTTTTCATTGCAGGCGTACCAAAGTTCACCTGGGTTTTCGATGCCCATTTCCTGCCAGACTTGCCGCACTTTTTTGGGTCCGAATCCACCTATTTCGAGCATTTCCCGAACACCATCCGGAGTCTGGGCGCGGTATTTTTCAAGGGTCGCCATTTGGCCGCTCTCTAGCAATTCGCGAATTTTCCCGGCTATTGCCGGGCCTACCCCTTTGATGCTCTTAAGTTCGGTATCGGACAATTCGGCCAATGGCGAATCGAGTTTGCGCAGCGTGAGGTATGCGCTGGCGTACGACCGGATGCGAAAAGGGTCTTCTTCATGGAGTTCCATGAGGTTGGCGAGTTCGTCGAACGCGAGGGCTATTTGTTTGTTGGTCATTGCTTTGCAAAATAATCCAACACCAAATAACAAAAACTCCTAACCCCCAACTTCATCCCACTTTCGTCCACGTAAAAATCAGGCGTATGGTGTGATGGTGCTTTTTTCTCATCTCCTCCTTTGGGCATCCCACCGAGAAAAAAGTAAAAACAAGGTATTTTCTGGGCAAAAAAGCCAAAGTCCTCAGCACCTGTACGGGCTTTGTTTTCCGAAACATTGACTGCCCCAGCTGCCTCTTGCAAAGAAGGCAAGGCTCCGGCTGTGAGGCTTGGGTCGTTGTAAGTGACCGGGGTTTTATTGTCAATACGAACCTCAGCAGTCGCGCCCGCGCTCTCGGCTATCTTGGTGACCGTCAGTTCTATTTTTTGGTGGATCAACCGCTGCATGGCCGTGTCGAGCGTGCGGATGGTGCCCACCATTTCGGCCAGTTCAGGGATGATGTTGGCGCGTACGCCGCTGGTGATTTTGCCCACTGTGATCACCGCGGGAAATTCGGTGAGGTCCACTTGGCGGCTCACAATGGTCTGCAAACCCTGAATGATTTCGGCGCTCACCACGATGGGGTCAATGCCGCTCCAGGGAGCCGAACCGTGTGCCTGTTTGCCGTGCACTGTTATATAAAACCAATCCGAAGCAGCCATCGCCCCACCCGGGCGATACCTGATTTTGCCGACTTCTGTCTGGGAGTCGATGTGCAGGCCAAACATGACTTCCATTTTTGTGTCCCGTAGCAAGCCTTCTTTGATCATCAATGGCGCGCCACCTTCTTCGTCGCCGGGAGGGCCTTCTTCGGCAGGCTGAAACACAAACACCACCGTGCCCGCCAGTTCGGCTTTCATTTTGGAAAGTATTTCGGCCACACCCATCATGATCGCGACGTGCATATCGTGTCCGCAGGCGTGCATTACGCCGACTTGTTCCCCGTTGTACTCAGATATGACGTTCGACTTGAAAGGCAAATTCACCCGTTCGGTGACGGGGAGTGCATCCATGTCCGCCCGGAGGCCGATGACAGGGCCTGGCTTTCCTCCTTTCAAAATGCCCACGACCCCTGTTTTGGCGATGCCCGTGCGGACTTCCATGCCAAGGGAACGCAAGTGCGATGCCACTTTTTCGGCGGTCTTAAATTCCCGGTTGGAGAGTTCGGGATTTTGATGAAAATCGCGTCGCCAAGCGACGATCTTGGATTCAAGTCCGTCGGCAAGTTGGTCTACCTGGCGTTTTAGTGTCGGTTGAGCCAAAAGCGGGACCAGAATGAGGAAGTTCAAAAACAGAATAGAAAGTCGTTTCATACCAAGTTTGTTTGGCGCGAAAGTAGCCATACACGCTTTCGTTTTCCAAACTTATAAGTGGCTACCAATTGAAAAGATGTTTTTAACATTGAAAAATCATCTTCTGTTGGATGGTTTTTCAATGTTAATCTATACTTTCGTGTTATGGTACCACGTAACATCCTCTCTCCAATAAAAGAAGCCCTTGGCTATTTCCCGGTCGTTGGCATTGTCGGGCCACGTCAAGTAGGGAAGACCACTTTGGCAAAACTGATCGAGCAATCTTTGGACAAGCCAACACTTTTCCTTGATTTGGAACGCGATACCGACCGTCAAAAATTGTCCGAGCCGGAGATTTTCCTCTCCCAATACACAGACAGCTGCGTAATTATTGACGAAGTGCAAAATATGCCCTCCTTGATGCCCCTCCTACGGTGGTTGGTGGATCAAAAACGTGTGTCGGCACGTTTCCTATTAACTGGCTCTGCTTCTCCAGACATCGTGCGCGGCAATACCGAGACCCTTGCAGGTCGAATCGCTTATTTTGAACTAACTCCGTTTACATTGCTTGAAATTGGAGCGACGGTATCTCAAGCGGAACATTGGGTGCGTGGTGGGTTTCCCAATGCACTGCTTGCACCTACCTCTGCATTGAAGGAAATGTGGCTCAGCAATTTTACAGAAACTTTTTTGCACCGTGACATTCGGCGTATCGGCTATGACATTACCATCCCTTCGATGGAGCGATTGCTCAAAATAGTCGCTTCCCTGAGCAGTAACCTGCTGCATGTGGAACACCTTTCCAAATCATTGGGCATTGGTTCGAACACAGTCAAAAAGTATCTAGATATTCTGGAAGGCAGTTTCTTGATACGCCGGTTGCAACCGCACCATGCCAACCTAACAAAACGCTTGGTGCGCACTCCCAAACTTTACATGCGGGACACAGGTTTGATGCATCACTTGCTTGGCATTCGCGATTTTGAACATTTACATGGCAACCAATGCCTTGGCTCGTCGTGGGAAACGTACGTTGTGGAAGAGGTGCTTCGAGCAGGCGGCAAATCTTTTGAATATTCATTTTTTCGTACGCAAGTGGGGGCTGAAGTGGATTTGGTGTTGAGGAGTCCAACAGGCAAACTAGTACTTATCGAAATCAAATACAGCTCCGATCCTACGCCATCCAGAGGCTTCTTTACAGCTGCGGACGACTTGGCTGCTGCCGCCCGGTATGTAATAGTCCCACATGGCGATGCTTGGGAACGAAGCCCTGCCCTTAGAGTTTGTGGCTTGAAATGGTTTTTACAAAATGAACTCCCCAAACTGGCAATTTTGTGAAAGCAACACTGACACATGAGACAGGTCTCTTTAATCACCCCTCCACAGGCATCACCACATTTTCCATTCTTACGAAATTTTCGTTGGCCAAGTCGCTCTCGATAAGTCCATCCCGCAGGCGTACAATCCGGTGGGCGTGCATGGCGATGTCGTGCTCGTGGGTAACCAAGATAACGGTATTTCCCGCTTTGTGGATTTGCTCGAAAAGCCCCATGATTTCGTAGCTGGTCTTTGTGTCCAGGTTGCCGGTCGGCTCGTCGGCGAGAATGATGGCGGGGTCGTTCACCAAGGCGCGGGCTACGGCTACGCGCTGGCGCTGGCCACCCGACAATTCGTTGGGTTTGTGCGTGATGCGGTCTCCAAGGCCCACAGATTCGAGGGTTTTGCGGGCTTTTTCCAGCCGTTCTTCACGGCCAATACCGGCGTATACGAGTGGAAGCGCCACATTCTCGAGGGCGCTAAGTCGAGGCATCAAGTTGAAAGTCTGGAATACGAAGCCGATTTCTTTGTTCCGCACTTCAGCCAGCTCGCCATCGTCCATGGTGCTCACTTCCGTGCCATTGAGCCAATATTCTCCCTTTGTGGGTGAGTCAAGACAGCCCAGCAGGTTCATGAGCGTGGATTTTCCACTACCTGAGGGGCCCATGAGCGCGACGTACTCGTTTTTTTCAATGTTTAGCGTCACGTCTTTGAGGGCTTCCACGATTTCCGCACCCATGAGGTATGTTTTCGTGAGGGATTTGATCGAAATTAGCATGATAAAAATGTGGTCAATGTGAACCCCGCCTTCGTTTTTACTCGCATTAGCCTTAGGCGGCGGCGAGAAACTTCGGCGGGTAAAAATGTGGTTCCCACCTGCGCTAAAGCTATGGCGGGTAAAAAAGCGAACCCGCCTTCGTTTTTACTCGCATTAGCCTTAGCGGCGGCGAGAAACTTCGGCGGGTAAACATAAAAATTCGGCACTACCCTTTTTTTCTTCTAAAAATCAGCCCACCCAAAAAGACAAAAAATGCGACAATACCCACCGCGATTTGCTCGATGATCTGAGGAAAAAACTGCCTGAGTACAAAAAAAGCTGCGATTCCAGCTACTGCTACGATGGCAAGCAAGCCACCTTTTGAGTTCGTAATTGCCATATGTTGGTTGTCTTGTTTTAAATGAGTTTTACGCTCAAAGTTCTTCAGGCCGCCCAGTTTCAAGCCCCGAAATACGGAAGAGCCTTTTCGGCGCAAAAAAAGCTTAGAAGTTTGCAGCGTGTTGCCCGTTCAACAGGGTTTGTTTCCCGTTGAACGGAATGTTGTGCAGCATTGCATTCTAAAAAATCTGCCGTTAAAAAAACATCAGCAGTTATGTTTTCCCAATCGGACGAGTACTTTTGCCCGGACTTAGTATACTCACACCTATTAATTCATTTCAGACAAAATCTATGAAGAAACTTTTCACCCTGGCATTTTGCGCGCTGCTCAGCGGCGCACTCTGGGCTTCTTCGCCCAGCACCACGCCTGCCAATCCGTTTCAAGACGAGCTCAGCCGTCTGGATAGCGAATTTGCTGGCATGACTGAACTAGAGCAGTTGGTAGAAGCGCGCAATGCTACCTACTCCCAACTCGCTTCGGAGAACAACACGCTGCTTAACAATGTGACGAGCGACAACGACATCGCTTCTTCGCTCCTTGGCAGCGTGGCGCCTGACGGAGAACGCCTGCTTGGTATCCCCGGTTTTTGGTGGGGCTTCTGCCTTGGTATCCTCGGCATCATCTTGGTCTATGTAGCCGTTGAAGGCGATGCCAAAAAGACCGAGGGCAAGAAAGCCATCATAGGGTGCGCCATCTGGACTGTACTCTGGTTGGTATTGTGGTTTGGCCTCCTTGCAAGCGGTGCCTGGTGGGCTTCCGCAGGCTAAGCAATGCTACGAAATCTTATTGAAACCGGGTTGTTCCGCATCTGCGTAGCGACCCGGTTTTCTTTTTGACACCAGTATCCAAATTCACTACTTTTGCCCCACTATGAGCATTCCAATCCGAGGCACGCTTTTGTTGCTGGTGGCTTTTTCCGTCAATGGCATACAAGCCCAGACTGAATTTTACCGATTTAAATCCGACTTTTCCATCAAAGAAAAAGAAACGGGCAAAGATCAGGGCAGACTCATCACCGGAACCATTTACTACGATAAAAACCTGCACAAAACGATTTACGACATTCGGTTTCCTGAGCCGGAACAGTGGCTCGTGCGCGACACGTTGATGTACCGCATGAAAGCGGATACGCTCGTGGCACAGCAAATAGTGCCCCCGGTTGGGGAGTTTTCTATATTCAACATGATCTTGAGCCAACAACTCAATGATTTTGGGCTTGCCAAAGTAGGCTACACCCCCGGCGATGTACAACAGGATGGCAAGCAAGTCATCTCCCAGTGGCTGCCACCAGCACAATTTAAGGCCTACCTCGGGCCTGTGACCATGGCGCAGGAGAATAAGCGGCTCAGCGCTGCGGCTTTCTACGACAAGGAGAAAAATCTGGTTTCCAAATTCTATTTCAAAGATTATTCAGTGCAAAGCGGTCTACCAGTTCCGGGGAAAATCTACCAGCTATTTTACCGCGAAGCGGGCGAATTTATTCGGATCATGACCCTCAAAAACATCATCATTAACCAAGCAGATGAAGATAGCACTTACGATTTCGATATTCCTGCTGGCGGGTAACTTACCTGCTCAACCTGAACATGTGGTACACCTCGGAGGTGTGCCACATGTTGGCAACGAGATTTCAATTTTACAACAAGCCTTTGCTGCTGCCCCCAAAGCGCGGCTCTTGGAGCAGTTTTCGCTCAGCCGCGAGAATCCCAACGAATTGCAGACCGTTCTTTCGGGGCTGTTCCTGGTTTACAAATCCTTCTTTTCTTCGCAAGACAACCAGCGTTGCAGTTTTCACCCGTCTTGCTCCGAATACGGTCTGGAAGCGGTCAAGAAATTAGGCGTGGTGCGCGGTATTATTTGCACCTGCGACCGCCTGACACGGTGCAATGGTTTCAGCCCTCGACAGTATGAAATTGATCTGGAAAAAAGAGTGCTGAAAGATCCTGTGGGCTGGTAGTGAATCAATTAACCTCGTAGGTTTTTAAAAACCTACGAGGTTTTAGCGCAAAAAATGAACAAATTTTTTCCCAGTTTCCTTTTCATTTTCGGAGCAATTTCCCTCTCCGCTCAGGACATTTACGACTACAAGCATTCCCATGCTTATGCCCGCTACTTGCTCCAATCGCAGCAATACGCGCTGGCTGCCGAAGAGTACGAAAGGTTGATATTCTTTCGCCCGGACAACGATACCCTTCGTGCCGATCTGCTCCGAACATATAGAAAGGGCAATACACCTGAGCGCGGCCTCGAACAGTGGGCGAAATGGCAACTTGAGCCTAAGCCCAAAACTCGGCTGCTCTACACCGAATATTCCAAACTCTTGCTTCGGGGTGGCTTCCCGGATCGTGCGCGTACGCTGGTTACAACATCAGATATGTTTGACAGTACCCAGCTGAGGCGCACGGTTTTGTATGCCAATATGCTGGAGCAAAAATGGCCCGAAGCGCGACAATCAATCGAGTCCATACCGGTTGCAGAAAAAATTTCCCGCCGTGCTGATCTGGAAAAACTCATCAAACGCGGAGAACGCAGCAAAAAGAAAAACCCCTGGGTCGCCACTGCGCTCTCGGTGCCGGTGCCTGGCTTGGGCAAAGTCTACGCAGGCGAATGGAAAGACGGTATTATCAGCCTTCTGTTCGTGGGCATCAATACCTGGCAAGCCTACCGCCGATTCGACAAAGAAGGCACTGATACCTTTTGGGGCTGGATTCATGGCGGCTTCGCGATTGGGTTTTACACCGGCAATCTTTATGGCTCACACAAAGCCGCTCGGCGGCAAAACCAAAAGAAATTCAACCGTTTACAACATGATACGGAATCTCTGGTCTTCCCTGTGCTGGATTAGCACTTCACAGGTCACTCGCTCTCTCACGCCTCACGCTTTTTCACGCCTCTCGCTTTCTCACTTTCTCACCGCTTTACTGTGCTGGATTAGTGCCGTCAGTTTTCTGCCTGCCCAAACGGCGGACGAGACCATGCTTTTTGCCCGCGAGCAATTGACTGCTGGAAACAAAACGCTTGCTTTGAAAAGCTACCAGCGGGTACTTTTCTTTGGTGGCGACCGATACCGTGACGAGTGCCAACGCCAATTGGCGGCACTTTATGCTGAGCAAGGAGATTTTGAAAAATCGGCATTTTATTGCGACCTCTTGTATCAAAGTGCCGACACGGATAGCCTGCGTTATGAGGCACTTTTCAGCAAAACCGGCATATTGATGCTCCAAAATCAGTACAAAAAGGCGCTGTTAGAACTGTTTTCATTGCCAAATAATTTACCAGAGCCCTGGATGACCAGGAAGCGGCTCTACCTCGGCGCTGCGCACTTTGGCATCCGGGAATTTGATTTGGCCAGAGCAGATTTGCTGCCGCTTTTTGCGCCAGAGGATGTACAGGATCGGGCAGAATTTGAACGGCTTATGCGCGAGGCAAAGCGGATAAGCCGCAAAAGCCCGAAGACTGCCCGGGTGCTGAGCATGGTATTGCCCGGGGCGGGACAGTTTTATGCAGGCGACATCAAAAATGGCCTGAACTCGCTCCTACTCAATGCTTTGTTGGGATATTGGTTTGTTGCCACGGGTATTTCTTACACGTTTTTGGATGCCGCCGCAACGGTTACGCCCTGGCTTTTCCGCTATTATGGCGGGGGTATCCGACGGGCGGGGGAGATTTTGGAAAAGAAAAAAGAGGAGCGGCTGCGGAAGGTTTTCAGAAATGTATTGATAAAGATAGAGCGATGATGAAACCGCAAAACAGGAGAACAGGAAAATTAAAAACCAAACATCCAGAACCTACTAAAAGCTGACTCGCAACAATTCCAAAAGTGAACTATGGATAGACTTGAAACGCTCTCATTGCTTATACAACATAAGTCCGATTTTGAGGAGGAGTCTACCTTTTTAGTGCAAACGATTGCCTTCGTTGAACAGAACGAATATTTTTGGCAGCGCAGCACTTTAGAAGAACACTTGACCGGTTCGGCATGGATACTATCTGCGGATGGCAACTCGGTATTGCTGGTTCACCACGCCAAACTGGACCGTTGGCTCCAGCCTGGCGGTCATGCTGACGAGGCAGATGCTTCATTGGCCGAAACGGCCAGGCGTGAGGCTTTTGAAGAGTGCGGAATTCAGGGATTGACGTTGATTTCACAAGCAATTTTTGATCTGGATGTGCATGAAATTCCGGCACGAGGCTACGAACCTTCACATTTGCACTATGATTTGCGCTTTCTTTTTGTCGCGCCAAGAGGTGCTGAAATCGAACGCAACCTTTTGGAAACCAAGGCCATTGAATGGGTGCGCATTGAAGATCTTTGTACAGAAACCACGCCACAATCATTGAGAAGAATGGCATTAAAAACCAATGAAGTTGAAAGGGATTCAGAAAGGTTTTAAGGGTTTTCTACCTTCGCCACAAATCAACGAATCCTCAGATCAACGAATAACCGAATCAACAAATCAACAAGCATGACCTCTGCATTGCCTCCTGAGAAAAAAACTGTGAAGCACATCGCCATCGCTGGCAATATCGGCGCGGGCAAAACGACCCTCACCGAGATGCTTGCCAAGAATTTTGGCTGGGACGTACACTATGAAAACACAGAGAACAACCCCTACTTGTCTGATTTTTATCTGGACATGAAACGCTGGTCGTTCAACCTTCAGGTGTTTTTCCTTTCCAGTCGCTACCAACAGGTGCTGCGTATTTTACAGGGTAGCCGAACCGTGATACAAGACCGTACGATTTACGAGGACGCTTTCATTTTTGCACCAAATCTTGCCGACATGGGTCTGATGGAACGGCGCGATTTTGAGAATTACATGACCTTGTTTCAGTCCATTGTGTCGCAGGTGAAAGCGCCTGATTTGCTGATCTATCTGAAGGCAAGCATACCCACTTTGGTGGATCATATCCAGATGCGCGGGCGCGATTACGAAGGCAGCATAAGTCTCGATTACCTCAAACGCCTCAATGACCGCTACGACGGTTGGATCAATGGCTACCGTGAAGGCAGACTCCTGATTATCAACGTAGATAACCTGGATTTTACGAGTAATAAAGAACACGCCTCCAAAGTGCTGGAAATGGTACAAGCGGAATTGCATGGGCTGTTTTAGATCATTGGTTATCAATAAATTATGACAAAAAAAATCACCCTAATATCCGGTGCATCCCGCGGCATAGGCCGGGCAGTGTCGCTTCGGCTGGCACACGAAGGCCACTTCGTGGTGGTGCTGGCGCGCAATGCCGAAGAAATCGGCGAACTGGAACACGAAATTGACGAGGCCGGCGGCAAAGCCCTCTCTTTTGTTTGTGATATTTCCGATGAGCAACAAGTAAACAATGCCGTGGCGGAAGTGATGCGCGATTTCCACCGTATTGATTGTGTGGTGAATAACGCAGGAATCGGTGTATTCAAGCCTGCCGAAGAGATTACGTCCGACGACTGGGAGCGCGTGATGGACGTGAACGTGAAAGGTTCATTTTTGCTCACACGTGCCGTGTTGCCACACATGAAAGCAGCCGGAACAGGACACATCCTGGCCATTGCGTCGGATGTCTCGAAACGCACTTTTGCAACGGGTAGCCTTTACACTGCCAGCAAATACGCCCAACATGCTTTCTTTGAGAGCCTGCGCCGGGAGGTTCGTTCGTTGGGCATCAAAGTAAGCGTGGTTTATCCCGGATTAGTAGATACCTACTTCCATCAAGTGGAACAAGGCGAGCCAGAACAGGCTAAATATCTCCATGCGGACGATATCGCGATGGCAGTTTCCTACATCCTAAATACCCCTCCTCATGTACTCATTGACGAACTGATGATCCATCCAATGAGCCAGGAATGGTAGGTATTATATTGATGTTGAGGTATTGAGATACCCTAATATCTAAATATCAAATTTCCAAACATGAAGCGCCTTCCAATCACCACCCTATCCCATTTCGTCATTGGCTATATGATATTGGCCTTTGGGTGGTGGTCGTTTCATCTTTGGAAACAAAACGACCGCTTGTTTGAACGGGAAAAACGGATTGTCGAGTTGCGCTATCCCGAAGTAAATATGGAAGCCACAGCAGCATTCCAAATTGCCCAAAAAGCGTGGCAAAGCGGACGCAGGATGGTAATAGCAGAAGGACTATTTTTTACTGCCTGTCTGGTGTGGGGGCTATGGGTCATTCGGCGGAGCGCAGCGCGGGAAGTTTCACTGACACGTCAGCGGCGCAATTTTTTGCTCAGCATCACCCACGAACTCAAATCACCCATTGCCTCATTGCGGCTTGTGATCGAGACCATTATCAAACGCAATTTAACTGCCGAGCAACGCTCACCACTCCTTGGCAACGGTCTCAAAGATGCTGACCGACTCCAGGACCTGGTAGAGAGCCTGTTACTTGCTGCTCGCCTGGAAGATAACTGGCGCCCTTTGCACGAACCGGTGCATTTTGGCACACTTGCAATGGAAATAGCAGAAAGCCTCCGTGTTCGATTCACGGAAGCTGATTTAAGGTTGAACATCCCTGCCGATCTCCCACCCGTACAAGCCGACAAGATGGGCCTCGCTGCCATTGTGCGAAACCTTTTGGAAAATGCCTTGAAATATTCCCCGGAAGGAAGCCCCATCGAACTTTCTGCCAATTATGAAGGCGGTAAATTCCGCTTCCGCGTAGGCGACCAAGGCCAAGGAATTCCCGATGTGGAAAAGAAATCGGTATTCGAAAAGTTCTATCGAATGGGCAATGAAGAAACGCGACACAGTACCGGCACTGGTCTCGGATTATACATTGTAAATCAAGTGCTTAAAGCCCACGACGGCAAAATTAGCATTGCCGACAATTTGCCAAAAGGAACGGTTTTTATCGTTGAAATTTAGCGATAGTCTCCCTGAAGTGACAGGGGTTGAGTCAAAAGTTCAGATTGAAAATCTATCGCGGAATTTTATTTTTTTTTCACGAAATCCTATAAGGTTTTTAAAACCTTAGGATTCAATTGCCAGAAACGCAAAATATTGTTTCAGGAAAAAAATTGCGGGATACCTTTTGACACAACCCCATCACTTCAAGCAGACATCACGCTCTCTTTGCGCTCTTTATGTTATTATGACTGCTAATCTTGCTCGCAATTTCCTGGTCGAACAACTCACGCCGCGCTATGGCGAAGGAGAAGCCAAGGCCATCGCAAGCATTGTTTTTGAAGATGTCTTTGATCATGGGCGGGCATTCGAAGAAGTTCGATTTGCAGAAATTCTCCAGCGGCTTGTGGCGGGTGAACCAGTGCAATATGTGCTCGGAGAGGCCGACTTTTTTGGGCTGAAGTTCAAGCTCAGCCCGGCGGTGTTGATTCCCCGGCAGGAGACGGAAGCATTGGTGGCTTGGGTGTTGGAGTCATTAAAGATATTTTCTCCCTTATCCTCCCCAACTTTATTGGATATCGGGCTTGGGAGTGGCTGTATTGGCATCACATTGAAAAAGAAAATGCCGGGTATTCAATTGATTGGCCTGGAAAAAAGCCTCGCTGCACTTGCGATCGCCGAAGAGAATGCCGAACGAATCCTCAATATCCCAATATCCCAATTTCCCAATTTCCAATTCTTTGAAGGAGACATTCTGAACCCCTCCGATTGGGATTTATTTCCTCAACTTGACCTGGTCGTGAGCAACCCGCCTTACATCCCCCATTCAGAAAAAAATCTGGTTCCAGAACACGTTTTGGCGCACGAACCAGCGTTGGCCTTGTTTGTGGATGACCCCGATCCGCTGCTTTTCTACCGCTCCATTGCGGATTTTTCGTTGGAAAAACTGCGCCCGGGAGGTATGCTTTTTTTTGAGTGCAACGAATTCAATGCTTCCGATGTGGCGGTTATGTTGTGGGAAAAAGGGTTTGAAAACGTGGAAATCCGAAAGGATTTATCGGGCGCAGAACGCATGGCAAAAGGTATCTTTGAACCGAATTGCAGCAAATAAAAAAATGCTTTTTCAGATTTGGGTTGCCCGGCTACTGCTGCTCATTTTGAGTTGTCCGAGTACCCTAAAAACCCTGTTTCGACCCTTCATTGGACCGAAGGCAACTACAACAGAACCGATCTTATCAGCGTCGGCAGGCACGGGATCGAGTATAACTGTTCGAATTGGCGCGACCCTGTTCCGCAGGCAGGCTTCTTGTCTTTTGAAAATTTTTTGAATGCGCCGTTGGACTCGAACGCTTTGATTTCACCAAAAATTAGAGCCAAAATCGAGGCGCATCTCGGCAAAATCTCGAAACACAGTCCCGCCAAAAATACTGATGCCGCGCTGCCAAAACCACCTACGCCGCGCGAAAAGGTCGTTCAAATCATTTTTCACAAAAACTAGACCATGAGATACCTCCTCAGCCCTGAACTTTTCTGGCTGCTGCTTTACTTCGCTGCCGTCATTGTCGGCAAAATGAACACCCCGCCAAACAAAGCCGTAGACGATTTTATTGATACATGCTGGTTCTACATTCCGGCGGTGTCGGTGTTGGTTTTTGGATTGTGGTGGATCCCGTCGGTTGAAAAAAACTGGCTGTTGCTGCGGGTTTGGATTGTCGGACTGGTCGGCGGGCACTTTGTCATCGAAAAAACGTTTTCGGCTTACAGCAACCCCGGCCCCGGAAGTGGGATGGGTTACTTGGTTGCATTGATGTTCGAGTTCGTCGTGCTAGTTGTGGGGAGCATTTTTGTCAAAATCAAGTTTTGAGCAAGCTTGAACAGAAAATGAGCAGGTTTTGGACTGGTGCTTGGGCAAAGCCGCGTTGGACTTTCGTCCCATTAAATCAAACCGGTCCCTATGATTCGCACCTTTATCATTGATGACCATCCGATGGTCCTGGCTGGCATCAAATCCCTCTTGGCAGATTCTTCCGTTGTCGAAATTGCTGGCACCGCCACCGACGGCTATATCGCGCTCGAAGCACTTAAAAATTCTGATGCAGAAGTGGCGCTTACCGACATTAACCTCGGCGACATCAACGGCATTGAACTTTGCGGGATACAAAAAAAGCCAAGCCCGGCCTGAAAATTTTAGGGCTAAGCACTTTCAAAGAACGCAGCTGCATCACACGGATGCTCGAAGCAGGCGCATCGGGCTACCTGCTCAAAAACGCCACCAAAGAAGAATTGGAGGAAGGCATCACCGCCGCTTGGCATGGCAGGATGTTCATGAGCGCCGAAGTCTCGGAGGTAATGACTTCGCCGGCAGCCAAATCCTCGCCTTTGCCCATGCTTACCGCTCGTGAAAAGGAAGTGCTGATTCACATTTCCGAAGGCATGACCAATCAGGAAATTGCCTCCAAACTTTTCGTTAGCCCGCTTACCGTGGATAGCCACCGCAAAAACCTGCTGGCCAAATTTGGGGTAAAAAACACGGCGCAGATGGTGAAGGTGGCGTTGGAACACCGGCTTCTTTGAGGAGAAAAAACCGCAACAAGCTCAGTCTTTGAACACCTCCGCCAGTTCCAGTTCAAAACCTTCTAACGCGATTGACTTCAACACATCTCATTGACTTCATGCAAAGCCACTAACTTGTAACGTTGCTCGGTGTAGGTGTACAATTCGATGGTGCTGGTGCGCGGATCCACGAGCCAATACTCGCGCAAAGCAGGGGAAAACACCTTGCTCAAAGAACCGACATAGACCACATTTCGGCCAGAATCTGCTGCTGCGAGCGGTAGAATCGGATTGCTGTTGTAGTGAAAATCGTAATCAACACATTGTCTATTGTAATAGGCAGCCCGCGACTTTCACGGAGGTAATCCGTCATGGCTGCTCGGAGAGAGGGTTCTCCCGTGGTTTCACCATAAAACAGCAGGTTTTTGCGAAAACCCTGCCGTAGGGCAGTTCGGTAAGCACGACTGAGAGCATCCCAGGGTGCGATACGTACATCTGGAAAACCGTCGTTGAAGGCCAGCGAATTGGAACTTTTGACGAGGGGTAATTTTAGCAAAGGATCCGCCTTGAATGGAAAGCCCGCTTTGGGCTGCGTATATGATGGGGCAGAAATAGTGCTTTTTTTAAACGAAATGGGCCTGATATCCGGCAGCTTTTGGCTGACAAATGTGCCACGCGAGTTTTGGGTTTCAAGCCAGCCTTGGGCGAGTAATTCCTCGTAGGCGGCCACCACGGTTTTTCGGTGCAAACAAAGGGCCTCTGCCATGCTGCGTGTGCCTGGAAGTCGTGCTCCAGAAGGGATGATGCCCCGCCGGATGTTTTCGGTCAACGCAGCGGCGATTTGCAGGAAGATGGGCGTTTTAGCCGTTTTGTCCAGCGAGATGAGGGTAGCGTATGGAAGCATAGATAATACCAGAAAGTGTCTTTCAAAGGTCGGGCAAAAGTGGATATTAATTTCAACTGGACTATCCATTATTTAAAAACTGGACGATTTTAGTAGTCCAATATCAAACTAATTTTGCATCTCGAAAAACAGTCTAAAATTACGCTATGAAAGCAAAAACAAGCCGAACCGAAGGCAGTCGGTATTACCCCAAACGCTATGATATGCAATCCGCCAGCCGCGATGCCATCTTGGACGAAGGATTGGTCTGCCACGTTGCATTTAACATTGAAGGACAGCCATTTATGATCCCAACGGGCTATTGCCGAGTGAACAACACGCTGTATTTGCACGGCTCGGTGGGAAGTCATTTTTTTATGCAAATGGCCAAAGGGATTCCAGTGTGTGTGAGCGTTACTTTACTCGACGGACTGGTGCTTGCTCGCTCTGTTTTCAACCATTCTATGAATTACCGCTCGGTAGTGGCTTTTGGCAAAACGCGCCTGGTGGACACCGATGCCGAACGCTGGTTGGCCGCCGAACGATTCACCGAACACGTCATGCCCGGTCGCTGGGCAGATGCTCGGCAACCAGATGCCAGCGACATGAAAAAAACGATGTTCATCGCCGTAGAAATAGAGGAAGCCTCCGTCAAGTTCCGGGCACACGGCGTAGCGGACGACCCTGAGGACATGGACTTGAATGTGTGGGCGGGGGTGCTGCCGCTGATGCTCAGCCCGCTTGCGCCAGAAACAGATAAAAGCGGCAAACAGGGGGTTCCTATGCCGAATTATTTGCTCAATTATCAGCGATAAGAAAATTTCACGCAACGGCGCAACGGGATTGTCAAACGTTGCGCCGTTGCGTCGTTGCATGAAAAAAATGCTATGAACACACTCACCCTCATGAACAAAAACACCGCCCTCAGCAAGTGGATTTACCTGCTGGCACTTTCCCTGATTTGGGGCAGTAGTTTTATCCTAATCAAAAAAGGCCTGACTGGCTTTGGCTATTTTGAAGCGGCCACAATTCGGTTGATGTCGGCAGGATTGGCTACAAAATCAATCAGGTATTTGGACTGCTGCTTGGGTTAGCATGCGCGATTTTGTTGGCTTTAGAGCGTTCTAACACGGCCATAACTTTCAACTGGCACGCAGGGCTGATAATTTTGGCGACACTTTGTTATGGGTTCAACATCAATTTAATCAAGCAGCGATTGTCGCACATTCCAGCAGTGGTGTTGTCAACAGTGACGGTTTCAATCACCGGATTGTTGGCGTTTTTTCTTA
Organism: uncultured Saprospiraceae bacterium; assembly: GCA_964589365.1. GTDB lineage: Bacteria > Bacteroidota > Bacteroidia > Chitinophagales > Saprospiraceae > M3007. The sequence continues at coordinate 22,155 of CAZPTQ010000083.1, forward strand.
CATTTTTGCCCAATATCGCAAGTTATCTTCCCAGTCAAATCGAATGGGTGCCACTCTTGTCGCTGGTCATTTTGGGCGTCTTCGGTACAGCCATCGCACAATTATTTCAATACAAACTCATCAAAGAAACTTCTGCGCTGTTTGCCAGTTCGACGACGTACATCATCCGGGTGGTAGCCGTTTTCTGGGGAATACTGGACGGCGAGCAGTTTCACTTGATTCACGCGCTGAGTATTGCAGGGATTTTGGCGGCGGTGGTGTTTATAAGGAACGGTGTCAAAATAACTTCCCAATTTCAGGCCAATTATTTTGGCGTTAGCCAACTATCTTTTGA
>CAZPTQ010000084.1:0-12693 GCA_964589365.1 uncultured Saprospiraceae bacterium
TTTGCCCATACAATGTTTTTTTTCAGAGATTGATTCATGATAATATTATCATAATAGGAAGTATAATAGCTTGAAAAAGATTCTTTTCCTCCCGACAATTGATAATTGATGGTATATTCTTTCATCAAAGCATTCGAAAAAATTCCTTCTTTTGCTCCGTTTAAAGCATGTTGGTTAAAATCAGTAGCGTAAATTGTTGCCCTGTCATACAAGCCTTCTTCCTGCATAATTATTGCCATTGAATAAGCTTCTTCGCCAGTTGCACATCCGGCATGCCATATTTTTATAAAGGGGTATGTTTTTAAAACAGGAATAACATTTTTTCGTAACGACTTATAAAAATCCTGATCACGAAACATTTCGGTTACGGTGATTGATAAATCCTGTAAAAGTTCATGCGCAAATGTTTCATCCTTCAAAACTTTAGATTGAATTTGGGAAATATCTTCTAGTCCAGACAGCCTCATCCTGTTCCTAATCCTGCGATTGATGTGGGCTTTGGAATACTGCCGGAAATCATATCCGTATTTTTGGTAAATTGCCTCTAATAATAAGAAAATTTCCAGTTCTGTAGTGTCTTCGCTGCTCATTTCGCACAAGGTCAGGCAACATAAACACTAAAGAGTTACATCGTTTTATATAAAAGTTACATAATTCACACTTTCCCGCACTTAGAAAAGAATGTTGAGTGTTTTTATTATGGCTTTTTTGGCCATGTTGGTCTGTCTTTAGCATGGGTGGCAACGTTTTGGGGCTTGGCGAAGAAGCGGATTTCGAAGCACTAAATTGTCTGCCAGTACTGAACTTGATACGAAGCACAAAACTTCGGCACTGCGTGTAAGTCATGTCATTATTTGAGGTCGTGTTAAAAGGAGTTCTTTGATAGTCGGGGGGTTATCAATCACCGATTTTTGTCATCGGGGATAATGCCAGGTACTATCGAAATGTCGAATTGCAGGCCTGGTTGGACAATAATCCCCGCATCATACAACTGTTTCTGCCCACTTATTCCCCCAATTGCATAATCCGGCTCAAACTGGACACTAAAATCCGGCGCGATGTTATTTCTTTTCCGGCGCGAAGTGAACACCTGATTTTTGGGCAGATTGGTTCAGCATAGTGTTTGGTTTTATTGGTTCATGTACGTTCGCAAAAAACGAACTACATGGCGAATCAAGTGCTCAGCATTATGGAACAGCCATCGTGCCGGCTCGCCCGCGTGCCCCCAAGGACAAGTCCAAGGTTGAAAACGCCGTGCAACAAGTCTTATCTTATTAGTTCCCCAATCACAATGTAGCACTTTTTTATGTCCTTTATTTTATTTGCCTTTTTTGATAAATTGTCGATAAACTGCAAATAGTCAGGATACTTTTTTGCAAAATCTTGAATGCCTGAATAGTCCTTGATGTAAGCTGTCGATAAAAAATCAAAGTCTTTACCACAGTCACAAGTTTGAGCTTGGGTGTTAGTCAAACTGCTAATAAGTATAAATGTCAAAAGCAATATCGTTCTCGTAGTCGATTGTTTCGATTTTTCAAAATGGCACATAACGGTCGGTGTTGGCGCACAAGTCGTTCAAAATCATCGACATCTATACCGCCCGTAGGCAAGTCTCTGGCGCAGACGAGCCGAATACCGAACCGTTTTTGGAGCGATAGGAATGCGATTGGGTTGGAGGCGTAGTCGTTGTTGGTGGTCAAGATTACGTCCCCTTCACGCCAGGGAATGGCACTGATTGCCCGCGCACAGCCATCCGTCGCACTGGCGACAAAGGCCATATTGCGTACTTGAATAGGGAGCAAACGCGCCACGGATTCATAGAATCCCGTCACGTCTGGGTGTTGGCGCGGAGATGTTCGAGGGAGGGCATGGGTGCTGGAGCGATGAAGTGAAGCGTGATAGGTTAATCAACAGGGTCGCCTTTGATTTCTGCTTTCATTTGCCTTAGGCGGGCTCGATATGGGCCGGCGAGCATTTCTTTGAAAATCTCGTTGCGTTGAGCAGAAATCTTCTCCCATTGCCTGGGTTGTTTTTCTTGAAAAAGGCGCGCTGCACGTCTTTCCCGCCAAATCTGGGCAATATCGGAAAACGCCTCAAAGCCATAGCCACAAAATACAAGCACTGCCAGAGCGACCCAAGCCCAAAGACTGCTTCCCCAAATCCAAAAAGCCAATTCCCAGCCGCCCCAGAGCGCGAGCGGGAAAGTAAAGAGCCCAGCGAGCATTTTCACGTTGCTGTCGTAACCCGGGTAAAGTTTCAGGCGTTTGCAGAGCAGTGAGGGCAGCCAACAAGGCAAAAACCAGAAGGGATAACCGATCAAAGCAAAGGGTGCGATCAAAAGGAACAGGTATGCCCGGGTCAGAAAACCTCCCCAGTTTTTCGGATTGTCGGACTGGTAATTCACCCCGGCATCCGTCAAACCAGCTTTTTCAAGCGTGGCGGAATAGCGGGCCACTTCTGTTTTAAAGTCCTCATTGCCCATGTTTTTTACCAAGAAATCTTTCAGGAAAAAATACGCCTCGCTTTCGGAAAAATCCAAACGAGCGTTTCTGAGCATCATTTCCAACTGATTTACAAATGAATCGCCCGCTTCGCTGCCCGAATCGAGGGTGAGTGCACTGACCCGTTGCCGGATTGCTTCGGTGAAATTATCCACCGCCTGTTCGTGGTTTTCACGGTCTTTTTCGGCCCAGGGACGCGGGTCAATGGGTGCGCCATACTCCACCGTCATCCGGCTGCGGAAGAGGTTGGGCGCGTCATAACTCAGTCCAACGGGGATGATTTTTACGCCGAGTTGCCAATTGTTTCGACGTTCTGCGCCAAAGGCGATACGAGCCGTGCCAGTCTTGAATGGGCGCACATAACGGTCCATCCAACTTACACCTTCCGCTGCGATGTAGAGCACGCCGTTTTTTTCCAAGTGCTGGTAAGAGGCTTCAAAAGCCGCGTCGTTGTCGCGGGCTTCGCCCTCGGCCACATCTTCTTTTCGTTTTACCGGGATGCAAAATAAACGAGTCAGAATCCAACTACTGATGGGGTTTTTGAACAGGCCGTAGTTGGCCAGAAAGAACATTTCCTGACGGATGTTGAGACCCACATTGAGCGGGTCCATCAGGGTGCTGGGATGGTTGGAGACTATGATGGCGGGTCCGTCAAAACGCAGATGCTCGCGCCCCAGCACAAGCCGGCGGCGGTAAAAAACGGAGAATCCTGCCCAGGTTGTTAGGCGGAGCCAGGCATAAATCAGGCGAAGAATGGGGTGGATGGGAGCGTTGCGGTAGGTCATGGATGTAATCAAGGCTTAATTGCATCCAAAATCAAAGAGGTATAATGTGGAAGTCCATCAGCGTTCCTAGTATCGAATCGGATTGAACGATGGATATAGCCATCATTTGAATCCCAATCATTTGCATGGAATTCCGTGTTCTCATCAAAATACTCCAGGAGTTCCACCTTAAACCCGCATTCCCGAAAAATATCGCTAAATGTTTTGTAATTGTAGAGCACCTTATGGTCGTCTGCTCCAGCACCAGAACCTCCGGGTTTAACGTAGTCAATATAGTCTTGATTTGCGTGAAAACCATCCGGAACAGCCACCCTCAACCTTCCACCTTTTTTGAGGAACCGAAAGCAGGTAGCTGCGGCTTTTTTTCCTTGATCTTGGGTCAGATGCTCCCAAACGTGCTCGGCCAACATGAATTCAATTTCGTTTTCTTTAAAATATTTCAACCAGCCGTTTCCTTCCAGGAGATTTAAAAAGTGTGCCTCAGAAGGTATCCAGCCTTCCTCAAATATACCGGAGCTTCCGACCACGATTTTCAGCGGGGTATCTTTATTCAGCAAAAGGCGTTTTCTAAATCGCCGTTCCTCTATTTTTTGTATAAATCTTGTATAAAATGGCCTTAAAATGCTTTTTAGCAATTCTTTCATGTCTGTTGTTTTGATGTATAGCCAATCTCCAACCTGCGCTAATGCAAATCAGAAATACCCTTGGCTCAGGCTCGGCCAAAGGTATTTAAGAACCTCAAATTAAAAAAATGGAATGATGCTCGGTCAATCCCCATGCTTCACAACGCCCCCAACTGATGCCGCAATGCCGAGCTACACAACAAATAAACTTTGCGCTTACTAGAAAGCCGAAAGCGTTCTTGTGCCACCCGCTGCGGCGGCGCGCTCTTGATTTTCAGAAAAAGATGGGTGTAATATTTGTAGGCCAGATATACCCCTAAACGTGCACCTTTTGGCAGCATTCGGATGCCCTCCAGCGCCGCATCAAAATCCTGTTTGATATCGGTTTCGATCCGCCATTTGTCCTCTTGGGTAAAGCGACTGAAATCAACGCCGGGGAAATAGACCCGCCCGCGCTCTTCATGGTCGCTTTTGATGTCACGGAGGAAATTTATTTTTTGAAATGCCGCGCCGAGTCGCCGAGCGGGGGCTTTCAGCTTATGATATTCCGCATCGTTCCCTTCACAGAACACACGCAAACACATGAGACCCACCACTTCTGCCGACCCGTAGATGTACTCGTTATAGCCTTCTGGATCGTAGGTTGATTCCGTCAAGTCCATCTCCATGCTGTCGAGGAAAGCCTCAATGAGCGCGCGCTCGATACTGTATTTCCGTACTACATGTTGGAAAGCATGCAACACTGGGTTAAGACTAATTCCTTCATCAAGGGCGCGCCAGGTGTCTTGCCGAAAACGCTCAAAAAGTTGGACCTTTGGATAATCATGGAAGGTGTCTACGATCTCGTCGGCAAAGCGGACAAAGCCGTAGATGCCGTAAATCGGCTCACGGAGACGCTGATCGAACAGCCTGATTCCCAAGGAGAACGAGGTGCTGTAGCGTCTGGTGATGAGTCTGCTACAGTCGGCGCAGGTGCGGTGGAAGAGCTGAAGATGGTTCATATTCAATAGTTGGTAATGGCAATGTGCAATCGCAGTTGGCTGTAGTAGTGTGCGCTACTGCCTACTGCCCACTGCCCACTTATTAACTTCTCTCGCCACCACTTCTCCACTGATAAGGGAGGGCGGCACCCCTGGTCCTGGCACGGTCAACTGACCAGTGTACCATAGATTGGAGAGATGGCGATTTTTCATTTTTGGTTTGAGGAAAGCTGTTTGCAAGAGCGTATTCGCCAATCCGTAGGCATTACCCCGGAAAGCGTGATAATCCTCGACAAAATCGGCATGGGCATAAGATCGTTCGTACACGATATGCGGGCGGATGCTTTGCCCGGTATGTCGTTCGAGCCGTTCCAAAATTACGTCAAAATACTGCGCTCGGATTTTTGGCGTGTCGTCAAGTCCTGGTGCGACTGGGATGAGCAGGAACAAGTTCTCACAGCCAGGAGGGGCCACGTCGGGGTCAGTCACGGACGGCACACTGGCATAAAACAGCGGCCGCGTCGGCCATTTGGGCGAGGTGTAAATTTCTGTTGCGTGCAGACCGAACTCCTCATCGAAAAACAGGTTGTGGTGGCGCAGGCCTTCAATCCGCTTGTTAACACCGACATACCATAGTAGGCTGGAGGGCGCCATTACACGATTTTTCCAGTAGTGATCTGAATAGTTTCGGTGTGCGGAGTCGAGCAGTTTGGTTTCGATGTGGTGGTAATCGGCACTTCCCACAAAGGCATCAGCGGAATACCGCGTGCCATCGGTAGTAATGGCAGCAATAACCTTCCCTTTGGAAGTTTCAATATTCGCAACTTCTTGATTTAGTTTGATTTCCACGCCAAGTTCGCGGGCGAGGGAGGTCATGGCCTCCACGATTTTGAACATTCCACCCATCGGATACCAAGTGCCCAGTGCCATGTCAGCGTAGTTCATCAGGCTGTAAAGTGCAGGGGTTTTTTGGGGTGTAGCACCCAGGAAAAGTACCGGGAATTCGAGCAATTGAATCAACTTTTCGCTTTTGAAAAGTTGACGGACATGACGCGACAAGGGCGTAAACATCTGTAAGCGTACAAGGCTCGATAGTACCCGCCAGTCAGCAAATTCCCAGAGGCTGTGGCTGGGTTTGTGTACGAATTCGCCCATGCCTACCTGGTATTTGTATTCGGCTTCCGCCAAAAACTTCCGCAGCTTCATTGCGCTGCCCGGCTCAATTTTTTCAAACAGATTTTCTAACTCTTCCATTTGGGCAGGGATTTCCACACGGTCGTTTTGACCAAAAAAAACCTGATATGATGGGTCGAGCCGAACGAGATTGTAGTAATCAGCGGTTTTTTTGCCAAAAAGCGCGAAAAAATTATCGAATACATCGGGCATCCAATACCAAGAAGGGCCCATATCGAACACAAAGCCCTCGGCCTCGAATTGGCGCGCGCGACCGCCAGGGCAGTCGTTTTTTTCCAAAACGGTGACTTCAAAGCCTTTGGAAGCCAAACAGCACGCCGCTGACAAGCCCGAAAAACCAGAACCAAGGACGACGACTTTTTTCAAAATAAAGAGGGTTCTTTTTAATTCCAGATAGTTACACGGTCTGGTATGGGGCTCCAAACTGTGCGGGTAAACGTGGGTAATCCATATTTTGTTTAACTTTTGCAGCAAAAAAACTTAAACAAAAAACCGAAGCCTATCAAAAATGCCTTATTGGAACTATTTTTGCAGGCAATTTATAAATGCAATCTCATCCATGAATCAATACCTACTTCTACTCCCTCTCTTATTTGTCCAAGGTCTTGCTGCTCAGCAAATATCCTGGATTACTGCATGTACAGACAAAAGTTTTTGTCTCAATCAAAATAGCTGTGCGCAAGGGGAGGTTTTCTTGGTGGAAAAGGCCGTGACAAACTGCGGCAGCCCAAATATAAATTATTCTTACAAAATTGACCTGAACAACGACAATGTGGTGGATATCCAATCGTCGAACGATACGGTTTCGGGTCCTTTTATAAAAGGAACCCACAAGATAACCTGGAAGGCGACCGACAACTGTGGAAATCTTGCCCAGTGTACTTATTTATTCCAAGTGAAAGATTGTCAACCCCCCAATCTGTTGTGTCTCAATGGTTTGACACAAAGCTTGGATGCACCCCAATGTCAGATAGATTTTGCTGCCTCCCAGTTTATACTTACATTGTCTGACAATTGTACGCCTACAGACCAAATTCAAATCGGAATGCGGAAGCAGGGAGATGGGTCGGGATTTCCAACCCAAACAAGCTTGACTTTTGCCTCTTGCGAAAAAGGCTTCAACAGTATCGAGATATGGGTGAAAGATGGCAATGGCCTCACCAACACTTGCAATAACTATGTACTCGTTCAGGATAGCGGCAATGAGTGCATCTGCAACAACGACGCAGATCTGTATTTCAAGGGTTGTGCAAGAACTGCAGATAACCAAAAACTCTCCAATTTCAAACTCAAAACCCTGTTTGAAACGCTACCCGGCGCAGTTCAGCCGATCTCTACGAATTATACTCAAAACATCGTTGACTCCTGTTATACGTTTCACATAGACCATATTCCATTCGGAAATGATTATCAGGCGACTATACGTGGCGAACGGCCGAACGGACCGCATGAGGGGGTTACAACGTACGATTTGGTACTGATCTCTAAGCATATATTGGATATTGAGCCTTTTACGAGCGTATATCAAACAGTGGCTGCCGATGTGAACAAGAGCGGTTCGGTGACGGCATTCGACATTGTGGAAATACGCAAACTGATCCTTGGTATCTACGACTCGTTCCCACACGTGCCTGCTTGGCGCATTACGCGCCCTGTTGCAAATCCTTCACAGGTTGCCAACTTTAGTGCCCTTAAAGACACCTACCAGATTACGCTCACCAATCTTCAGGACGACCTCACGTTTCAAAACCTTCATTTTGTAGGTATCAAATATGGCGATGTGAATGGCACTGCTTCACTCACAGGCGAGCCAGGTGCTGACGACCGATATTCCGCGCCGCCGCTCCTCCTCCGTACTGACGACCGCTGGCTTGAGGCTGGAGAGGAGGCTTCAGTCACTTTTAATTTGGCCGATCCAGCTATGCTGCAAGGATGGCAGCTTGCGCTGGAGGCCGACCCCGCCAGGCTTCATATTTTAGGCGTAGAGGGATTGCCCGATGATCATTTCACACTTTACGGGAACGAACTGCGGGCACTTTGGGCCGAGGGCAATGGAGCATTATTTGACGAAGAAAACACGGTTTTCACCTTGAAAATCAAATCTTTGCAAGCAACTAAAATATCGGAAGGCTTGTTTTTAAATGCTGAAAAACTGCGCCCGGAAATTTATACTGCCCGCAGCAACGGTGTGCCGGATCGCCATCCTTTACTACTCCATTTTGGAGAAAATACCCATGCCTCTGCAACGTTTTTCGCGCCGCGCCCCAACCCGTTTGCAGTAGAAACATCTTTTGAAATTTTACTCGAAAACGCTGCGCCCCTGCAATTGGAAGTTTTCGATCTGAACGGTCGGCGGGTTTTTTCAGAAACATACGACATGGAACAAGGCTTCCAAACCCTGCGGCTTCCCGCGTCTGCATTATTGGGCAAGGGCGTTTATGGTTATAGGCTCAAGGTTGGCGAGGCTGTGTCGAGCGGGAAATTGGTGCGGATTTGAGGTCTTTTGCAGGAGGGACGGGGTTGTGTAAAAAGGGCTTTCACGGATTTTTGCGAGAAATAATGTTTGCGTTTTGATCAATTGAATCCTATAAGGTTTTTAAAACCTTATAGGATTTTGCGAGATTCAAAATATCATTCCGCAGCAAATTTTCGATCTAGGCTTTTGACACACATCCCGCGCTCGGACAAGTTCCAAACATGCATAATCGTACCTTTGCGAGCATTCCCCCCTTCCAATCGTTATTCAAAAATATGGCCTTTCGCTCTTTTCTCGTCCGCCCGTTTGCCAAATCCATTGCCCGTTCTATTGCCCGATGGTCAGCACAAGCCGTTGACTGTCAGGAGCAAACGATGCGCAAAATCGTGGCGCAAGCGGCCAATACTGCCTTTGGGCGCGAGCATGGTTTTTCAAAAATCAAGACTTACGAGGATTTCAAACAAGCCGTCCCCATTCGCGATTACGAGGACTTGAAGCCCTATATTGAACGGGTGAAAAGTGGCGAACCAGACGTGCTGTGGCCCGGTCGCCCGGCCTATTTTGCCAAAACGAGCGGCACCACTTCGGGCGTGAAATACATCCCGATGAGCAAGGAAAGCACCCCCCTTCACTTTGGCACAGCGCGGAATGCAGCGTTCAATTATTTTGCCCAAACCGGCAATGGAGCATGGCTTGACGGGAAGATGATCTTTCTTTCCGGCAGCCCGGAACTGGAAACGGTGAATGGCATCCCAACGGGCCGTTTGAGCGGTATTTCCAACCATCTTGTGCCCGCCTGGCTGCGCACGAATCAATTGCCTTCCTGGGAGACCAACTGTATAGAGGATTGGGAAGAAAAATTGGAACGTATCGTAGATGAAACGGTGAACGCCGACATGCGTCTTATTTCGGGCATACCACCATGGGTTCAGATGTACTACGAACGGCTTTTAGCGCGCACCGGGAAGCTTACAATCCTGGAGATTTTCCCAAATTATTCTGTGTTCGGAATGGGCGGTGTGAATTTCGAGCCATACCGGGCCAAACTTGAGGAGCTCGTAGGTGGCTCTATTGATACGATGGAGACCTATCCAGCTTCGGAGGGCTTTATCGCATTTCAGGATACGTTTCCTGAAAATAAAGGGGGGGCACAAGGCCCGCCCCCTACGAATCCCGGCTTATTGCTAAATGTCAATGCCGGGATGTTTTTTGAATTCGTGCCAGCCGACGAGATTTTTAAGGAAAACCCTACACGGCTTTGGCTCCCAGAGGTGGAAATCGGTGTGAATTACGCGCTCGTGCTCCATACCAATGCCGGGCTTTGGGGCTACAGCATCGGGGATATGGTACAGTTCGTGAGCAAAAATCCATACCGCGTTGTGGTGAGCGGGCGTGTGAAGCATTTCATTTCGGCTTTTGGCGAACACGTAATTGGCAAAGAAGTCGAAGAGAGCTTGCTTCCTGTGGCCAATGCAGCAGGAATCCGTATCGTGGAGTTTACGGTGGCGCCACAGGTGACCCCGCCAGAAGGTGGGTTGCCCTATCACGAGTGGTTTGTTGAGTTTGATAATGCCCCTGCCGACCTTGAAAAATTTGCCCTTCAAGTGGACGCAGCCATGCGCCAGCAGAATATTTATTATGACGACCTCATCACGGGAAACATCCTTCGTACGCTGAAAATCAGACCTTTGCGCAAAGATTCCTTTCGTGCGTTTATGAAGAGCGAGGGCAAGCTCGGTGGGCAAAACAAAGTACCCAGACTGGCAAACGACCGAAAAATTGCTGCCTGGCTGGAGGGCTGGACGAGTCTCTGAAATCCTTCTTGAAAAAAGGTATGAAAACATACTACCCTAAAACCTTGTAGTATTAAGGTTGGGTCGCACTTTTGTGCTGTCAAAGCGCAGGTGTGGCAGTATTTTTTTGTCGTATCTACCTTTTGAAGTTTGCTTTCTCATCCCTGTATTTCCCAGTTTACAACAGACATCTAAGAAAACATTTTTGGTATAACCCTGGCGAACCACTAAAATACCAAATCACTCCGGGCAGCCTACCCTGCCGCCTGGTTTTTTAATCAGACGCTCATAAAGTATTTAAAAAAACCACTTTTCTAACCAAAACGAAGGCCAACCCTTTTAGGCCAATTGAAGACGAACCTCAAAAGACCAAATGACAACTATTTGACGGCTTCTAGACTTCTGAACCAAGTATAGCTTTTTTAATCACCGTCAAACAACCCGCTTTAAGGTTGTATTTATTGACAAATTCTCACTTTCAATTCTCTCCTATGAGTAACATTATCAGACTCGCGCCTTATGCTTATCTGGCAAAGCGCGGCGGGGGCACGTTGTATGAGCTCCTGCTGCTTGTGCCAGTAGACACATCGGGCGACACCGACCTAAGCAATGTGAATGTCGTAAAACCAGGCGGCACGCGCATCACGATTGATTACACGTCCTCAGGCATAGCTGCTAACGCGCCTTATCGCTTCAAGCATTGGGTAATTGACAGCAACGGAACTTACCTTGACATTCAGATTCAAGGCGACAACAATGCAGACCGGACCATTATATTGGCCTTCGAAGATGCTGATACGGAACCCGCTACAGTCAGCAATCAAATGCAAACCTGTGCACCCTACCTTTCTTATAAAATTGAAACGGTTGGAAACGAAAATTTTATCCATCCCAGCTGTATCATCTTATTTGATAGCGGATTGGGCGTACAAAGCGAAACGATTGTCTTTGGTTCTAACAACTGTTACCCAACGTTTACACTTGGGAATGGCAGCACAACAACCGACCCGACCAAGCTTGCGATCAATCAAAATGTAAAGGCCGCACTAAACCCTAATCAAACCTATATTTTTGACACAAGTGTGTTGGCCAATAGCAGTTATGGCAAGCCTCCCAGAAAGAGCAAAATAAAAGTGATCTTATAGAAGATACCTTTCAGCCTTTTATTCAAAACCCGTACGCATGAAAACTGCATTCATTTTTATCCTTTTGTTTTTTTCGTTCTTTTTATTTGGCCAATCCAGAATGGGAAGCCCGGCGCTTCCTATCCTCGATGAGGGAGAAAAGTTGATAGCGCTTGACCATCTGGATTCAGCGCTTTCGTATGCGCGAGCGATTTTGACTCGCCCCAAACTTGATATACTCAATAGAAATCAGGCGCTCTTAGTGTTAGGAATGGCTCTTTTCAAAGAGGAAAATCCTGATGCTTCTGTTAAACCGTTACAAAACAGCCTTTCCATTGCCAGAAGCCTTAAAAATGAGCAGCTTATACTTAAGTCTTTGGTCGCCCTGGGTGCTTCCACGGCCACAAAAGAATACGCGCGGATGGATTCCGTTGTGATCTATCTCAAGGAGGCAAAGCCCTTAGCCGAAGCATTAAAAGATACATCAAGTCTGTCCAGGATTTATAATAATCTTGCCAATGTTTTTATTGAAGAAGGCGATTTGGAGAAGGCAATGGCACATTGTTATTTATGTGAATCACTATTAAAAAACAGCAGATTTGAACTTGAAAAAGCCATTTGCCATAATAGTACAGGCCGGGGTTTGTTTGAACTTTATTATAGGGATGGAAAAGATGAATATTTGAAAAACGCTATAGTCTCCTTCCAAAAAGCTGTTGATATCTTTGAGCGTCTTGGGCATAAACGTTATGAGGCGTATGCGCGAATGAATATAGGCGCTGTTTCCGCCTTTTTGGATGATTATGAACGGGCAGAAAAGGAGACAAGAATGGGGATTAAACTGGGCGAGGAACTCAGGGATTCTACGATATTATTGGATGGCTATTATAATCTGGCAAATCATTTTGAGGGAGAAAACAGCTTGGAGGAAGCAATGGTGGCCTTGAATCAAATGACTGTCTTATTAGAAAAAACAGGAGATGCCGGGGATATCGCATTTGTGACCGATCAATTTTCCAATAATGCAGTAAGGGTATCCGCGGCGCTTGTTAAGAATAGGGTTGATCTTTTGAATAAAAAATTAGAGGTCGCTAAAAGTGCTCAGGAAAAACAAATATTGTGGTTTGTATCTATTCTTTTGGTGTTATTAATAATAGGCATTTCAATTTTTGTTTATCAAAAAAACAGGTTGTCTGCACAGGAAAAGAAAATGCTCC
>CAZPTQ010000084.1:12793-22414 GCA_964589365.1 uncultured Saprospiraceae bacterium
AAAATCTACGTTTGCAAGAACATTCCTACAAAGAATTACGGCGGGTAGTTTTCGCGTTAGAGCAGGAAGACACCCCGTGGTGGGATGATTTAGAAAAGTTTTATCAGCAAATCACTGTGCAGGGTACTGCTATTGTCCGTTTTCACACGTATAATCTAGACAAAAAAGTAAGGGGAAATATTGGCAAAGAGGCCCGGCTTATTGTGCAAGAACTTATTACAAATGCCCTGAAACATTCAAAGGCCAACGAAATAAGTGTTCAGATAAATCAAATTGATGGCGTTTTGGGTATTATCATTGAAGACAACGGAATTGGGTTTGATTCGGATAATATCATAAAAGGTGTCGGGCTTATGAGCATTGAAGAACGCTGTTCAAAACTTGGAGGAAGCGTAATTTTTGAAACAGGGCAAGGCAAGGGCACCACTGTTTTCATTGATATTCCAGTTGACGATAAAAATAATTTGAAAGAGAACCCACTTCTCTATGCAGGAGCAAACTGACATAAGGGTTTTTGTTGCAGATGATCATGAGGTGACGGTTCAAACGCTTTCTGAAATCATCAACACTACCAAAGGGATGAAGGTGGTAGGCACAGCAGCCGATGGCAATGCTGTTTGGAATTACTTTGCCAAAGGCAGCAATGGGGTGGACGTTGCACTCATTGATATTGGAATGCCCGAAATGAATGGTTTGCGTGCCACCGGACTGATAAAAAGTGTCTGCAATGACCATTTTAAAGTCATCGTGATTACGGGCTTGGATGGAGTTTTCTTCCCCGCAGAAGCCATCCGCAACCATGCAGACGGGTTTGTTTCTAAGAATCGCCACAAGGACGAAATCACGGATGCCATCTTCCGGGTAGCCAAAGGCGAAATCGTTATACTGCCAGACCCTGACGATCCAAATCAATTGATAGAAATGCCCAATCGTTTGCCCGAGCTTCTGCCCAAGGAAAGCCAAGTACTTTGTCTGGTAGTGGAAGGCTTTAGTGCAAAACAAATTGCCGATAAAGTTGGAATCTCAGATGTTTACGCAGAGAAAATCCGCAATACGGTGATGCACAAATTGGGCGCTAGGAATTCGGCACACCTTGGCACTATTGCCGAAAAATATGGATTGTGCCGCGACCGCAGCGTGTAGCGTCCAAGGCAGCGAACAATATTGCAAATCGCTTCGCCACTGTTGCAAAAAGTGTGGCACACCTTTTAGGTGTGCCACACTTTCTTGAGCACGCTCCTTTTGCTTTCCTTTCTTCTCCGCTGAAAAAAAAATCTTCCCGCTGGTTACAAAACCAGCAAAGGCAGACATATATGCCCAAAGGTTGAAAAGTCAGTATCATTGCCTCCGACAATGTTGCTGTACTATATGGCCCGAATACTTGATATTTTCCTGGATAAAAAAACAAACCTAAATTGTAAAAAATACCCCGATCACGGGTCACTTTTTGCTGGTTTGGGACATGAAGAAGCTGACGCGATTCGGTGTTTGTCGGCACGGGTTTCAGGTTCAATTTTCAATATCGGCAAAAGCCACCGCCTTTCGGATGACAATATCGAAGAACTAATCTGCGATTGCATAACCATTTGCTTGCAAAAAATCAGGGATGGGAAATACGAATTTCAAGGCCACAATCCAGCCACTTTTGTAATCGAGATTGCAAAAAACAGGGCAAAAAACCTTCGCCGTAGTGCATTGAGACACGAAACGCTTGATTTTGAAACCATTGGCGAGCAAGAAGACAAACCAGATTTCGGGAGCCTTGCCGAAACAGAACTGCTTGAAAAACTGCTGTCAAAACTAGATACAAATTGTCAAAACCTCATCCGGTTGAAATACCTCGAAGAACGCCGCGACAAAGACGTGATTGAAGAAAAACTAACACAGTACACCACCGTAGATGCCCTGAAAAACCACCGCTCAAAATGTTTAAAAAAACTGGTTGAAATCGGCGCAGCCGCTTCACTCCTTTAATCAATGAACGATGGAAATTTTCTACCAAAACATAGAACGCTATTTGCTCGGCGAACTGACGGGAAATGATTTAAGCGAATTTGAAAATGCGCTTCAATCTCATACCGCACTTGCCAAGTCAGTGACGCAACACCGCGAAATGATGCAACGCCTTGATGCTTTGCGACGGCGGAGCAAAGTAAAGGCTGCCATCGCACCACAATCTGCAAAGCCGGCAGCGATGTACGCCAACCGAAAATTTTGGGCAATGGCGGCCTCGCTGATTGTGTTGGCAGCGGCTATTTGGTTTTTCAATCAGCCTGCCCAAACCAATTCGGGATTAGTGGAAAACAAGCCACAAAAGCCCCAAACAGATACCCTAACAACACCCCCCAACGAAACGCCCATATCAACTCCCGATGTTCCACAGGCAAACAAGCCAAGGGAAAAGCCCATGGAACAAGCGAGGTTGATCGCCTTGGCTCGAATTTTCCAAGAACTTCCTTCTCAAACTTTTGTGCGTGGGGCTGCTCAAACAGCAGGAGATATTTCACAAAAAACACTCGCCCAATTGGCTGCAGAGGCTTTTGACAGCAACAATTTCCGTCTTGCTGCCGAACTTTTGAAAGATGACAAGCAAGTGTTGCAGGACGAAGACGCTCGTTACATCCGAGCAAATGCCCGGTTTCATATTGGACAATTTGCTGAATCCGCAAATGATTTTGACGCCTTGAAAGACAGTTTTCAGTTCAAACACGAGGCTCGATGGAATTTTTTGCTTTGCCAAATTGCCCTTGGGAAAACGGAGCAGGCCAAAGTGCTGCTCCTTGCAATGATAGCAGAACAAGATTTCCCGTTTCGTGCCAAAGCCCTGGAATTGAAAGGGGAACTCAATTTTTAATGGCCGACATATCTCCAACAGCCACAAACCCAGCCCAAAAAAACGGGTGGGCCTTTTGGGCTGGGTAGTGCTCCAAATACTGAAGTTTGGCGTTGGCCAAGGCAATATTTTTGGGCTTGCCCGATTTTATCCCTTGATAAAAATTGTCCATCACCAACATCGTGGATTTGTCGTTGACGCTCCAAAGCGATGCCACGATGCTCTTTGCTCCTGCGAATGCAAAGGCTCGGGCCAGGCTTACCACCCCCTCGCCGCGCAGTTGTTCGCCGATCCCCGTCTCGCAGGCGGAAAGCAGAACAATATCGGCATTCAAGTGCAAACTATACAATTCACCCACCGAGAGCAGGCCATTTTCGACATTTTCGGCGCTCGAAGCAAAGGCCAGATAAGAAAAATCACCTTCCTTGTGATTGGCTTTCCCATGTGTGGCCAGATGCAGGATTTTGTACTCAGCGGCTGTTTCCAGAAATTTTTGTTTGGTAGCTTTTTGGCCAGTCAGCACTTCTGACAAGCCTCCGCATCGTTTTTTTGCTCGAAGAACCTCCTCACCAGTAAACGGCAAGGGCGAAAAGCCAAGCGGAACGGCCTCGTCTCGTTGCAGTTGAAGGGTCGAGCTTGCAGTATCTTCGATAAAAAACGGGGCAAAAGCCAAAAGCTCACCCGCCGGAGGCGGGAGCCGACGGTGTTGCCGGGCCGTCATCTCGTGCAGCATTGTGGCCGAATAGGCGTATTGAAAGCTGTGGCTGCGCAGCAAAAACGGGTAGGTGGTGAAATTGCTCAAATCTTTCGGTGTGGCAGATAAGAGTGCCTCAAAAGGCAGGTTGGCAAGTCCATCGCCAGGCACAATGATGATCTCGGATGTGAGGGATTCTGCAATGGGCGCAAGCAGTTTTTCATAGAGTTTTTGGGCGAAATCGGCGTATTGGAGCACGGTTTTTTGGTAGAGTGCAGGCGTTTTTTGGAGCGCGGTGTGATATCCAGAAATGCCTTCCCGGAGTGCTTGAACCCAGTCTGAGAGAGGGAAATCTCGTTTTATCTCTACCACTTTGCTGCCGTTTTGCTGCACGACAAAGAGAAAAATACTTGAGTCGCCCGTAAAATATTCGAGTAGGGTTTGCTGGGGGGCTAGCGCTTGTTGGGTCTTAGCGAGCGAGGAAGTTCGAAGGTCGTATCTCAAGTGGAAATAGTTGGGGTGGTTTTTTTCAAAGGAAGCCCTGAGCGCTTTTAATGCTTCCTTTTTGAGGTAAATTTTTGCGTTTATTGACAGTACAAGCGAGTCTGTAAGCGGCCGCCCTTTAGATGCGAGTGCTTCTCGTTCTTTCATGAGCAGTGTAATTTGGCTTTGAAGCACCGAATCGCGCAGCAGTTCGGCATCGGGGATTCCGGCAAAATGTCGCGCATTGGATTCCTGCACGGCTGAAAGCAGCAGTTGTGCGTGCATGGCTTCGCTGAGTTGCCAGGCTTTTTCGAGGGCTGCCTCGTCGCCCGGTTTTGATTTCAAAAAAAGCAGTTCCGTGCCAATGGCGCGCTCGAAGTAGGGAAGGGCTTCGAATAACAGTTTCTTCTCTGATCCCTCGTAAGTTTCGTTTTGCAATTGCTGTTCCATGCCTTGCGCGGCCAAGCGAAAGTATGCGCGGCTGTGAACGAGAAAACTATCCTGACCCGTTTTGAGGTACAATTGGGTGTAGGTGTCAGCAATTTCAGCGTTTGACTCGTAAAGAAGCGGGTAGCCAGGTCCAAACAAACGAACCATTATTTTTTGACTTTCTGCGAACGATTGAAGGGCCGCCTCGTAAGCCCCGCTTGCCGTTTGCGCCCGGCCGATGTGGAAAACCACGTAGCATTCATCCAAGCCCATGCTTCCGTTTTTAGTACCTAGAAAGATGGCCAGTGCTTTTTTATACCAATGGATGGCCTTATCGTAATCCTTTAGCCCGTAGTAGGCCAAACCAAAATCGCGACAATTGTAGGCATAGGCCGCATCGTTTTCAAGATTGTTTTGAATGAGCACCTCGCTTTCCATTTGAAAATAATCCAGCGCCTTTCTATAACAGTGTCTCTGGAGATTGATTTGCCCAATATGAGAGTAGGCATAGGCCAATCGAGGGCTTTTCAATTTCAGTCGTATCTCCGCGGCCTTCTCAAAGTACTCCAGCGCATTGTTGTGTTTTTTCAGGGCTTGTTGGCAAGACCCCAGGGCCATATAAGTACCCGCAATCTGCTCATGGACTGGAGGCAGTTTTTTTTGCTGAACGACTAGTCCTCGCTCCAGGATTGCTATTGCCCGCTCCAGAAACCCGCAATAATTGAGGCAATTTCCTAGGTAAATCATCATCGAAGCCATCTCGGTATTATCTTCTCCATAATAATCATGCGCCAATGCCAGGGCTTGCTCGTAGTACGGGATGGCTTTGTTGTATTGTCCTGAGCCGTACAAGGCTCTTGCAATCACACGCAAGGCTCCGATGCGTTCGGGGCAGTTTTCGATTTTTAGCCGATCAAGCATTGCGATTGCTTTTTTGCCCTGATCGCACGAACTTTCAGCATCCTCCAGGCGCATCAGGGCAATGCCCAATTCAACCCGCGCCCTTGCTTCTTCGAGAGAGCCTTCCGGATGAACAATAGCCCAGGTGTTGCAGGCTTCTTTATAAAACGTCGTAGCTTTTGATAAACTGTCCAGCTTATGCAACGAGCTCCCCAAGAGGAATGCCGCTTCCGCCAAATCAGCGGTGGTATTGTGCCTGGTTTTAAAAAATTGATAGGCGAGACCAGCACGCTCCTTGGCAGGCTGGTACTTGGCCGAATCATACAATACCCTTGCTTCTGTGAGCAGTTGGCGGGCCGAAACCGGATCAGTTGAGGTTGTGGTAGGGTTTTGTGCAAAAACCCAATTGGAAGTGCCGGCAAAAAGCAGCGTGAGGAGACAAAAAAGGGAAATCGCTTTCATGATTTTCAAAAATATTTTCTTCATGGTTACAAAATGAAAGCAAGGGGAGATAAATGGGCAGTAACATGTCAGCACCATTATTCAACGCTCAACCACATTTCTGTATGGAAAATTTCAACATCCAAATCTTACGGGCAAACGCTGCATTCGGCAAATATCGGCAGATGGGGACAATACTTACCCTGTTCGCCTTCTTTTTTGCAGGGAATTTGCAAGCCCAAGGCCCCTGCAGCGGCATCTCCTTCTCTTTTGAACATTACGAGCCTTGCAAATTTCGGGCGAGGTACTCCAACACCTCAGAGTGTTTTATTGAAATCCGCTATATTCTCGAATCGGGTTCGTTTTCCTCCTGGAACGTGAACACTGCTGCGGGATTTACCGTGGACGTAATCAGCGCTTCAGAGCTGTGGGTGCACCACGATCAGGGCTTTGTGCCTTTGGGCGACCAGGTGCCGCTGCTTTTCACGCTTCCGTACGATCTCAATACTACCATGAACATCGCCTATCTGGACGATTGCGCGATGTTGGGCTGTGATCTCTTTGGCGGGATTCCCATTGAATCCTGTCCGGATCCGCTAAACGCAAGTATTATTGGCGTTAAATACCGGGAGTGCAACAGTTTGCCCTATTTTAATCAGCCAGTGCTTTCTGACTGGACGATCCAATTGCTCAATGCAGATAGCAATGTTATCGCTGAGCAAGTGACAGATGCCGATGGCAATTATGCTTTTTATGACTTGCCTCATGGGGTGTATGTAGTAAAAGAATTGGCACAACCGGGCTGGAGTCCTTCGGTACCTGCCAGCGGAAAGTATACGGTGGATTTGGCTCCCTCGCAGCAGCTGGAGCGTAATTTTGGAAATTGCCCCAGCTGTTCCTGTGATAATATTTATATGGATGTGGTGCAACTGCCCGGATTTTCTGATACCTGTGCTTACATGTTGAATGTGAGCAACAACGACGATTATTGTTTTAATGAAATTGATCTCAAAGTCGCAGTTGGCAGCTTTACTTCCGTGACCCCGGCTCCTGGCTGGACGGCCACTATGGTCAGCGCCCAGCACTACAAACTGAAATTCCCCCCAAACTATATCCCTGCGCAGAGTTTCCAATCCACCTTTTTTAGGGTCACGGGGGCTGCTCAGCATGATATCACGGTTTCTACTTCCTGGAACAACAACGGCGTTCTTGTCACCTGTTCGCGGCCATTTACTTACCAGTGCCCGCCGCCCGTGTTGCCGCCGCCTTGTTGTCCTATGGGCAGCATGTTCGGGCCGGAACTTGTGTGCAACCCCGATTTTAGTCTTGCAAATCAGTGTTTTACCAACGATTACAACTACTTCAACCCCGGCGGGTCAACCGCTATTGGCAGCTATTCTGTGCTGGACTACGGCCAAGTGTACGCGGCCAACAACCAGTGGGCTTGTATTGACCACACGACTTACACGACCGCAGGGACCATGCTCGTTGTGGACGGCTATAATGGACCCATCGCATGGGAGCAACAGCTGAGCGTGACGGCTGGCACGACCTACGCTTTCTCTGCGTGGTTCAACAATTTGGTGAAGCCGACCTTAAGCTATGCCGACCCACAAATGGCACTCTGGGTAGACGGCAACCAAATTGCGTCAACGGCTGTGCTGATGGAAAATCCTGACCGATGGGAATGGCTCTGCGCTCAGTACACAGCTACGCTAACGGGCATGGTGACGCTCCAAATCCGGATGCTCTCCACCGCCAGCATCGGGAACGATGTGGGCATTGACGACGTGAGTTTCAGGCAATGCATTCCGCCACCAAGTTGCGTTTGCCTACAACCAGGAGCTTTCTCAAACATGAGTTACAGGCCAAATAGCGGCCCGAATGTGCCGATTTCCTGTGGGCAGATTGCGTTTTGGCAATGTAATTTGCCAGTATTCAACCTGAGCGGCGACTTTATGTGCCAAGGCAACAGCTGCCCCTCGATGCCTCCGATGTTCTGGACCTTGAACCATCCGAATTTGGGGCAAGTGGACCAGGGCACATCAAACGGTACTGGGTTCTTGATTTCCATCCCCAACGCGTCGTTCCCGGTTTCGGGGCTTTACACCCTCACGATAGCAGGCATTTGTGGCATGGACACGTGTTACTGCGAGATAATCATCGAAACGCCGGGTTGCGGGGGCGACTGTAATTGCAAACAAGGAACGGAGATAACGGTGTCTTCAGGCCCGGCCTCATTCACACTTTTATGCGACCAGCACACCTTTTTCCCAATATTACCATGTCCGACGGCACCGGTTACTTTTACCAGCGATTTTGGCTGTGTGGATGCAACAGGTGCAAACTGCACGGGCACCATAGACTGGCGACTTGAATATCCTTTGGGCAATCCGATTGCTACGGGTTCGCAGGCTTCATCATTAGCCCTGAACCTGCCGCCGGGTTTGTTCGCTTCGCCAGGCGTGTACCATTTTTTCATGGAGACGGTGTGTTCGCCGTCCAACGATACTTGCCGATGCGAGATAGCGTGGGAGGTAGAATGTGGCGACTGCATCGAAGACTTCGAAACGGGCAGTTTGGGGCAGTGGCAGGGTTATAATGGACAGGTCTCTATCATCACAGACCCGATCACGGGGTCGCAAGTTCTGAAAGGAAATGACGGTAACAACGCCAGCTGGATGTACAGTGATGCATCGGCCTATTCCGGGGACTGGACTCAGAAATTCAACAACTGTTTCTGTTTTAATATCCGGTATGACAATGGCGATCCAATCAACCCAGCTACCGGGACGGGAGCAATCAACATCTATCAGGGCCCTAACCCGCCTAATTACACCAACCGGGCGACATTCGTGACCCCGCCCATAGGAAACACTTGGACCCGGGTCTGCGTGCCAGTTGGTCTGGCGAGTGGCACAAGTTTGCCCTCAAACTCATACGGAATGTGGACGAATACTCTTCCTAATGTTCCTCCTAATGTCTCCGCATTCAACTCTCTCATCACAAATGTTAGCGGAATCGGAGTACTACTTGACTTTGGTGGTGGAATGAGTCCCTCGGAGATGGTTTTTCTAGATAGTATCTGTATTGAAAAATGCCCAAGCCCTTGCGAATGCAAAACCGGAGACTTGACCTACAGCTCGGCCGGCGTCAATCACATGATACCATGCCAAGCTGGTCCGAGTTTCCCCGTGTTCTTTTGCCCAACGGCTCCCGTGACTATTTCTGGCAACTTTGGCTGTGTAGATCCCAACGGGAATCCTTGCCCGGCTCCCCCTGCTCCCATCAATTGGATTCTGTATGGGCCAAATGGGATCATCCAGCAAAACACAATTCTCAGCGGCCCTCCGTGGTCCTTGAATTTCACGGCAGCTGATTTGGCCGGTTCTGGCTTTTTCACACTATACATGAGCACCCTTTGCCCGGGTCAGGTGGACTCTTGTATATGCGTGGCAACCTGGTTCCAGGAATGTCCTCCTGATAGCTGCGTATGCGGCCCCAACCCTTGGGACAATGAGTTCCGCTTCGGAGGTGCTCAGAACATACCTGTCCTATGCGGCCAAACCCTGAATGTCACTACGGGTTCGGCATTTTTCCCAAATTTCAACTGCCAGGGTCCTGCCAATTGCGGGAGGGTAGATTGGGTTTTAACTGATCCAAACGGCGTACCTATTGCATCCATGATAGGAGAGATACCAAACGCAGCAGGTGGGTTCGTTATTCCCGAGCTTCAGCCCACCAATTTCCCGGACCCTGGAACCTATTGCTTGCAGATGTTGGGGATTTGCGGCCAGGACACCTGCCCCTGTATAGTTTATTTCTGTCTGCCGCCACAGCC
>CAZPTQ010000085.1:0-8580 GCA_964589365.1 uncultured Saprospiraceae bacterium
GTTTTAAAAACCTTATAGGATTCAATTGCCAGAAATGAAAAATATTATTTCATAAAAAAAATTGCGAAACACCTTTTGATACAACCCCGAGATTCGTCGTCACTAGCCCCGGAAGGGAGTTCCGGGGTATGCCTACTCCTCTTCCAGCCTTTCCGTCATCCTTTGCACTACTTTAAACTGGGAGAAAAAAGTGCGGGCAACCACGCGGAGCACAGTAAAGACGGGGACGCCAATGACCATGCCCACGACCCCGCCGATTTGGGCGGCAGCCAGCGTGACGAGGAATATTTCGAGCGGGTGCGCCTGAACGCTTTTCGACATGATAAGTGGGCCAACAAAATTGTTGTCAATGACCTGTACTATGATAAAGGTTGCGACAACTTTTACCATCATTGGCAGCATCAGGGCAAGGTCAGCATCGAGCCCCGACGAAATGGTAATAAAGACCCCGAACACCATGCCCAGCAGGGGGCCGACGTAAGGAATAATGTTGAAAACACCGCCAAAAGAGCCGATGAGCACGGCGCTTTTTACTCCAAACATCCACAGTATTAAAGTGCTCAACACAGAGAAAACAAACAATTGTATTATCAAACCTCGAAAATAACGCGTGAGCAACTCGCTGGATTCATTTATGGCCGCGTTTACCTTTTTCTCTTGTTTGTCAGGAACCACGGCTTCTAAAATGCCTTTGAAAAGGCTGTTGTCTTGCAGGAAAAAGAAGAGGATGAAGGTAACCGATGCAAAAGTGACGGCCACATTGCCCGCTACCCCAAGGAACTTGCCAATAAAATTCCCCACCAGCGTGGGTTGAAACCAATTGGTCAAGGCTTTCTGGGTTTCCAAAGCCAATGATTCATTCGGCGCAAGCAGCCCGATTTGGTGCAGCTGCAAATCAATGTTAAAAAAAATCGGGCGAATTTTTTCACCAAGCGCTTGATAGTCAACCGTAGCAAGATGCCGTGCCTGTGACACGATGGTTGGTACAAAAAGAAGCAGTACGCCGGTCAGTATTGCATAAAAAGTGATAATAGTCAGGAGCGCCGCGCCGGAAGGTCCTAACCTGAATCGTCCGATACTCAAATGCTTGCGGTAAAAAACCACTATGGGCCGTCCCAACATGGAGAGCACCCAGGCAATGAGGATGAAACCCACGATGTTGGAAAAATAAAAGACTATAACTGCGAGTGCGGCTAAACCGAGTATCCAGAAAATATTGCGGTTGAGGAAGTTCATTTGACGTTGTATAGTTAGACGTTGGACTACACCGTATCGAATGGATTGTCCATTCAGCGGCTGAGGGCAAAAATATCAGCGCTTAGCGGCGCTCTTCTTATCCTTGGCTTCCGCCTTTGTCAAAGCTACAGAGGAAGAATCTGCGGGTAAGGCTGATAATGCGCGGCTATTTTCCAATTCAGCAAGCTTCTTTTCTAATTCAAGCACCTTGCGTTGCAAATCAGGCAGCTGCTTGAACACCACGTGCGATTTGATGAAGTCGCGGTACCCCATGGCCGGGCTGCCGAATATCGCGGTTCCGGGCTTTTTGATATCGGAGGCCAAACCGCTCTGGGCTTGGATTTGCGTCCCATCGGCTATCCTAAGGTGGCCGGCAAAACCGACCTGACCTCCCACCCTCACATCGTTGCCTAGGTGCGTGCTGCCCGCCACGCCTACCTGGGCTGCGATGACGGCATTGTGCCCTACTTCCACGTTGTGGGCGATGTGAATGAGGTTGTCGAGTTTTGCCCCGGAGCGTATCACAGTGCTGCCCAAACTTGCGCGGTCAATGCAGGTAGATGCCCCAATCTCTACCTTGTCTTCCAGCACAACCTTGCCGACTTGCGGGATTTTTGTCCAGGTTCCGTCAGGCTGTGGGGCAAAGCCGAACCCATCGGCGCCGACTACGGCATTGGCGTGCAGGATGCAATCGTTGCCAATTTCGCAATCAAAATGGATCCGTACACCTGGGTAAAGCGTGCAGTTGTCGCCAATTCGGACGTTTCGCCCGATGAAAACCTGTGGATATATCTTGCAATTCAGGCCAATCACCGCGCCCTGTTCGACCACCGAGAAGTGCCCGATTTCAGTGCCAACACCCACTTTCGCTTCCGGATGAACGGATGCTCTTTCAGAAATACCCGAGCCGTTGGGGTTGTTAATGCCATCAATGTATTTGAGCAGAACAGCGAGCGAGGTACGTACATCGCTTGTGCGTATCAAGGTAGGCGTTACCGGTTTTGCAAGTTGAAACTGCTTGAGTACCAGTACAACGGTTGCCTGTGTGCTGTACACGTATTCTTCGTATTTGGAGTTGTCCAAAAAAGTGAATTCGCCTGCCTGGGCGACCTCAATGGGTGCTCCACGGGTTACGGAGGCATTAGGGTCGCCTTCGACCGTGCCGCCGATGATTTGAGCGATTTGTGCGGCAGTTAGTGTCATGCCGGGTTCAGAATGGGCCAAATGATGAGATAAATACGGGTTGGGGCAGCAGGACAAAGGTAGGAAAGGAAGTTTTGATTGGGGGGTACTAATTTTTTGGACGTTTGGGGGCTGCGCGATGGGAAGGCCCATGCAGAACGAAGAAAAATGTACAACTAACTTAGAGGCTGTTTGAATCATATTTTTTACAGAGTATCTGTTAAATCTTTTGCCACTCACCGTGGTTTGGAATTTATTTGAATACATTGCACACGTTTTTGCTCCCACTCTGACGTGCGCCGGGGCATCCCCTACAGGAATAAGGACTGTGACCCACACAGTTACAATTGCAGGTGTCATGCACACCTGCTCAAAACAAATTCAAGTTGATTGTAACGAAGGTTGTGACGATAAATCTTTTAGTTATGCAGTTAATGGTTGCTCCGTTACATTTCAAGGAACATCCCCTAGTGGTCAATACTGGGACTTTGGAGATGGCATCTTCATTGGAGAAGACGCAACCACCACTCCATTGACGGACTACAATTGTGTGCTGCCAGGGGCACTCTATAACGGGGCTTGCACCGTCTATTCCAGCGGCATTGTTACCGTAGACAAAGCCTTTACCTTTTCGTCGGCAAACGTGCGCGTCCAGCCGGGACTCTCAGGTTTTGATGTGATCAAGAACTTCACACTTGATCAAAACACTGTAGTGAGCGGCAACACCGAAGCGGATTGCAACTGCCTATGGCGGGGCATTAATGTGTATGAGGCCAACACTATGACCACGGACACAGATGCGTCTATTCAGGATGCGCTGTATGCCATCCGTGCAAGTGTTAAGAACACGCTGAGCATCAAAAAAACCTTGTTTAGCCGAAACTTCATTGGCATTCGTGGAACCGATGGAGCATTCTTTTTGCCCGCATTTGAAGAAAATCTTTTCGATGGTGCTGGCCCGCTCAAAGGAATATGTAGTTTGGAGCCATTAAAAGCAGATATAGAAGCCCCTCATTGGTATGGCTCCTTTTTAGCTCAACCGATAACATTTGTAGGATATCAATCAGAGAGGGGATTTGCAGGGATGTATTTGTCAAATTACTCACTCAATTTGAGCGCGCTTCCCCCTGCTGGTCAAAACAAGTTTTCTGATCTGGCCTATGGCATTATGGCTTATGACGGCAATATAGCGATTTTCCGGAACAGTGTTTTCTCCGATATCGCAGCAGGCGCTTACCAACTACACCGTACTGCTGGGGTACTATTTGTAGACCGCAAGCCCCAAGGCCCCAATACCTTCAGTTTTGTCGGCAACGGACAAGCGGCTACCGACTTCGACAATTGTGTACAAGGGATGCAAATCCGCTCAGGGCAACCATTTGCGCCGACAAGAATTGGAATTACCAACACTACTATGGATGGGGTTCGCACAGGGATATTCCTCGATGCCAGGTTTATAGGAGGGGAGTTCTTTGGTGCTGGGACGCATGGAGGTTTTACTGGGGTAAAGAACAATACCATTGACGCGAATTTGAGTGCTTCAATGCTTTCCAATGCAGGAATTTCTTTCATGGATTACTCCCCGGGTTTCAGTGAGGTGGAGATCAGTGACAATGAGATTAATATGGGTTATGCGCTTGGTGGTAATGGGGCGGTGGGTATAGCGGATATTGGATTGGGGGCGGCTTCCGATCCAGGCCCTGGGGGCGTTGAAGTGGACATCCACGATAATCGGGTCACACTTAGTAATGACGCAGCAATCGGGCTGGGGCTCGGTGCTCATCCCAACGGCTGGATAAGAAACAATACTGGGGGAAATGCTACCGCAGGGAACGGTGTTTTTGTGCTGAATGGCAATTCCTGGGCAGGAATTAAAGTTGATTTGATGAGCAACAACAACTTAGTTGCCTGCAATCAGGTGACTGCTCTTTCAGCTGTAACGGATGGGCTTCTTCATGTTAGTAATAGCCAAAATGGTCAATTCTTGCGCAACATACTCGATGGGCCGGGCAACGGCGCGCACTTTGAATTGGGTTGTGACAATGCTGAATACCGCTGCAATGAGATGATAGACAACACCATTGGCTTGCTGTATGACAATGCTGCTGTTACTGGCCCTCAAGGCACGGATAGTATAACAAATGGTAACCGTTGGTTGGGTACCTTCTCTGTGGACGGTGCTGTGGCAGATGGGTCAATTTTCACGGCATTTTCAGAATATTACTACCGAAGTGTCAACAATGAAACCCCGCCTTCTGTGGTTCCGACTATTGGTTTTTTGTGGTTTCTTCCCGCTTTGGCTAATGCTACGGCAAATTGTCTCTTGGATGCCTGTCCTGCTCCCGATCCTCTGGCTTTTGCTCCCTCTGCACAAATCACCCGTTTGGACTCTTTGGTTGCCGAAGGCCTGGCCGTGCCTTCTGAGGCACCTTATGCCGAAGGTCGGGAATGGCAACACTGGTACAATTTATGGCGCAAGCTGTCAGAGAACCCTTCCTTGGCATCAGGGAACACCGTGATGCAAGACTTTCTTACGGCGCTTTCCGGCAGCAATATTGAAGCATTATGGGAGGTACAATCTGTAATGCGTGATAGTTTGGTGTCTAGTACGAGCTTTTTGGCCAATGTTCAATCCAATTTGGACACCATCTTGCAGATGGAGGCCCAGATTTTGGACTTAGATTCTCTTTTAGGGCTTGCTATGTCACCCAGTCAAATAGCAGTTGCGACGACATCGAGGAACGAGGAGCACAAAAGCCTTCGAAATCAAGACCAGGCTTGTCACTTTACCCCAACCCCAACCGAGGCAGCTTTGTAGTCAGTATTCCAAAAGAATTAACCGGTAAACACACCCTGCTTCGCATTTTGGATGCACGAGGAGGCCTTGTCAAAACTATTACTGTCAATGAAGCACAGACAGTAGATATTGACCTAACGAGTCTGCCCAACGGGCTTTATTTCTTGTCCTTACTTGGCAACGGCACAACAGCTGAGCCTCTGTCGTTCATTATTCAGCACTAATTTTTTCTTTTACCTGCTCATTTGTTGCGATGAGATCATCGCAACAAATGAGCTTTATATATACAGACATGCGATACTTAATTTTTTTTATCACAATTTCATTTTTTTCTCCTATAGCATCATACGCTCAAAAATATGATAATATATGGATGAGTGGCATTTACAATAATTTTTTCATTGATTTTTCTGATCTAACCCCCAAGATATACCCTGTGAATAGCCAATATTCTTTTCTTCGTACCATGACCTTTATGAGCGATTTTTATGGGGAACCCATCTTTTACTCAAACGGTTGCACAATACAAAACGCCAGCCACGAACTGATGCAGAATGGAGATTCATTGTTGCCTAATGATTATCGCTGTGGTAATGAAAGTTCCATGAATTTTGCTCATGGAGGAGGGGTAACTCTTCCAAATTTTTCGGATCAACAGTATATCATCTTTAGCTTAAGTCAATATCTTCCCCTATCTCCACAACCCTGTACTTCAAATCGTTTGATGGCACACTCTATAGATATGGTAGCCAACAAAGGCAAAGGCAAAGTAACGCAAAAAGGTCAGTTATTGCAGAGCGGTTGTTTTCAAGAGCCTTCTGCCAACCGCCATGCTAATGGGCGAGACTGGTGGATACTATTAGGTGACAATCAGCAGGGCAAGTTTTACCGTTGGTTGTTCACCCCTCTGGGGTTGGAGGGTCCATGGGAGCAAGTGATTTCAAATCCCACGGTTGATGGATATTGGTATTGTGGTTGGTCTGAATTTTCTTCTGATGGGGAGCGATGTATGGTCAATGCTTGTCGAACAGGTACCGCCGTGTATAACTTTGACCGATGTACAGGACTTTTAAGCAATCAGATTTTCCTGCAGCATTCAACCGCTTATAACGACCCTGCTACCTTCTCACCGGATAGCAAACTTTTATACAATGTTGACAATGTTCTGAAAGAACTTGTTCAATATGATTTGACGGCGACCAATGTAAATGCTTTCAGGAAGGTACTTTCTGTCTGGGACGGAACGGTGGATTCATTTAATATTCCATCTATATTTGGATTTATGCAACATGGGCCAGATGGTAAGATTTATATCTGGGGTGGCGGAAGCTCCTATATGCATCTTATTAATTTCCCGAATCGAATTGGGCTTGATTCAGATGTGCGCCAGCGAGCCGTTAAGTTGCCCGCTATTTGCTTCGGCCCAAGCCTTTACTACCCTCGCTTCCGCCTCGGCCCCATAGACGAATCCGCTTGCGATACACTTGGTATAGACAACCTGCCCACAGCCCTTTTTCGCAACGACATAGAGGACACGCTCAGCCCCTTGCAAGTAACCTTTACGGATGTATCGTCTTACCTGCCCACCGCCTGGCATTGGGATTTTGGAGATGGCGCCATGAGCCAGGACACGAACCCCGTACACACTTACGCACTGCCAGGCTCTTACAATGTGTGCCTAATCGTGAGCAATGCTTATGCTGCCGACACTTTTTGCCGTCAGGTAGTGGTAGGCACTACGGGTATACGTGAATTGCCTGTACTGCCACATGCGCAGGTAAGCCCCAACCCGTTTTCGAGCGAAATCCGGGTACAGTTGCCCGCATTGGTAGGCGTTGTGCCTCGTTTTGTGCTGTATGACCTTTTTGGCCGCGAGGTACAATCGGCCTGGCTTCGGGATTTTGACACTTACCTGCCGCTGTCGCAGCTGCCTGCGGGCATGTATGTGTGGCAGTTGCGCTGGAAGGGGGTGGCTACGCAGAGTGGGCGGGTAGTGAAGCACTGAGCCGAAGCTAATAAATCGCCATCCGTATCCGCCGTTCTTGCGGCAAATAGTTGTTCAAGCGATTCGGCAAGATTTTTAGCCAGCCCAGGTTCAAGCCTTCAAAACGCGCAAGTGCCCAGCCCAGCGGCGTTCCTGGAGGCGGGTCAAAAGTTTCTTTTTTCAAAAACAGCAGCGCTTGTTCGCGGCTCAAATCCACGGCGGGCAATTTGGAACAAGCCCAAATGCTTAGTGCCAGCGCGTGACTTGGGATAAAATCTTTGCCTTTGAATTCGCCAATATTTACCCCAAACCACTTGGTTTTCAAAAACTTATCCAGCAAAAGAAAGTCCGGTTCCAGCAAGGCGGGCAATGCCAACACATCGCCGGATGGGGTCAGGAAAAAACGGGCCTCCAGTTCCGGGGATAGCCAGACCGCAGCAGCAGGTATCAGATTCTTGGGCAATGGTTTTATGCTTTTGTACATCGCAGCGGGCGTATGTTTTTTGGCGTCGCCTTCTTTTTTTCGAAAAACAGATAAGAAAAAGCCCTCCCCTTGCACCCGGTGCGGGTAAAACTGATAGCCTCCGCCCGCTGTTCGCACAATGCCCCATGTTTCAGGGATTTCTAGTTTAATAGGGTCAATATCAAAATTTTGAGCAAGCCAGGTAGCGTTCCCATCATTTTCCTGCGCATTGTAGGTACAAGTGCTGAACAGCAAAATGCCCCCCGGTTTGAGCGTCTGAACCGCTGCTGCAAGAATGCGCCTTTGTCGCGCTGCACAAAATTCGACCTGTGGAAGCGACCATTCCCGCATCGCATCGGGGTCTTTTCGGAAAAGCCCTTCGCCGCTGCAAGGGGCATCGGCCAACACGACGTCGAACCAGTCCTCCATCTGCGCAAACTCCTCCACTTCGCCGCTCGTGACGGCCACATTCGGGTTCCCCCAACGCTCCAGATTTTCTCGAAGCGAAGCGGTACGCGGTCGGATGGTTTCGTTTGAAATGAGCAAACTTTCAGGCGTCATCATATCGGCCATCAAAGTGCTTTTCCCGCCAGGCGCGGCGCATAAATCCAAGACTTTCAAGGGTTTGGAAAAATCCACCGTTTGACGCAATGCCTCGTAAACAAACATGGAAGATGCCTCTTGTACGTAATAGGCTCCTGCGTGAAAAGTTGGGTCAAGCGTAAATACGGGGCGTTCAGGCAGGTAAATGCCGTTTGGATGCCAGGGAACGGCGGAACGGGAATGTCCAATGTCCAATGTCCATTGTCCATTGTTCAACGTCTTCTTGGGATTGAGCCGGATACTTACAGGTGGCGGGGTTTGGAGCGCGGCTTCGAGCAGTGGCCAATCTGTTCCGAGCAGGGCCTTCATTTGGCG
>CAZPTQ010000085.1:8680-22272 GCA_964589365.1 uncultured Saprospiraceae bacterium
ATAAAGTTAGTTTTATTCAATGCCTTTTCTATCAGGAGTTGTATATTCATCGTATTGAATTTCTGCGTTTTGGGTTTTCAAAATCATATCTTATCCATTTCTCTATAGTCCAATCTTCCACTAATTGGAGACGGTTAACTGCCCATTTAAGGTATTCTGAAAATAGATCACAAGCCAGCCATTTACGTTGAAGTTGTTCTGAACACACAGGCGTAGTCCCTGAACCGCAAAATGGGTCAAGCACGATGTCCCCGACGTTTGAAGATGCCAATATTATTTTGCGCAAAAGTTCTTCGGGTTTCTGTGTTGGGTGAGGAGTTTTTTCGTGCATTCCATTGCAAGTTGTCGGCACTTCAATTATGTCTTGCGGAATTTCCAAAACATCCTTCGGTTTTGCTCCAAGCGGATTTGGTTCCCATAAATGGTTTCCATTTTTGCCGCTGCCATATTGACTTGTCAAAGCTTGTGGATGGCTTGGATACTTCAGGGTATGCTCACTATATGGAATACGAATTTCGTCAATATTGAATGTGAAATTTTTTGTCTTGCGGAAATGCAGAATACTTTCATGGCTTCGCCCCCAGTCACTGCCAAGGTTTGCTTTGTTTTTGTAATGCCAAATAATCCAACAGCAACCTTTAAAAAATTTTGTTGCAGGATGTTTTAAATCTGCAAGAATTTCAGAGAAACCACAGATGAAAAGCGTTCCAGTGGGTTTTAATACTCTTGCTGCTTGTTCAATCCATGTCATAGAAAACCTGATATATTCCTCCTGACTTTCAAATGTATCCCAATCGGCTTTCTTGATGTTATAAGGCGGGTCGGCGAAAATCAAATCTACACTTTCGCTTTCTAAGCCTTTCAACCACTCAATACTATCTCCAAGCCAAAGTGAACCATTAGGATGTTCAAAAAATGGTTGAGGTAGTGGATTACTTGACTTAATCTCTATCAATTTTCCGCGATTTTCCTCCATTCCAAAGAAATTAAACCGCTCCTTGTTTCTTGTCATTACGTTTTTCATGCTTATGAATTTTAGCTTAATGGGAAATCATAGGCAAAATTAAAATTTACCTTTATTATTTTGCAAACAAAATGTTTTTAATTTAAAAATAACCGATCTACACAAACCGCAGTCACGAGTTCCGTCTCGTTGGGAAGGACTATCCTGCTAAATACCAATTGGAAATCCTGTCGAAAATCTCTTTTTTCAACCCTTCCGATCCCTTGGCCGTTGCTTCCATCCCATTGGATTTTTTCAACAAAAATGTTTTTTCTAAAATCCAATTGCTTCAAGCCGTAGGCTTTGTAGAGGCTTTCTTTGGCAGTCCAAAATAGGTGGAGCAGGACGAAGTTTTCAATTTCCGGACGGCTTTTCACAAACTCCTTTTCTGTTTCGTTGAGAAATTTATGCGCAATGCGCGGCATTTTTTCTGTCAAAACCTGGATGTCGCAACCAATTGAACGATGAACGATGAACGATGAACGATGCATGCTGGAGATGAAGGCGCCCACATTGCCCTTGGAGTGGCTGAGCGAACAGGCAAGGTTCTGGTTTTCAGGAAAAAAAGGTTTTGAAAAAGCGTCTTTGGCCAAGGGAAGTCGTTGGGGTGCATCGGTCAATTTGTGCAAAAGCCATCGCCCGGCGAGCCACTCGAGGCGGCGGAGTGGGTTTTGGTGCTGGGCTAAATCCGATTCTTCAGGAGCCGACAGTGGCAAATCTTCACGGAAAAACGCCTCTTCCTCAGCGATTTGCCAAAGGCCAAAAGTAGTGTCCTGGAATGGGTGAGTAGTGAGGAGCAGCGGCATACGCGGATGAGAACAATACCGCAAAGGTGAGGAAAATCAGCACGAATGCACCATTGCGACGCATCCGTGCTGATTCAAATACTCTTCTTAACGCGACACCACAAACTGCTTCGATATTGCGCCCGTACTTGATTGCAAGCTGATCACATAAATGCCAGCATGGTAGTTTATTGCATTGAGTTCCACTTGATAATGCCCGGCAGCACGGTTTTCCTGCGAAGCCAAAGACTCCACCAATTTCCCCTGTATATCGCGGACATATAGGCTGTAGACTCCATCAGTAGGCAAATCAAATTCAACGCGGAGCTGGTAAGTGACGGGGTTCGGACTGCAAAGCAATGCAAGCGATGTGGAGGAAATGATTTTTTGGTCGTGGGTGCGGTTCATTAGATTGGATGGGTCTTGAGCATCGTTCGGGGTTGGCCCAATACCACATGCTTCTATCAAGGCCCAAAAATCGCTGCCCCTCTGGGCATGGAATCCGGGCGTAAGCTGAATACGATTGCCAGCGTGGTAAATGACCTTCTTGCTTGGTGCGATCACGCCATCCGATACAATAAAATCTTCCGCCATGTAGATGCCCGGCATCACAGCGCCTGATATGTTGAGGCTGGGCAAACAAGTGTTGAGCAAAGTAAAATAATCAGTTGTGAACATTCCCCGCCCGTGGGTTGCAGCGGCTACGAGATGGTCGGAAGGGCGGTATTGAAGCATATCAACGCGCACGTTGGCCAAGCCAAAATTGTTGCTCGGCCACCATTCGGTGTTTACGCCATCAAGATCGTCTGTGCTCCACACGCCGAGCTCCGTGGCGAGCAAAACTTTGTCCTCATCGAAGGGATGGAACATGGCCCAGCGCACGGGCATATCTGGCAGGTCGTTGGTCAGATTTGTCCACATGGTGCCGCCATCGGTAGATTCAAACACTTGTCCGGCAGCCCCGTAATTGCTGAAAGTAGCTATCAAATGATTGTCGTTGCCTGGCTCCACTAAAATGCAGGAAATGTTGGCGTTGCGTGGCGAGCTGAGCACGTTGGCAGTGAAAGTGCCCAAATGTGCGTTGTCAATGCGGACGACCCTGCCCCCTGTCGTGCCGACGAAAAGCCTGTTAGGGGTGTTGGGCGACACGGCGATGGCACTCGCCTGCTGGCCTCCGAAGGCTGCGACCCGTTCCAGCACAAACGTATTGGCAGCACCCACTCCGCTCAGCCGACCCAGGGTATCCACATTGTCTGACAAATAAAGAATGTCGTTTGCATCGTCGTATTCAGCGGGTGTGATGAAGAGAGTGGCGGCCTTAGAACTGATTACGGTATTAAAACTGGACCCTCCATTGTTGGAAGCGTAAAAACGTCTGTTTTGCGAAGCTGCCACTTGGATCATGGGATTATCCTGGTCAATGAAACAATAAGCACCATCGCCACCGGTGCCAGGGGCTTCTATCGTGCTGGATATGCCTGCTGCGTTAAACTGTGGAGTGCCGTTGTCCTGTGTCCCACCCAGCATATAATTGGAACCGCTGTTTGGGTGGATGGCATTGGTGT
The DNA here is from genome assembly GCA_964589365.1 of uncultured Saprospiraceae bacterium. GTDB lineage: Bacteria > Bacteroidota > Bacteroidia > Chitinophagales > Saprospiraceae > M3007. The sequence continues at coordinate 12,034 of CAZPTQ010000085.1, forward strand.
AAAACTGCGTTACGTTGTAGAGATTGTTCCTGGCTGCGAGTGTCGGGTTGGCATTCGTCCCGTTTGTGCAGTAATAAACACCACCATCGTTGCTGAAAACTATCTCGTTGGAATTGCCTTGCCTAAAGGTTACAGTATGGTGGTCGGCATGTACGCCCATCACTTGCGTCCAAGTGCTACCCATGTCTCCAGACACCGAAAGCCCTTGCCCCCCTAGAAAGAGCCGACTTGCGTTGTTGGGGTCAACACTCATAGCGAAATTGTACCAAGCCTGTCCACCGTAAGCGGGCGGCACGGTTTGAGTCTGCCACGTGCCTCCACCGTCTGTGGACAAAAACACACCCTGACAGATTCCTTGGTTAGGGGCGGCGGCTTTCCCGAAGGAAGCGTACAAAGTCAAAGCATTGCTTGGAGCACAAGCGATTTCGATCCTGCGAAATCCTGCAGGAAAGTTGGGGCTGTTTAGGGCTATCCAAGTACCCGCTTGAAGTCGAAATATATTCCCTCCAAGTTGGGTTGCAAAGACATCTCCATTAGCGGCAATTTCAACATCAGGAACAAAACCGGTCACTTGCGCGACGGGTAAAAAATTAATGCCATCTGTCGAAATCTGCAAACCTGCATCGGTTCCCGCATATACCGTACCATCGTTGGCGATCACGATTTTGTAAACATTGGCAAATGCCCCTGGGAGTCGCGCCCAATTGACACCGCCATCCATAGAGCGCCATATCCCCAGGCCGCGCACTGGGTCGCCAAAGTTTAAATTTTCTTCGCCTGTCCCGAAATACATCCGGTTGGCATTGGAGGGGTCTTGCGCTATAGTCATGATAGCAAGATTTGCAAAAAAATCATCCACTAAAATCCAGGTGGGCGCAGCGACTTGAATGTTGGTCGTGCGCCAAAGTCCACCTGCCACACCCGCTGCCCACACGGTGTGTCCCGTGGGGTCGTTGGCATCAAAAATGAGACCTCGGGTTCGACCGCCCACGTTGTTGGGGCCGCGCTCTTGCCAATAGATGGGGATGGCACGCTCGGCCAAGGCCATCAGTGCGCGTTTTTCTTGCGCGATGCGGTAGGCCGTAAGCAGCCTTTCTCTGGGAATGGTGTTGGTGGCAGGGTCGCGCGTCATCAAGAATTCCTGTTCGAAGCGGCCTTCGATGGTCTGCGCCAAAGACATTTTTTTCATCCTATCTTTTTGCGCGTCCAGTTTGAAGGATGGCATCAGGATGTTCCAATGCTGGGCACTCGCCCAAATGGCGAACGTCGCCAACACGAGCAGGCTGAGTGGGTAGATTCTATTTTTCATATTGTGGATATTGTGTGTTGCTTTTTAAAACAAGAAGGAAAAGCAGTTACACTTTTTGAAAAGTGTAACTGCTGAAAACACGGTCAATAAGTTCAAACTTTTAAAGCCTACACTTTCATCAATTTCTGAACCCTTCTGCCAGAAGAGGTTCTGATCTCGACGTAATAAATGCCGGGTGTGAGATGTACCTTGTCCGATTGCACCGTATGTTCGCCAACTTCGAATATTTCTTGGTTGTACCACTGATAAACCGGTTTTCCAAAAGCATCCAACAATCGAAGCGAAACAGATTCGCGCTCGGCGATGTCAAATTTAATGTTGAAAAAATCACTTGTCGGGTTGGGCAATACTTGAAAATCGAGCACCGTTCCGGGATTTGATTTTTCTTCCAATATCTGTTGCCGTTCTTCCAATTCCCCGGCAATTGGGCGAGGCCCTGTGTAATTGTCCGCTTTCAAATCGCCCGTGAAACCGCCGCAACCTCCACCGGGCAGTATTTTTGCCAGAAACCTGCTTGCTGCTTGGGCGTGAAAACCCGGAACGAGTCTGATAGAGTTGCCGGCGTAACCTTTTACGTCGCCTGGGTTGGTGACCACAAAAGCAGGGCCAAACGTCAGGTTTTGACGGACGGCATAGGTCCGCTCGTCATTGATGGTCAGGAAACTGTACGTCGCATTGTCGGCGGTAGCGTCGTTGCCGCTAACGAACAGACTAAAGTTTTGTGGACCTGAAGTCAGCGCGGCTGGGGCCACAACACGAATGGTGTAGATGCCTGCAGTAGGGCTGAGAAGCAACACCTGTTCCACATTGTCGCGGTTGTTGTCCCCGGTTGTCGCAGCGTTTGCAGGATTGGCAGGGTCGAGCGTCCAAGGGAAAAAAGTAGAAACGCCATCATCCACGCGCAGGTCTAAGTCATTTACCAGATAGGAAACGCCTGCCGGATTAATCGTACCGGTATTCACACTGGCAACTGGCGGTGGCGGGTCGGCCCAAACAACCGTGACTTTGAGCGGAAATAGTCCAGTACTGGAAGTCGTGTATGTAAAAGTGTTGGCTGCCGCTACGGATCCTTCAATGATTTGATCACAGCCTTCGTAACTGTCAACAGTGATAAATTCTGCAGCATCAGAAATATTGACAAGACCCCAACCCATTTGATAATCAGGGCCATCGTTGGCGCCACATTCGTCCGCCTGATGAATCAGCAATCCTTTCATGGTAGCGGCTCTTGGCACTCCTGTTAGCGTATTCTGCCAGTGTTCGAGCAGCAGCCCAATCCCACCGACTACGGAAGGCGTCGCCATGGAAGTGCCGCTTTTTGGAGAGTGGTCAGTATTGCTAAGGGTATCGCAAGACGATAAGCTGACCCCTGCCGCTACGACATCGGGCTTAACCCTGCCGTCGTCAGTAGGCCCAAAACCGCTAAAACCAGCCGAGGTTGCGCTTCCCGGATTCGCGTATCCTCCCAGGATTTTGAATACAGCCCCAACCGTGAGGATATTTTTAGCCGTGCTTTCAAAAGGAATACAGTCGAAACCATCGGCGCCACCGTCCTGTTGTTCGTGGGCATCAATTTCCATGGTATTGGTGGCTGTGTGCAAGTGCATCGTGCCTGCAGGGATACCCGCATCCCCGCGTTCGTTCATTGCGGCTTTTACCGCCAAATGAAAAGAGGTGTTGAATGCCATTTCGTCCCAGGCACGCGCTGTTGCGTTGTAAGCGCCGAAGGCCCAATCTTCAAAAGCCATATCTCCAAGCCATCGGGAATTATCCCAACCGCGATAAAAACCATAAGAATGGCAAGAAGCACGTATCGGGGTAGCTGCACCTGCTGCTGTGGTCATCTCGGCAAGATTGTTGGAGCCATCAAAGCAGAGCAAATTGGCAGCATCTGCAAATCCGGTTGCTGCGGCACTGCTAAAGCCGTCGCCTATGATGGTGCCAGAAACGTGGGTTGCATGGCTGCTCAGCACATTGTTTTGCGCAGCGCCCATAGTTGCTCTTCCACCAAAATCCTGGTGCGTGGTCATAACTGCGGCCCTGCCGCCGGTCTCAAAAGCTTCCCAGACCCCGAGTGTTTGCCCGGCTCCAGAGAGCGTCAAGCCCATACCGCCACCTGTTTTTACATTGTCGGCCGAGATTGTCCTGACAGAACCGTCGTTGGCAATGCCTCTGAACAATGGCATCCCATTTTCGATGGCGCAGATTTGCAAGCCGTTTTTTCCGGTGAGATAGTCTTCGGATAGGCCGTATTTTTTGATGTATGCTTTTACAGCCACTTGGTCTTTTAGAAATTCTTGGTTGAACTCGTATGCGAGCAATTGCAGGTTCTGTTGCTCCTGCTCAGTCATTTGGGCACTGAGCACACTTCCCCAGTTCAAGAGGATGGCCAGCAGTATTGCTGTGCGCAGCATTGGTAAATTTTTCATATCGGGGATCGTGTTGTTTTTTAGTGAGAAAAAGAAGAGGCTGTGTCAAAAGTTCAGGTTGAAAATCTATCGCGGAATTTTATTTTTGATCTCGCAAAATCCTATAAGGTTTTAAAACCTTATAGGATTCAATTGCCAGAAACGCAAAATATTATTTCATGAAATAAATTGCGGAACACCTTTTGACACAAGCCTCTTCTAAAAACGCGGTCAATCGCTCTTCACTACCTTTTGGACTCTACGGCCATCGGGGGTACTGAGCATGACGTAATACAAACCTGGGGGTAATTGCCCAGAGGCCAGTTGAATAGCGTGCTGGCCTGCATCAAACGTCTGATTGTTTATCGGCGCTGTAATAAGCCGCCCAAAAGCATCGCTGAGCTGAACGGTGACAGTCGAGGTTTTTGAAATCTCAAACTGTACGGACAGTAAATCGCGGAAAGGGTTGGGGGCAACCGTAAAGGCAGAAGCCCGTGTCATTTCCCTGCTGCGCCCTTCCGGTTTTGGACCCGTACAACCATCAATAAATGCTCTGAAGCGATTGCCATTCTGAACGTGAAAGGGTGGCTTGAGGAAGATGCTTTCTCCTGAGTCGTACACAATATCCGAGCTGCCGGAAATGGTGTTCCAAGCATAAATCATGTCATTCGCTTCCAGTGTTTCTACATCAGCGTTAAAATCGTTTGTAACATAATAAGCCCGTGGACAAGCGCCACCGCAGCCATTGGAAGTAAGCAGCCCAACCCGTAGCCCGCCCGGCATGAACTGTGCGCGCATCCTGTCTCGTTGACCGCTTGAAAACATGACCCTGCAGTCGGAATCCGTATAGTCCATGTGGTTGTAAAAAAGATCGCCATCTAGACCGTTGGTACAGCTTATGAGTGGGAAGTTAGGACACCCACCGTTCGGAAGAGCTGCATTTGGAGTGTCTGCTACTTCATCGGTACCCGAACAAGTATCCGGGTCGTCATGGTCGTCGCCCCAGATGTGAATTAAGTTCAGCCAGTGTCCAACTTCATGGGTCATTACTCGACCCCGTTCAAAAGAAGCATTGTTTAGGAATTGAATCACAATGCCATCTTGGTCTGCTGGTGATGTGCCGGGATATACGGCATAACCGCCCGCACCACTGATGTCGCAAATCCACATATTTAGGTAATCATCCGTATCCCATGCGTCTGCACCACCAGCGGATGCATGTTTTACATCGTCGAATGCTATTGTACTTGCTGGAACGGGAAAAGGGCCATGCGTTGTTGCTGTACGGGTGATACCCGATGTCGGGTCTCCATTGGGGTCAACGGAGGCCAGACAAAACTGAATTTCAATATCTGAAATCAAGGGTCGAAAGGCAGCGTTTACTGCGGTTATACCCTGATTATAGGTTCTGAAATCTTCGTTCAACACCGCCAGAGATTCATAGATTTGATCATCCGAAATGTTCTCTGCAGCGTTGTTGAATACCACATGTATTACGACAGGTATGGTAATCAAGCCGGTTACAGCATACTTTCCCTGTTGCTCTTTAATCTGCTGCTCCATCTTGGCACGTTTTTCCAGCAATTCAGGATATAGAGACTGAATGGTTTTGAAATATGATGCCGTTCCACATTCCTGGCCATAGCTAGGCGTGACTACGAAGTTCAAGCAGCATACCAGCAATGCTAGCAACAAAAATGATAGGTACTTTTTCATGTCTTTTGAAATTTAAGGGGCGATCATTATTGTTTGCTGCTTTTCAGTTCGGCTTTCAAAGCCGTATTCTCTGCTTCGAGTGCGTTCATCCGCTTTTCCATAGCAATCATGTGCAGATACAGCTCTTCAATTTTTTCCATTTGCGTTTTTTGCATTTCGCCGAGGCTTATACCGTTTTCAGCCACCTCTACTGCGGAGGGCACACCCGGGAGGTGTTTCTCTTTTTGAACAAATGCCTCTACTTCTGAGAGTGGCTTGAGTTTGTAATTTTCCTCCATAACATAGTCAGGCCAGTTGCCTTGCAACTTGACCACCACTTCTTCGGCGATGATGCTGCCGTTGACATACAGCTCATGTTGAACAGGCACGATAGGAACAGAAGGAGGGTTTCCAACAACGAGCATCCCATTCACTCGACCGTTGCCGTTCACTTGAAGGGCATTCTCCACAGTCAAATTACCCGTACCAGGAACACCTACTGCAACAGTGGCATTGCCTGCAAAGCGGCTGTTCCCAGAAAGCTCCAGGCGATTGGCGGTAGGCGCGGTGCCCAGGCCCATGTTGCCGCCGTCGAAGTGGCTGGTTCCCGATACTTCCAGGCGATTGGCAGTAGGGGCAGTACCCATACCTGTGTTGCCATTGATATGGGTGTTTCCATCCACACGCGCACGGCCTGTTACGGTCAATACGTCCAAGACGTCAAACACTGGTGCAGGAACAGCGGGAGCAGGCAGGAAGCCTCCAATCACGACGTTTGTGGTGTTGTCGAAAATTTGGCCGTCGCGCAGTCTACTCGATTCCGGTCCAGGCGGGGTAAAACGTGCTACCATGTGTGGTCGGCCATTGATGTCGCCGCTGGTGAGGATTTTTTCCCAGGCAGCCCAGCTATTCAATCCGGTGAGCTCCTGAGAGCGCGTCCAGAGACCGTCGTTGCCGCCAGTGTAAATCTGTCGGTCGAGGCTGTTGCCGCCGGGCGCGAGGCTTAAGGTGCCCCCGTCAGCGAAAGCATTGGCAGCTAGGCCCAAAGCCAAGCGGTTTTTCCGCTCGAAATAGGATTCGTCAATGTAGTCGTTGGGCACATCGTTTGCATTGCCGAGGTCCAAATCATAGTGAATGCGACCCCAAAACCGACCACTGGTGTGGGTATTTCCCAACACATCCAGATGGAACACAGGGTTCATCTCGCCGATGCCCACCAGGCCTTCCGGGGTAATGATCACTTTATCGGTCAATCCTGCTGCGCTCCTTGTGCTAAAAAACATATTGGCACTCATAACGCCGGGCGATACATGGGTCGCGACGGATCTGATGGTGGCTCCTTCCAGCACAGAGCCTACGGCGGTAAGGCCTCTCCATTGAATCGTGCCTAAGGTGTTGCCTGTGGCCGCTGGCGCTGGCGAACCGCCTATACTGCCATTGTGGCGATACATGAAAAGCTCCGGTTTGGCACCACTGGCTTGGGCATTGGTTTTTTCAGCGCAAACGCTGAGGAAAAATGCGAAAATGGATAGGGAAAAAATCGTTTTGTTCATATTGGAGAACATTTAGAAAAGGGTTTGAAATTGATGAATTTAATAAAGAGGGACAAAGATTTCTCCGAAATGAGTTCACGCTTTGGAAATGAAATGGAATTATTTTGGAAATCCGTTGGAAATATTGATTTTTGCAACGCCTCCCGAATCATTCACACCTAAATCGCCGCCCCTATCATGCAAGCAAAAGAATTTTACGTCTTTCGCTCTTTACTCTCCGATGTTCATGCCAAAGCCTTTGGCGAACCCATTTCAAAAATCCCGCACAGCAAAGCACACACCTTAGCATGGCTTATTGAAGAAGCCACAGGGGTGATGCTCAGTTACAAATCGCTCACCAACTATGTCAATGCTGTGCTGGATGAAAACCCAGACAAAGTGAACCCCAGTTGTATCACGCTTGCTACCCTCGCCCAATTTGCCACGGGCGAAAAAGAAAGCAAACAGGTGGCTGTTTTGTGGTACAAATACCGCGCTGGTATGCTTGTGAACTAGTGATTGTTTGTTTGGGGATTTGGGGATTTGGGGGATTTGGGGATGGCCCTAAGCTTGGCATTCATGCGCTTCAAACGCGGAGATGGACACCAAGCTTTAGCGAACCAATCCCCAAATAAACAAATCATCAACTCCTCATGATAAAAATCCTTATTGCCGACGATCACCGACTTGTGATTGATGGGCTGCTGCTCATGCTGCGCGAGGCCGAGGATATGCTAGTGCGTTGGCGAAGCCGCCAATGGCCGCGAAGCCCTTGCACAGCTCGACGCGGCCCCTGCTGACGTGCTGCTGCTCGACATCAATATGCCCGAAATGGATGGGCTGGAATGTTGCCGGCTCATGAAAGAACGCCACCCACAAGTGAAGGTGCTGGTGCTTTCGATGATGCGCGAGCTCAGTCTGGTGAAAGCGATGCTCAAGCAGGGCGCGTTCGGTTTTTTGCTGAAAAACGCCGGAAAAGATGAGGTGTTGGAAGCCATCCGAAAAGTCGCCGAAGGAAAACAGGCCTTCAGCGAGGACGTGCTGGAATCCCTGATGAGCAGTTTTTCGAACAAACCCACGAAACCTTCCGCCAGCCCCTTCCCCACCATTTCGCGCCGCGAAAAACAGGTGCTCCAACTCATCGTGGACGAAAAGACGACCTCCGAAATCGCCGAAGAATTGTTCATCAGTTTCGGCACCGTGGAAACGCACCGCCGCAATTTGCTGCTCAAACTCAATGCCCGCAATACCGCCGGACTGGTGAAGTCGGCACTGGAGTTTGATTTGTTGAAATGACTTCGTTTCTATGAAAAAACTGCTCCTCCGGCTGCTGCTCCTCTTCCCAGCAGTGGTGTTTTCTCAATCCATTGACAGCCTCCAAAATGCCCTCAAGGCCATGCCCGACGATACGAACCGGGTGATGGCCTACCGGCAATTATTTCGAGCCATGTATGCGCAAGACCAATCAGAAGGCCTACTCGAAACCGCCGAAAAAGGTCTTGTGCTCAGCCGTAGGCTTGGATTTGACAAGGGACTGAGTTTGTTTGTTTTTTATAAAGCCAGCGCACTTGATATCCTGGGAAGGGGAGAGGAATCTATCCAACTGTTCGAGGAAGGCTTAGAGATGGCCATGAAAAAGGGCGACCAAAAAGCGGTGGCAGATTTTCATGTCAACCTTGGTACTGCCCACCATAACTTGGGCCATTTGGACAAATCGCTGCAAAACTTCCTGGCGGCCTACGATATTTACAAGCAATCAGGCCAGTCCGAAAATCTATCCAAAGTGCTGAACAACATCGGCATCGTATACCGAACCCAGGGCAAATACGAGCGGGCAGAAGCGATTTACAAAGAGTCCTTAGCCCTCAAAATACAATTGAAGGATACGCTGGCCATGGCCGCCACCTATCAAAACCTGGCCGCCCTGTACAGCAGCAGCAGCCGATACGAAGAAGCGATTGCAAACACCCAAAAAGCACTTTCGATTTATGAAAAACTCAAACGCCGCGACGACGTGGCAGGTTGCCACACCTTGCTCGGACAAGTTTTCTACACTTTCGGAAAACTGGACGAGGCAAAAATTGAACTCGAAAAAGCAGTAGCTATCTACGCTGGGAAAGAGAATGTGGAGTACGCTCCCTCCACATATCAGTTACTGGGCACCATTGCTGCTTCAGAGAAAGACTTTCAGGCGGCGGAAAAATACCTGCGCGAAGGTTTGCTTATGGCCCGGCATTTCGGCCAACGGGAAAGGGTTTTTGAGATATTGAAAGAGCTGTCCAAAACAGAACACGCCTTGGGGAAATACTCCAATGCTTACAACTCCTTGCAGGAAGCATCCGCAATCCGGGATTCGGTGGTCGAGAAAAACCGCCTTGCGCTCATGGAGGAAATGCAGACCAAATTTGACGTGGTGCAAAAGGCCAGCGAACTCAAAATCAACCAATTGGACCTGAAACAGCGTACGCTCGAACGCAACTGGCTCATGGGAGGAGCGGGGCTTTTGGGGCTTTTGTCGCTGGTTATTTTCTTTGGCTTGCGCCAAAGGATCCGGGCGAACAAAAAAATAGCCGCACAGGAGTCGGCACTTCAACAACAGCAAATCGTGCAGTTGGAACAAGCGGGCAAACTCACGGCCCTGAGTGCCATGATCGAAGGCCAAGAGAAAGAACGCAGCCGCATTGCAGCCGACTTGCACGATGGTTTGGGCGGGCTGCTCACTTCCGTCAAATCGCACTTCAATGCCCTCGGCCAAGCCGCAAACGAATCGGTCATTTTTGGCAAAACCAACCGCCTCATTGACGATGCCTGCGGCGAGGTGCGCCGCATCTCGCACAACATGATGCCCCGCGCCCTTGCGCTCTCAGGTTTACCCGGTGCGCTCGAAGACCTCGCGCAAGACCTTGAAAAACAAGGCCTTCACTGCGACTTAGAGATGGTAGGCATGGATGCAGCATTCGACCCTACCCAGTCCATCACGATTTACCGCATCATCCAGGAACTGACCAACAACGTGGTGAAACACGCCCATGCCGACCACTTGCTGCTTCAACTCATCCGCCGTGACGACACGCTCGCCATCATCGCAGAAGACAACGGGACGGGCTTCGACGTGCAAAAAGCACTAACCCAAAAAGGCCTGGGGCTGTCGAGCATCGAGTCGAGGGTGAAATTCCTGCAAGGCACCATCGAGTGGGATTCGGTGCTGGGCGAGGGGACGATGGTGAGCATTGAGATACCAATGAGTGAATGAGTGAATGAGTGAATGAGTGAATGAGTGAATGAGTGAATGAGT
>CAZPTQ010000086.1:0-5011 GCA_964589365.1 uncultured Saprospiraceae bacterium
TGTCCCGGGAGAGTAGGTCGGTGCCAACTCAAATTAGCAAAATGCCTTGTTGTCCTTGGACAGCAGGGCATTTTTGTTTCTATTGCTTCCCAGCTATGCGCAAGAGTTGCTGCCGGATATCAACAGGTTGACTATTGGTGGCTTTGTCCGCAAAATTGCCATCTCGCCCGATGATAAAATACTGCGGTATAGCCTCCACACCAAAACTCACTGCAATGTTTCTACCTTGACCTGCAGAAGCCAACAAGTGTCTGCCTTTAAATTTATACTCAGACAGGGCAGCCCGCCAGTTTGCGGCACTTTCGTCAATAGATACGTTCACAATTACAATTCCATTTGCAGCAAGTTCGGATTCATATTCATTCATGAACTCCATTTTTCGCAGGCAAGCGCCGCACCAACTCGCCCAGAAATTGAGATACACCACCTTTCCACGAAGTTGTGAAAGACTGATTTCATTTCCCAGCCCATCGGTGGTCTCAAAAGCTGGTGCAAGCGAACCGGGTAACACACGAGCATATTTTTGATACAGCCCCTCTATTTTTTCGTCGTAAGCTGGATATTCGTTGGTTTGTAAAAAATGGGTGTAAAGCGGGAGCAATTCGCGGTATTTTTCTGCTGAAAAAGCGGTGCTGATTATTTCCGAACGGAAAAATGCAAGCGGCTTCCCACTCAAAAGTTTGCCAGCAAGTTGATACTGACCTGCCCAAAAATCTACTGGCTCACTACTTGCTTTGGTCTGTTGCCGCGCCATGAATGCAAGCAAAAACTGTCGGTACCAGTCGCTTCCGAGTGATTCGCCTATAATGGGTGCTTCATAGAGAAAGTCAAAAAAATCGGGCTGAATGTTGTGCCGACCAGCGTACACATGTCCGTATACAAGGAGGTGATATGCCCAGAAATAAGTGATTTCGGCGTTGAGCCATTGGGCAAAATCCATCGAAACAGCTCCGGGATGTTCTTGCTCCGATTTTTCATATAGCGCAATTGATGCCGTTTTTAAGCTGTCAAAACAGGCTTTGAATTCAGTCGGGGAAAGCGTTTCCATCAGCTCGTTGAGCGGCATTTCGACTGCTGCCCAGTATTGACCAATTTTGAAGCGAATGTTGTTGAACTCGTTGAAATCCAACGGATTTTGATGCAGATATTCCGAGAGAAGGCGATTGTTTGCAGCTGCTTTCCCCCCAAAATTAATGGTTAGCGGAAATTGAAATGCATCGATTTTGAGCACTAAAGAATCATCGGGAGAAAGGAAAATAGCCAGACTTTCGTCGTTGAAAACCAGGAATGCCAATTGAGGTTCTGACAAGGCAGCCTTGATTGAAAAACGTGATTGACCGTCCAGTATACCCGGGTAGTGCCCGTCGTGCCCATCTATGTAACGCTTTGGTACGAGCACTTCGACTTGAGTACCGGGTGCGGCGTTGCGGATTTGCCCCGTAACAAAAGCCGCTTGGGCTATTGTAGGGAAGAGAAAAGTTAAAAGAATGAATAGTTTTCTCATTTTTCTGCTAGTTCAAAACATTGCCGAAAGGTAAGCAGAAACCCAACGCATCAATTTCCAAGTAGGAAAACCATACGGACAAGTTGTAGTTTTGTGAGAAAATCTACCTCACCAATCCACGAATCACCATTCTACCAATCACCACAGATGGTTTTCAACCTCGCTACACAAGACTCTATCGCCAACCGCTTTATCGCAGAACTGCGCAATGCGGAAACCCAGCAAGACCGTTCGCGTTTTCGCCGCAATCTGGAGCGTGTGGGCGAGGTATTGGCCTACGAAATCTCCAAAACACTTTTATACGAACCCGTTATTGTGGAAACCCCGCTCGGTGCTGCAACCGTCATGCTCCCGCCACAACGTATTGTATTGGCAACCATACTCCGAGCAGGGCTGCCTTTCCATCAGGGCATGTTAAACTACTTTGACGCAGCCGACAACGTATTTATCGCAGCCTACCGCAAACACCACAAGGACGGATCCTTCGAAATACAACTGGATTATATGAGCAAGGTTAACCTTGATGATTGTGTACTCATCCTCTCCGACCCGATGCTGGCCACCGGGGCATCTGTAAATCTGGCAATTAAAGGACTCGAACGATTTGGCAAACCGGCCTCGTTGCACGTGGCCACAGTGATTGCCAGTACTATAGGGTTGGAAGCCGTTCGCAGACGCTGGCCCAAAGCCCGTATTTGGGCGGGCGCAGTGGATGAGGAACTGACTGCCAAGTCTTACATCGTGCCCGGCTTGGGCGATGCCGGGGATTTGGCTTTTGGGGAGAAGCTGTGAACTTTTTCCGACCTTTGCCCACATGGTACTTGAAGCCAAAGACATCCACAAATCATACGGCCCGCTCGAAATCCTCAAGGGGGTGAATCTCGAAATCCCCAAGGGAGAAATCCTGAGTATTGTCGGCAAGTCCGGCGCGGGCAAAAGCACCCTGTTACATATCCTTGGTACGCTCGATTGGGCCGATAAAGGCGAGATGAGCATTGCTGGTCAGCGCATTAAATCATTGAATGCCAACCAGTTGGCCGCTTTCCGTAACCGTCACATCGGGTTTGTGTTTCAGTTTCACCATTTGTTGCCTGAATTCACGGCACTTGAAAACGTGTGCATTCCCGGCTACATTCAGCGCAAAAACGATTCAGCCGTAAAACGCCGTGCCGAAGAACTACTCGACTATCTCGGCCTTCATGACCGCCTCACGCACAAGCCCATGCAACTCTCTGGCGGCGAGCAGCAGCGCGTTGCTGTGGCTCGAGCACTCGTCAACCAGCCCGATATTATCTTCGCCGACGAGCCAACAGGAAACCTCGACTCCACTGCTTCCAAAGACCTCCACCAACTCATCCGACAACTCCGCGACGATTATGGCCAAACCTTCGTCATCGTGACGCACAATAAGGAATTGGCCGAACTCTCTGACCGTTGTCTTGAGATGAAAGATGGACTATTGGTGTAGACTAATAAACCGCAAAACCGCAAAACAGGAGAATTTAAAATGAAAAACAGAGCCCTCACGCCCTTCTTTCCGGGTTCTACCTTTTGCCTTTTACTTATTGCAAGTTGCGGTTTTTCATGTGCTTCTTCCAACAAGCAAACTATTGATTTTCAAGCGGTTAAGTTTTCTAATCGGCCTAAAAACATTATATTCCTCATTGGCGATGGTATGGCAGCAGCGCAAGTGTCGGCGCATATCTACTGGATGGGCGTGGGCAAAACTGTTTTCGAGAAGTTCCCCGTAGTGGGTTTTCACAAGAGCCACGCATACGACTTTCTGGTAACGGATTCGGCAGCAGGCGCTACGGCGTTTGCCTGCGGTGAAAAGACTACACTTGGCGCCATCGGTGTACTGCCCCCCGACGATCACCCCTGTCCTACTATCCTCGAAGACCTTGACCGCTTGGGTTTTGCAACAGGGATGGTGACAACCTGCACAGCCACCCATGCCACGCCTGCATGCTTTATCTCCCACCGTGAGCTTAGGGCATTTACGGAAGATATTGCGCTTGATTACCTTCGTACTCCTTTCGATTGTCTGATCGCAGGCGGCGAAAATATTTTCAATCTGCGCCCTGACAAAAGAAATTTGGTGGACTCGCTGCTGGCGCGTGGTTATGTGGTTCGGCGCGGCACTAGTTTTAATAATCTTCCGCTCGATGGCTCCCAGCCTTTTGTGAATTTCACCAATGAAATGGAACCAATCACGGCTTCCGCAGGACGCGATTATCTGCCACGCGCCACCCGTTTGGCTTGCAATTTTCTGGAAAAACGTTCTAAAAAAGGTTTCTTCTTGATGGTGGAAGGCAGCCAAATTGATTGGGCCGGCCACTCCAACAATCAACAATGGCTTCGTGCCGAAATGGCCGATTTTGACAAAACGGTACAGGCGGCCATGGAGTTCGCCGCTTCCAATGGCGAAACCCTTGTTGTCGTCACGGGCGATCATGAGTGCGGCGGCCTTGCCCTTACGCAGTCAGAGTTTCGCAAGCAGTTCAAGCCATCCTATTCTACCAAAGTTCACACCGCCGCAATGGTGCCCGTGTTTGCCTACGGCCCACAGGCGCAGTTGTTTTCGGGGATTTACGAGAACACCGAGATTTATTTCAAAATGCGCGCGGCGTTGGGATTTTAAAAATTATCTTTGGAAACCCAGCCAAATATCCCCCTCTTCTCAAAATTTTTGGGAACATTCCCTTTGAATTCATAAACTATCGCCTTACTTTTGCCCCCGCTAAAAGCGGATGGATAGGCAATAACTGCCGTTTGACCCTCGGAAATTCGCTACCTGGCAATGATGAATAATGAATGATGAATGATGAATCGTATTTCATCCTGCATTATTCGGCGATTCATCATTCAACATTCATCATTTATCATTGAAAAAATGGCAGTCTATTACAGCAAAGAGAAAATCGCCGAAATCGTAGCGAAGTATGGCGAAAAGCCCAACGATACGGGCAACACGGAAGTACAAGTAGCACTTCTTACCTACCGCATTGAGTGCCTTTCGGATCACCTCCGCAAATTCAAAAAAGACCACTCCACACGCCGCGCCCTGCTCACTATGGTAGGACAACGCAAGAGTTTCTTGGCTTACTATGCCAAAAACGACATTTACAAATATCGCGCGCTCATCGAAAAGCTCGGTCTGCGTAAATAAACAAGTTTGCAAAAATCCGTCCCGGTTCAATGAATTGGGGCGGATTTTTTTACATCCCTCCCAAGACCGTCATTGAAGCCCGCCTACCTTAATAAATCCGTCCTGAGTAAAGGGACGTTCAGATATTTTTCACCCGTCCGGGTTTGTGCAGAGCAATGCGCTTTTCGCTGAAAATGCCCCTCAGACATGGGAAATACTTGCCAAAAACGGGGATTAATGTTCCCCCACACAAAGAAGCCGGCATTTTGGAATGATGAATTATCAATGATAAATGATGAATTTAGAAATCACTTGTTTGTGCAGAATTCATCATTTATCATTCATAATTCATCATTAAT
>CAZPTQ010000086.1:5021-14522 GCA_964589365.1 uncultured Saprospiraceae bacterium
CATTTCCCTACCGTCTGATTCGGCATGTACTTCTGCATCAATCCCGCCTTCGCCCCGAGACCTCGGGGCCTCGGCGGGTAAACCGGGCACAATCAATTTCTTAAACAATGGGAAAGCAAATCCCGATGCGTATCACGTTCAACCTACCTGACGGACGTGAGATCGCACTCGAAACGGGCAAACTAGCCGCGCAAGCCGACGGCGCCGTGTTGCTCCAAATGGGCGACACGATGCTTCTTTGCACGATTGTCAGTGCTCAAAAGGCCAAAGAAGGCCAACCTTTCTTCCCACTCTCAGTGGATTACCAGGAGAAATTCGCCGCCGTAGGCCGTATCCCGGGCAACTTCTTCCGCCGTGAAGCCCGGATTTCAGACTACGAAATCCTCATCTGCCGTCTTGTGGACCGCGCCCTGCGCCCGCTCTTCCCTGATGGCTACATGAACGACACTCAGGTAATCATCAACCTCATCAGTGCAGACAAGGACATCATGCCAGACGCTTTGGCTGGTCTGGTTTGCTCTGCTGCCGTTGCAGTGAGCGACATCCCGGTTGAAGCCCTCTTCTCCGAGGTTCGCGTGGCACGGATAGGTGGTGAGTTCGTCATCAATCCAGGTCGTAAAGCCCTTGAAGCGGCAGATATGGATTTCATTGTAGCGGCTACCAAAACCGACATCACGATGGTGGAAGGCGAAGCCGATGAGTGCCAAGAAGCCGAACTTGTGGCTGCGATGAAATTCGCACACGAGGCCATCAAAACCCAAATCGAAGCGCAAGAGCGCCTAGCTGCGCTGGTAGGTGAAAAAGCCCTGGTAAAAAGGGTATTGCCCGAAGTGCCCGAAAACGAAGCGCTGAAAATGCGCATCGAAGCGCTGGCCAGTGCAGACATTTACACCCTTGCCCGCAGTGCTGCTGACAAAGACACGCGCAAAACGCGCCTGGAAGAAATCAAATCCGAGACGATGGCCAAGGTGCTCGAAGAGTTTGGCGGAGAAACCATGGCCGAGTGGAAATTGGCTGCCGAACGCTACTTTGATAAACTCAAAAAGCACGTTATCCGTGATATGGTGCTGACCGACAGCAGACGCCTTGACGGGCGCAAGTTCGACGAAGTGCGTAGCATCTGGTGCGAAGTGGATTACCTGCCCTCTGCGCATGGTTCGGCCCTTTTTACTCGTGGAGAAACACAGTCGCTCACTTCGCTTACCCTTGGCACCAAGCAGGATAAGGCATTGATTGACATCGCACTCGACCCACATGACGACAAGTTCCTGTTGCACTACAACTTCCCGCCTTATTCTACTGGCGAGGTGAAGCCTATGCGTGGCCCTGGTCGCCGGGAAGTTGGCCACGCCAATTTGGCGGCCCGTTCCATCCGCAAAGTGTTCCCAGCAGATTTTGCGTACACCGTGCGCGTGGTATCAGATATCCTTGAATCCAACGGCTCTTCCTCCATGGCTACCGTGTGCGCCGGTTCGCTCGCGCTCATGGATGGTGGCGTACCGCTTAAGACTCCCGTAGCAGGTATCGCAATGGGCGCTATTGCTGATGAAAAAGGCCGTATCGCAATCCTTTCCGACATTCTTGGCGACGAGGACGCATTGGGCGATATGGACTTCAAAGTGACCGGGACGGCCAACGGCATTTGCGGCACACAAATGGACATCAAAATTGACGGGATGCCATACGAGATGCTTACCAAAGCACTTCTGCAAGCGCGCGAAGGACGTTTGCACATCCTGGGCGAAATGGCAAAAGCAATTGCTGCCCCCCGTGAAGACCTCAAGCCACATGCGCCTCGCGTGGTAGAGTTTCGCATTGAGCGCGACTATATTGGCGCGGTCATCGGGCCTGGTGGCAAGATCATACAAGAAATGCAGCGCCAAACAGGCACGACCATCAGCATCGAAGAGGATGAAAAAGGCGGCATAGTGGCTATTTTCGGTCCAAACAAGGAAGCACTCGACTCGGCTTATGGCCGCATCCAACAAATTGTGTTCATGCCTGAAGTAGGTTCAATATTTGAAGGCGAAGTGGAAGAACTGGCCGATTATGGAGCGTTCATCAAGTTCAAAGGCAAAACGGGCTTACTGCACGTTTCGGAATATGACCACCGTCGCATCGAGCACATTAGCGAGGTGCTGAAAGTGGGTGAAACAGTCAAGTTTAAAATTCTGGACGTAGACCCGAAAACAGGTAAAATGAAACTCTCTCGCCGTGCTATTGTAGCCAAGCCTGACGGCACTATGCCGACCGACGAAGAGAATGATGCCCGCGCCAATCGCGGAGGTGGTGGCGACCGTGGTGGCGATCGCCGTGGCGGTGGCGGTGGTCGCGGAGGTGACGACCGTCGTGGCGGAGGCGGAGGAGGCCGTGGCGGCGATGACCGTCGCGGAGGAGGCGGTGGTTTTGGCGGGGGAAGAGGGCGATAGTTCGAAAATTATTGACCGGGTGACTTTGAGTCAGCCGGTCAATTGCAAGGATATAAACCCTGTTGAGCGCGTGCGCTTGACGGGGTTTGTTTAGCTCAGCATATCTCAATTTCTAAATGACCTTGATGTTCAACCCGCCTATGATTTAGAGTACGCCCCCAAAGATACTCTGCCAACCAGGATCTCCACTACATCGACTCTATGAAAGCAGCAGGCAAGGCCGTGTCAGTATCTTACGGCGTAAAGTCACCCACTATGCGACAATTCCTCAGTGCCTGCCTGACGCTTTTCAGTCTGTCCTCCTTCGCACAGACATTCCCCACGCCGCCCCAAGTCTTCCTCGAAACATGTGTACCACTCGTAACCGATACCCTGCGTGTGTGCAACGGCGCGGGTTGCGACTTTGACAATAATGAATTGCAGGCAGCGCTTAATGTTGCTCAGGCAGGCACAGTCATATTGCTCGAAGCGGGCGCTACTTATATCGGTCCGTTCACCCTTCCCGAAAAACCAACATCTCCTGGCAAGGCGGGCTGGATTACGGTGCGCACTGACGCTCCCGACGCTGCTCTGCCTCCCGCCGACACGCGCATCACACCGGCTTACGCCTCCGTGCTGCCAAAAATCGTCGCGCCGCCCTTCTTACAGGCCATCGTCACCCAAAGCCGCAGTCACCACTGGTACTTCTTAGGAGTGGAGTTTGCCAGTGCGGCATTCAGTTATAACATCGTCGCCATAGGCAACGGCGAAACGAGTGAAGCTAACCTGCCACATGACCTGACTTTCGACCGCGTGTATGCGCACGGTCATCCTACACAGGGCAGCCGCCGAGCTTTTGCCGGAAACGGCCTCCGCATCGCTTTGGTTAATAGTTGGGTGAGCGACTGCAAAGAAGTCGGCGCAGACAGCCAAGCCTTCTGTGCATGGAACGGCACAGTATTCAAACTCGTCAACAATTATCTCGAAGGCGCAGGCGAAAACGTGATGTTCGGCGGAGCCAGACCCAGTGTCCCAGACCTCGTTCCTTCCGATATCGAAGTGCGCAACAATCACTTTTTCAAACCTTTGGCCTGGGCCATTTGGTCGCCCGAATATGCTGGTACACCTTGGTCAGTAAAAAATATTTTTGAGTTGAAAAACGCGCAGCGAGTGTGGGTGCAAGGCAATGTGCTGGAACAAAATTGGGCACACGCACAAACAGGTTTTGCCGTGCTTTTCACGCCGCGCAGCGAGGATGGCTTCGCCAATTGGGCAAGGGTTCACGACGTGCTTTGGGAAGACAATATCCTGCGCCATACCGCTGGTGGCTTCAACAGCAGCGGGCGCGATGGCAACTTCCCCATCGCTGGAACGAAACGTATTCTTATACGCAACAACCTGATTGAAGACCTCAACCCAACGGTTTGGGGCAATGGTTCGGGTCGCGTTTTTCAAGTGCTTGGCCCCGTGGACGACCTTACTTTTGAGCACAATACGGTGCTGAACACAGGCAATACTTTCCTCAATGCTGACAGCCCTGACTACCCCAATCCAGACTTTATTTTCAGAAACAACATCGTCTCATACGCTGACTATGGCGCGCACGGCAGTGGAACGGGAATCGGTAACGGCTGCCTCACCACTTATTTCCCGCAGGCGGTTTTTACGCACAATGTTATCACTGATGGGGCATCTGGAAATGGTGGTACCCCCAGCAACTACCCGCCCGGCAATTTCTTTCCAGCTACTATGCTAAATGTGGGCTTCGTGAACTACAATGGTGGCCAGGGTGGCGATTACCATTTAACTGCGACCAGCCCTTACTATCTGGCCGCCACCGATGGTACCGATATCGGTGCAAACCTCGACACCATATTGTTGCACACGGCGGGTGCTATCTCAGGCGTTTTTCCGGGCTGCATTGATGCGACAATCGCGGTTAGTTCGCCCACCGAAAACGAAGATGCCTTGTCTGTTTTTCCAAACCCTGGTTCGGTCAGTTTCACGGTGCGAGGTTTAGCCACCGAGGTTGCGAATTCGGGCGCGGCGACGGAGCTGGTTTTGGAAGTTTGGGATTTTCAAGGCCGCCTACGCCTTATGGCATTTGACGAAACATCCCTAGTGACTGAAGGGCTACCCGATGGCGTGTACTTGGTTCGTGTTCTGAAAAAGAATCGAACGCAGGTAGTGAGATGGGTAAAAAGCAGCAGATAAGAAAGTGCTTGCTTTCGCCTTACAGGCCGTAGAGCCAAATTGCGAAATTATTTCTGTGCCTGTTGTTCCACAATGCGGGCAAACCAAGGCGCGCCGTTTTTATGCTCAAAAATGATTCACTCAATCAGAACAAGCATTCGTCACACTAGAAGATTAGTTTAGTCAATATAGGGTATGGCGTAATTTTTTTTGGTTACATTTGTTATGTGCAAATGGAAATTAGGGCTTCACACAAACAAAATAAGTCATGAAAAAAACAATTTACCTCCTTGGTCTAGTCTTTCTAGCCGTGTCTTGTAGCCAGGATACGGACGTTTTGATTCAAGAATTGCCCAATACGGCAAAGGAATTTCTCGACACTGAAGCAGCTTTTTTTGGGATACCCACGGAAGACAATTATCACCGCAAAATCCCGAGTTATCTCAATGTGATGGGTATGAACATCGCGCAGGCTGACAATCAAAAGGCAGGACTTGGCAGGGTGCTTTTTTACGACAAAAATCTTTCGAAGGATCGCTCGATTTCTTGCGCGTCTTGCCACAAACAATCAAAAGCATTTTCCGACAATGTGGCTTTCAGTATAGGGATTGAAGGAAACTTGACTTCGCGTAATTCACTGCCTTTGGCCAATGTTGCCAGTTTTTCTGCACATTACAGCAATATAAGTGGCAAAATGCCACTTCTTTTCTGGGACGAGCGTGCACCGGATGTTTTTGTACAAAGCCGCCAGACTTTTGCCAACCCCTTAGAAATGGGGATGGAAATGACGGATGTAGTGGCACGTGTAAGCGCTCAGGATTATTATCCTTACCTGTGGAAACAGGTGTACGGTGATTTTGAACCAACCGAAGAACAGGTGCTAGAGTGTATTCAAGCGTTCGTAGGCGCTATTGGAAGTCACAATACTTTACTAGATATAGCCTTGGAAAAGACCCAAGGCGACTTAACGCAGACTGGAACAAATCAGACCGTTATAATTTCCCAGGCTTACTATGGGCCATTGGATACAACCACAATAATATTACCAATACTAGGGGAGGCTGGAGACCGTGGGCGCGTAATTTTTGTCAACAACTGCTCGAAGTGCCATTCGCCCATCCGACCATTCCAAGAAGTATTTGCTGCCTGCAACGGATTGGAAATGGAATACGCAGACAAAGGCATAGCGGACATCACGGGCAACTCTGTTGATGTAGGCGTGTTCAAATCTCCTTCGTTGCGCAACATCGCCCTCACCGCACCTTATATGCACGATGGGCGTTTCAAAACACTCAAAGAAGTGGTAGATTTTTACAGCGACCAGGTGAAACCCCATCCTAATTTGCACCCCGAAATGCAACACAACGGCGACCCAAACTTGCACCTTTCTGTGCAACAAAAGCAGGACCTGATTGCCTTTTTGCACACCTTGACCGATAATGACATCACCACCGACCGTCGTTTCTCCAACCCGTTCAGGCAATGACAAGACATTTAGGTTTGCTGTTATTGGTTTTGCTGCCAAATGTTTTTTTCGCCCAACGCCGTCATGCGCTGAAAACAGACCTGACGGCATTGGTGCAAAACAGTGCCCGGCTTGCATATGAATATAAACTTAAACAGGGATCAAGTCTTGAACTTTCCATTGGCTTTCAAAAGCATGAAAGCCAACCCGATTGGCTGTTTAATGGTGACCAAATTGCACACTATTTACAGCGAAAAACGGACATTTTCGACCACGCTGGCCGATTCCTCGAATCGAGTGGATGGCAAAATATAGAATCCCAACCACTGCCCGATGCTCCTGAGTACTTACCCCTTCAATCAGCCAATTTCAGGCTTGGATGGCGATTTAATTATTATAAGGACCGACGCAAGTGGCAATTTTTTTTGCAACCAGGTATTCTGGTTTCCACTCTGCGCTTCTTTGAAATTAAAGGTGAAAAACGCCTTGAGTCGCAATCCAATAGCTTTACCATAAGTGGGATTGCCCCATACATACTCAAGATTGAAAGCACCTCTGCCGTGTACGAACAGACCCGTTTCATGCGCATGAAAAATGAATGGTTTGGCGGCGTCACCTACGATCTCGGGTTTGTCCGCAAATGGGGCAAGCACTTTTTTCTGGAGGGGCGTTTGAGTGCTGGAGGCAACCTGATTGTTCCTTATAAATCTCCGCCCCCGCCCCTCAGCTTACGAGGATTATGGGTGCAACCGGTGGCGTTGGCGGGATGGGCGTTCTAATGGCACTTAAAATAATCAAATGGCTCCAAACACTCTTGACACCTAAACAAGGCCTTACAGGCCGTAGAGCCAAATTGCGAAATCATTTCTGTGTCTGTTGATCCACAATGCGGGCAAACCAAAGCGCGCCGTTCTCCAAACAAGGCTTTTTTATCGAGACTTGCCTCCGCGGGCGGGGCGATTCCGTATTCCTGAAGTTTTCGGCGGCCTTCTTCAGAAATCCAAGCCGTCGTCCAGGCAGGAGAGAGAATCGTTGTTACCCGAACATTTTCAAAACCTGCATCTTGCAAGGCAGCCCGGATATTCACCTCTATTACGCCCATAGCAGGACAGCCGCTGTAAGTGGGAGTAATCACAACTTCCAAGGCCCCATCGTTCGCTATGCGCACATCGCGTATGATGCCGAGGTCGTCCACCGTGAGCACGGGGATTTCGGGATCCGTCACGGATTCGAGGGTCTGGCTGGCGCGGAGCAGAAGTTCGTTGTTGGTAGGCATTTTTTCAATAAAGTGTGGCACACCTTAAAGGTATGCCACACTTTGCTTTACAACAGTACCTATGGCTTAGTGTTCCCGTAAGTTTCTTGCCAGGCCATAACGCCGCCTTTGAGATTCAATACATTTTTAAAGCCATTGGCGAGCAGGAGGCCCTGGGCCATACCCGAGCGGGAGCCAGAGCGACAATGCAAAACAATTAGATCGTCTTTGTGCTCATCGAGTTCGTACATCGAGTTCACGAGTGTATTGAGCGGGATAAGTTGCGCACCGAG
The DNA here is from genome assembly GCA_964589365.1 of uncultured Saprospiraceae bacterium. Taxonomy (GTDB): domain Bacteria; phylum Bacteroidota; class Bacteroidia; order Chitinophagales; family Saprospiraceae; genus M3007. The sequence goes on from CAZPTQ010000086.1 coordinate 12,636, forward strand.
GTTGAATTCTTCGTATTCCCATGGTTCGCGCACGTCAATGAAGACGAATTGCTCGCCCGCTTCGAGCTTTTGGCGGAGGTCTTGTACTGTGATTTCCATGTGCGAAGGTTTTGAAAAATTTTTGAGTTCGTTTAGGCAAATCTTGTTTCATGACATATTTCCACTCCACGCCTTCCTACTTTTGCGTCAATAGTGGTGGCACGACTTCGAGTCGTGCCACCACTTTAGCAGTATTAATAAAAAAACATGGCAAGAAAGCAATATACGCTTCCCAATATCTTCATCCACGGCATTGCGGATAGGGGCAAAGGGGTAGGGCGAACCGAAGACGGAATGGCCGTTTTTGTGGACGGGGCGGTACCCGGCGACGTGGTGGATGTATTCGTGCAAAAAAAGAAGGGCGGTTTTGCAGAAGGCAGGATCGAAAACCTGGTAACGCCCTCGCCCGACCGGGTGGAGGCTTTTTGCCAGCATTTTTCGATTTGCGGCGGTTGTAAATGGCAAAACCTGGATTACGAAGCACAACTTCACCACAAACAAAAGGTTGTGGAAGACGCGCTCCTCCGCATTGGCAAAATTGAAATCGGTGAATTTCTGCCCATTCTTGGTGCCCCGGAGACTGTTTTTTATCGAAACAAACTGGAGTTTGGGTTTTCTAACAAACGCTGGATTTTGGAGGGGGAATTTTCAAAAGAGCGGGAGAGCTCGGAGGTTTTTAAAACCTCCGAGCTCTACGGCCTAGGCTTCCACAAAGCCGGATTCTTTGACAAAATCATTGACGTCCAAAAATGCTGGCTGCAAGCCGAGCCTTCCAATGAACTGCGCAATACCTGTCGACAAATAGGGCTTGACCAGGAACTGGAATTCTATGACCCGCGCCATCACAAGGGATTTTTACGCAATCTCATGGTGCGCCTTACCACTACGAACGAACTAATGCTGCTCGTCAGTTTTGCCCAAAACCGACCCGATGCTATTGCCCGGTATTTGGACGCGATTCTGGAAAAATTTCCATCGCTCACGACTTTGGTGTATTGCATCAATACGAAATTGAACGACTCTATGTTCGACCTTGAAATGCAGACCTACAGCGGAAAAGGATTTGTAGTGGAACAACTGGGCGACCTGAAATTCAAGATCGGCCCCAAGTCGTTTTTTCAGACCAATTCCGTGCAAGGCAAACACTTATACGATGTAGCCGCTGAATTTGCCGGGCTGACCGGGAATGAAAATGTGTACGATTTGTACACTGGAACAGGCAGCATTGCGCTTTACCTTGCGCGGTATTGTCGCTCGGTGGTGGGCATCGAAGAAATACCCGATGCCATTTTTGATGCGGAGGAGAACATGCGGCTGAACGGGATTACGAATGCCACTTTTTATGCAGGCGATGTGAAGTCGGTGCTATCTCCAGATTTTGTACAAAAACATGGTCGGCCGGATGTATTGATCACCGATCCTCCCCGAGCCGGGATGCACCCAAAGGCCGTGGAATTTTTACTCGACTTGGCAGCTCCGCGTATTGTATATGTCAGTTGCAACCCTGCCACCCAGGCGCGCGACCTCCAAATTTTGTCCGAAAAATATGCCGTGCTAAAGGTTCGGCCGGTGGATATGTTTCCGCATACGCACCATATTGAGAATGTTGCGTTGTTGGAGCTGAAAAGTTTCAAGTGACAAGCGGTTGTGTCAAAAGGTATTTCGCAATTTTTTTCGAGAAATAATAAATCGCGTTTCAGGCAATTGAATCCTATAAGGTTTTAAAAACCTTATAGGATTTCGAGAAATTCAAAATACAATTCCGCGACAAATTTTCAATCTGGGCCCCCTTGTTACTTTCTAACTCAAGATTATGTTCAGCCTACTCAGCAAATTTATCTTCTGGCT
>CAZPTQ010000086.1:14622-22056 GCA_964589365.1 uncultured Saprospiraceae bacterium
CGCATTCACGTCGTGATAGCGCCTGAGGGCACACGCAAAAAAGTGAGCAAATTGAAAACAGGTTTTTACCACATCGCCCGGCTGGCGGGCGTTCCGATTTGTCTGTGCAAGTTTGACTACGAGAAAAAAGAGGTGTTTTTTGACCCCGTGCTTTTTTACCCTACGGACAATGAGGAGGCAGATATGGCTTATATTTGGGAATATTTCAAAGGGGTTAAGGGAGGAAATCCGGAGATGGGAGTGGGTTAAGGAGCAGTGCCGGTTGGCAGTTGGAATGAAGTGAAAATCTGGCAAAGTGTCGCTTCTGTATACTTTCCCTGGGCAGCGTCTCCCCCAAGCTCTCGTATCTTCGACGCGTAATCTTTCCTACACTAATATTTTACACCTTTTCAAACGCCTGTTTTATGAAAAGCCGATTTTTACGCTCTTTACCCGCTATGCCCGCCGTAGTCTTGGCGAAGGCGGGCCTATTCCGCTTCATCTCACGCAACGCCGCTACGCCGCAACGAAACTATGTAGCCTTGGCCAAGGCGGGTTTATTCCTATTCTTCTGTTTCTTTACCGTCCGGAGTTTTGCCCAACAAGACAGCATCGTCATTACAGGTTTTGCACAACCTACCTGCGGCTGCGATGGTTTCATTGATATTACTGCGACGGGAGGAGGGCCTGTTCCACCATCAAACCCATATTTTTACCAATGGTCAAACGGCTTGACGACCCAAGACCTGTTCAACCTTTGCCCTGGCCAATATTGTGTCACAGTTGTCAATAGCAACAACCCCAATACTACCATTGGAACTCGGTGCTTCTTCGTTCAGCCGATTCCTTATACTCCACTCAAAATAGTATCGAGCAATACTGCTCCCTGCAATGCCGACAGCACAGGCATTAGCAATGACTGCGAAAAAGTTTGCCCTGGCACGACCGTTACTTATTCCGTTTCGGTGCAAAACCCCGCTGGTACTGGCTCGCAATTTGGATGGCAGGTATCGGGTGCCGTTAGTTGGGTCGTAAATCCGGTCAATTCTCCATTTTTCTCTAGCATCACCGTTACTTGGGGAGGCCCCGGGACAGGAAGTGTTTCGGTCTTTACCGATAATTCAGCGGGGTGTTCGGGTGAGGATGCATTGTGTGTCACTGTCATCCAAGAGCCGAATGCCGCGTTTTCAAGCAGCCCTTCGGCCGCCATAGCAGGAGGTCCGCTTCAAGTCTGCATAGGTCAAGTGGTTAATTTCCAAAATCTCAGCACAGGTGGTTCGGATTACTATGAATGGCTTTTCAGCGATGACCTTAGCACTAGTTCGGTCGAAAACCCACAGCATACTTACTTTATTCCTGGCACCCATACCGTCCGGCTAATCGCCCGCAGCAATTGCCTCTGCGCCGACACCACCACGATGACTGTGGAAGTGCTGAACGCCAAAGCCCCCACGCTCGAATGCGTTTCTACCATCTGCCCTGGGGAAACGGTCACATATTCTGCTAGTGGTTGCGCGCCTTTTTCATGGACTGTAAGTGGTGACGGTACGGTGCTCAATGGCGGAACACCTATGTCAGATACCATCACTGTGCAATGGAACGGTGGCCCCATCGGTACGATTACATTGGGGGCACAGCCTTGCTCTGGCGCAGCCTGCCCCTTGGCTGGTGTGATCGAAATTCCGATTATTACAAATAATGCCCAGATACGGGGAGAAGAACGTGTTTGCCCTGGCGCAACGGAAGTGTATACCATTGCACCCTTTGGCGGCACGGGCTTTGTGTGGACGCTGCCCACGGGGGGCACCATCGTGGATGGGCAAGGAACCAACCGCGTTACGGTAGAATGGAGTACTTTGCCCAACCCCGCCCCCGCAGCTGACCATTCCCTATATGTCCAGTACACCAACTGCTACCTCGGATGTGGCGGCGCAGATTTAATTCATGTGCGCATCCTTTCCTCCTTTTCTATCAACGGCCCGATAGAAATTTGCCAAGACGCGAGCGGCAGTTTTAGTTCAATGCTGAACACTAACAACGCTCCCATTCTCTGCAACTGGACACTCACGGCACCCAATGGCAGCACAGCATGGAATTCGCCAGCGGCCACGAGTGCTCCGAACGTTCCGTTCCTGAACGGCCCAGGCGTTTATCGGCTTTTAGCAACACCCGTTGATGCCAACCTGACTTGTTCAAATGAAGCCGATTGGGCGATCAGCATCCGCGCTTTACCCGCCGATCCAACGGGTATTTCAGGAGAAACCAATATTTGCCCCGGGACGGCCTATACTTATGAAGCCACGGGACTGCCCGCAGGATCGAACATACGTTGGACGCTGGGAAATGGCGCAGGGGCGCCGCAAACATTAAGCGGCAACCCGCTCAACGTGACTTGGGGGAACACCGGGCCATACTGGCTCACGGCTGCCCAGGTCAGCAGCGATGGCCTCGGCTGTCTGTCTGATACCGTGGGTTTGGTAGCGACACCCATTGCAGCGCCAACCCTTGCCGGAACTTCGGTAGTTTGTGAAGATTCGAAGGGCAGCTATTCAATGCTAAACCTTCAAAATGTTGATATTCAATGGGCTATAAGCCCGCCGACTGCTGGCGCGATCTCCGACGGACAGGGCACGAACAATGTGGAAATTTTCTGGAATCAGCCTGGGGGGCATGTAGTTACAGTGTCAGTGTGCAGCCAGAGCGCCCAACTACCAGTCACAGTATTGACGAATCCTGACCCGGTTCCGCAGCATCCAGCCGGGCTATGCTCTGGTACGACGGCGTTGGTACAAACCGTTTCGCCTTACGCAAGCTATGTTTGGAAAAACGAATCCGGCGCGATCTTGAGCAATGCCGCCACCGTTAATTTGGGCGTAGGCGTTTATTCCATTGATGTTGTTGACGCAAATGGCTGTGCAGGCGCATCGGTATTTACCATCGAAAGTTGGGATGCCCCTAATGTGTCGCTCACTACAGCCGATCTAACAGGCTTTTGCAACAACTCCAGCACCGTGTCGCTCACGGCTTTGACCAATACCAATGGGAACTATACTTACCAATGGTTTCAAGATGGCAACCTTTTAGCGGGTGCAACAGGCAGCACTTATTATACCAACCAATACGGTACTTATACCGTGCAAGCCACCAATACATTCGGCTGTGCAGCTACTGCAGGGTCTATCTTGCTGTTCAATTATTGTGGTGGTGGAGCTGGAGGAAGTGGTTTGCCTGGAGGAGGCGCTTTTTGTGCATTGGGTAGTGTGCAAATCGTGCCTGATCCCACTCCACGCTGCGACTCCATCCATCTCGTCCTAAACGACCTCACCGGACTGTATGTGCCCGGCAGTGCGCAATGGACGACAGGTATTTCAGGCGGTGTTGTGCTCGGTAATGATACAGGTGATGATGCGACGTTCATGTACCCAAATGCAGGCAAATACCTCGTGCTGGTGCGCGTAGAATTGTCGGACGGGACCTTTTGTACAGTGCTTGACTCGGTATTTGTGGATGCCGTTGCGCGGTTTGACGAACTGATTGCTTGTCCCAGTGTGATGACCGATTTTGAAAATCGAAGTGAGATGCTGCCCGGGATAAGCATTACCAATTACACCTGGGATTTTGGTGACCCTGCATCTGGAGCGAACAATATTTCGAGTTTGGAAAACCCCTCACACGCTTTTTCTCCTGCTGGAATCTATAACGTAAGCCTGACCATAAGCTCCGGGAGTGGTTGTACTTCCAGCGTTACAAAACAGATTGAAATTCCCGATTTTGACCCACCCGTCTTTGCTGACCCCGCTGCCAGATGTGCCGGCAACGCCCTCGAATTTGCAGCGACGCCTAACCCAGACATCATTGAACTCACTTGGGATTTTGGCGACCCAGCCTCTGGCCCCGCTAATGACGCCATGGGGAACACCGCATATCACGGTTTCCCCGCTGGCACTTATTCCGTGACGGCCACTTCAGTCAATGTTTATGGCTGCACCGCTACATTTACCCGTAGTATCACATTGCAACCCAGCACCCTGAGCGGCAATATCAGTCCCGCCAGTCCTGCACCGATTTGTGAAGGCAGTAGCATCACGCTCACTGCTCCTGCGGGTGCGGTTTCATATCTTTGGTCGGATGGAAGCAACACAACAACGCAAACGCTCAGTACCGGGGAGGAGGGATCATATAAAGTAACCCTCACCGATGCCAACGGCTGTACTTATTCGCCGCCAGCAGTAAATGTGGAAATAAATCCGGAACCAGATGCATTGATTAAAGCCCTGCTTTTCAATGAACTGGGTCAAGTGATCGCCAACGCATACCCAACGGTGACGATTTGTGAAGGCGAGGATGTTGCTTTGCAGGCCTTTAGCAATGGCTCAGGAACCTACACCTGGTCTGGTGGCAATGGCAATGACCTGCTTTTGTTTTTTACCGACGACCGTAACACACTCTTATCCGTGGGCAGTCATCTTTATTCCGTGACGGTGACAAGCCTGAGTACGGGATGTACCGCTGTTTCCGACCCGTTTTTGGTGACGGTGAACCCTGTACCGACGGGCTTTTTTGTCAGCAGCCCTACGATTTGTGCAGGTGACCCGAACGTAATTACCTACACTGGCCCAACTCCGCCCAACTGGCAGTTTTTCTGGAACACCGGGGCGAGCGGCACCACGCTGACCACGGAAAACCCGGGCAGTTATTATATCCGTGTCATCAATGAATTTGGATGCGAGGCAAAAAGCAATAACGCTGTTATTCTGCCGGGTCCTCCCGTAGGAAGCATCCCTGCTGGCTGTCATACCCGCTGCAGCCCCGACACGCTTTGCATACCGAACCTTCCCAATATCATTTCGTGGCAGTGGTATATGGATGGAAACCCAATTCCTGGAGCGACTTCGGCTAATTTCATCGCACAACAAAGCGGTACTTATTGGGCTGAATTGACGGACATTTTTGGCTGTTCTGCCGAGAGCGATCCGCTGTCGCTCAACCTGTTCACAGGCTATGGTAATATTCTTGGCCAGGTGTGGTCGGATGTAAACAACAACGGACTGATTGACGCTGCTGACACCCTGCTTTCGGGTGTGACGGTGGTGGTGTATCAAAATGGGACGCTGTTCGATGCGGCCACCTCTGGCGCAAACGGCGATTTCGCGCTGACGAACGTACTTTCTACCAATTACACCTTCTCGGTGGATCCATTTTCGCTGCCACCCGGCTGGTCCATCGTTATTGGGAATGACCAGACTACGCTTTCAGGCTGCAACGTAGTAGGCGATGCAGATTTTCTTTTGCACTTTGGTTGTCAAGCATTTGGGACGCTACAATTGGCCGCTTGTCCGGGTGGTTTTGCCACCTACAACGGTACAAACATATCGGTAGGCGGCTCGCAAACCTTCCTATTCACCTCCGCGCAAGGATGCGATTCGACACTTGTGGTAAGCGTGACGGCTTTGCCAACGTCCTCCAGTTCGCTCGATTTGCGCGCATGCCCAGGCGCAACGGCGAATTACAATGGCACAAACATACCTATTGGAACAACCCAGGATTTCACCCTGACCAATTCTGTTGGCTGCGATTCCGTCGTGACGGTGACGGTGGACGAAGCGCCTCATTTTGTTCTTTTTGTGGACGCAGTGGTTTGCCAAGGCTCGTTTATTAATTATCAAGGGTACCAGATTCCGGCAGGTACGGAGCTTGTTATTACCCAAGTCAATGCTGACGGCTGCCTCGACTCTTCCATAGTGGCTGCTTTTGCCTTACCGCCAAATACATCGGACCTGACATTAGAGGCTTGTCCAAATAGTACCGTGGATTATAATGGAACGAGTCTCACAATAGGCACGGTAATGGATTTCACGCTGACAACTTCAGCGGGTTGTGATTCGATAGTGACCGTGACTGTGACGGCTCTGCCACCCCTTGCGTCTGCGTTCAATGTGGGCGTTTGTCCAGGGCAAACATATACTTATGAGAGCACCATCCTCAATGCGGGTGATGTCGAAGTTTTCAACTTGGCAAGTGCTGCTGGCTGTGATTCCACCGTGACGGTGAGCGTGATTGCGCTGCCAATTTCAAATTTAGGGTTTAGCATTGGCGTTTGCCCTATGGAAACCTATACTTATCAAGGAACAACGCTCAATGCCGGGGATATAAAGGATTTCGTCTTGACAAATTTTGCCGGCTGCGACTCGCTGGTGACGGTGACAGTATTCCAGAAAAATGTATCGGCCAATGTGCTCGACGTGCGCGTTTGCCCCGGCACAACCTATACCTATGCGGGGGAGGAAATTGCTGCGGGCGACTCTCAAGACTTTCACTTTACGAATTCAGAAAGTTGTGACAGCACGGTTACGGTATTCGTATCAGCCTTCCCGGAGCTAGTATTTGGGCTGAACGCTGAGCCTTCTTGCAGCAATTCCGAGACGGGAATTTTGGAGGCTACTGGCATTACAGGCGGGTTACCGCCGTTCCTTTTTTCGTTGGATAATATTGATTTTCAAGACAGTACGCGTTTTGTGGGCATAGCAGGTGGTGCTTACACGGTGTATGTGGAAGACGCGAACGGCTGTGTTTTTGAACGAGATACCACACTGGCGGTTATCCCGAAACTGGAAATCCATTTGGCCAACGGCATACTTCCCTGCGACAGCTTGGGTGTACAGTTACAAGCCGAGATATTGAGTGGTGATACAACTGCCTTGCAATTCAACTGGTGGAATGGTGGGCGGGAGGCCACGAGCATCGCCACGGGAGCCGGGCAAGTTTGGGTGGAAGTGACGGACCAATGTAGCACTGTGCGCAGCGAGGCTGTGGTTCAGTGGTCTGAACTGGAGGAGGACTTGAATATCGTGTACGTCCCCAACGTGTTCATGCCTTCCTCGAAGGACACGGATAACACCCAGTTTAAGCCGTTTTTTGCGGCAGGCATCACGCTGTTGGGCTTCCATTTTGAAGTGTTCGACCGTTGGGGCAACAAACTTTTTGAGACCTCCAACACCTCGGATGGATGGGGTGGTATATTCCGTGACCAAAACTTCAACCCAGGGGTGCAGGTCTGGCACCTGGAAGCAGATGTAGCCATCTGTGGGCAAGTGTTGCATGTGGAGCGCAAAGGCGATGTGACCGTAGTGCGTTGAGATAATTGTAGTTTATGTGTATTCAAAGCCCCCTCTGATTTGCGAATCGGAGGGGGCTTTGTTGTCTGAACCTCGTAGGTTTTGAAAAACCTACGAGGTTTTTTATAAAAAAGTGAAAAATTATTTTTCACACAAAATATTCAAAATCAAGTGTTTAGGAAATATTTTAAAATTATTTTCAAGAGTACCCGGCAAAATTAGGTTCTATGTATTGCAAAGAACCTTCCGCTACCATTATCTTTGCACCACCTACTAACGGACGACGTCCAATGACCAATGACCAATGACCAATGTCCAATGTCCAATGTCCAATGTCCAA
>CAZPTQ010000087.1:0-7257 GCA_964589365.1 uncultured Saprospiraceae bacterium
GAAAAGAGGCGCAAAGGTATGAAAATCGTTTTTCACTTGTGGGTAAGCTTATTCGACAAAAAAATGTCCAATGTCCAACAAGGAATGTCCAATGTCCAAGTGAACAACTCATGGCTTTACTTGCTGCCTTTGGGGAGTTTTTCTTGGGCTGTCGAGATGCTTTTGATGAAAATAGCAATCAATTCGTCATTTTCTTTCATTAAAGGGAGTAGCTTTTCATCCGGGAAATAATTGCGTTTCAAAATAAATTTGAGGTTGACCATTGTTTCTCTTAGTTCTTTCAGAGCGATTTTCATTTTATGGATAAAATCGGGCATTCATTGTAGAATAATTTACAGTAAATTTATTGTCGTTAGGTCATTATCCCAAATTAAACTCCAACAATTTTTCTCGGTATCAAACTTTAAAACTTGGACATTGGACATTCCTTGTTGGACATTGGACATTTATTTCCCGACCTTCGCCGCATGGCACTCCTCCCTTTTCATCAGGCCGAACTTTTGGAGGCTGGCTGCGACGAAGCAGGTCGGGGCTGTCTGGCAGGCCCGGTGTTCGCAGCGGCGGTTATTTTGCCAAAAGATTTTCACCACCCCTTGCTGAACGACTCCAAACAACTTACAGAAAACCAGCGCGATGAACTGCGCGAAGTCATTGAAAAAAAAAGCCTTGCGTGGTCGGTAGCCGAAGTTAGCGCCGAAGAAATTGACCGAATCAACATCCTTCAATCTTCGCTTCTTGCCATGCACCGCGCCCTCAACACGCTCAGCACCCGCCCCCAGTTCATCCTGGTGGATGGCAACAAATTCCATCCCTACCCTGCCACACCCCACCAATGTGTGGTAAAAGGAGATGGCAAATACGCCTCCATCGCGGCAGCTTCCATACTCGCTAAAACCCACCGCGACGAGGCCATGCTCCGGCTTCATGCAGCGCTTCCTCATTACCATTGGCAGCAAAACAAAGGCTACCCCACCGAGCTGCACCGAAAAGCCATCCGGCAGCATGGCATTTCGCCTTGGCATCGTCGCTCGTTTCAATTGCTTCCTGCTGGCGAGCAATTGGCGTTGTTTTAACTATACCACATAGCACACATAGTTCAGTTTTCAAGGCATAATAACCACATAGCACACATAGTTCACAAAGTGTTCAAGGCTGGGCAGTTTCACCCAAAAACAGAAGTTTTAACTAACTATGTACTCTATGTGGACTATGTGGTAAACAGGCACACTCAATTTCATCCACCAACTTTTTCATACTATGAAAGCACTGAAATATATCCTTTATATCGTGCTCGGCCTTGGCACCTTGTGGCTTTTGCTGAGCTTTTTTGCCAAAAAATCGTATCGTATTGAACGCAGCATGGAGATTGAAGCCCCGCGCGAAACCGTGTACGAGCAAGTGCGCTTGTTTAAAAATTTCACCAACTGGTCGCCCTGGCATTTTATGGACCCTGATATGAAAACCAGCATTGAAGGCCCCGATGGGGAGCTCGGAACCGTGTACAAATGGAACAGCGCCAATAAAGACGTAGGTGTTGGTTACCAAAAAATTGTGTCGGTAAAGCCAGACCGGATTGACTATGAAGTAGATTTTGGGCTTGACACATCACAAGCCTATTTTCTGGTTCAGGGAGACAGCCAACTGACCAAGATTACCTGGGTTATGGTCATGCATTTGCCATTCTCCATGCGGATGGGTGGGCTATTCACAGACTTAAACGCTTTTGTCGGTGAAGACTACGAAACCGGCCTCGTCAACCTTAAAAAATATTGCGAAGCCCTCGCGCCCAAAAAATACCGGGGCTATGTGGTGCGCGAAACTGAAAGGCCAGTTACTTTTTACGCAGCCCTGCGTGAAGTGGTTGATTTTCAGGACATCCCGCAGTTTTTTGCCGATAATTTTGGCAAAGCCATTGAAGAATCAACTAAAGCAGGTGCAAAAATGACCGGGTTTCCGAGCGGACTATTTTGGAGCTATGATACCATCGCGATGAATACCGATATGGCCGCCGCCATCCCACTCGACAAGCAGGTAAAAACGGCGAATGATGTCCAAATCATCAGCATCGGCGGCAAGGCCCTGCTGATAGAATATCTCGGCGATTATGCCCTAACCGGGGAGGCTCATGGTGCCATGGATGATTACATGGCGGATAAAAAACTTCAGTACATCCCGCCCGCGATGGAAGAATACGTGACCGACCCCGGTCAGGAACCCGATACCGCCAAGTGGCTGACGCGGATTATTTATTTTGTGACGGCTAAAGTGGATTCGAGTTCTGTTAAAAAATAAAGACAATCCCATGCTTTTAAAAACCCGAGGCATTGTATTCCGAACCGTGAAATACGGCGAGACAAGTGTCATCGCCGATATTTTCACGGAAGAAAAAGGGCTTTGTTCTTTTATCGGGGGGGGCGTGCGCAGCGCAAAGGCTCGGATGCCCTTCAACCTTTTTCAATCTATGACCGTGGTGGATCTGGTGGCCTATCATCGCGAAGGATCCGGCGCCAACCGCCTGAAAGAACTCCGCGCTGCCGAAGTGTGGCGCGCCATCCCCTTTGATATCCGGCGCGGGGCGGTAACGCTTTTCATGGCAGAAGTGTGCCGAAAAAGCATTCAGGAAGAAGAAGAACACAGCGAATTGTTTGATTTTTTATTGGGCCATTTGCGCTGGCTCGATGTGACGCCACACCCGATTGCCAATTTGCATCTACATTTTTTGTTAGGACTTTCAGGATTCCTCGGCTTTCAGCCACAAAACCCTGAGGAATCGGGCGAACTTTTTTTTGACTTGAAAGATGGCATGTTCAGCCCGGTGCCACCCCCACACTCGCTTTTGTTGGAACCGGATCAATCTCAACAAATGCTCGCCCTTTTGGAATCTCCCCTGGAATTGGTTCATGAAATCCAATTTACCCGCCCGCAGCGCAAAGCCCTACTGCAAAAATTTTTACAATTCTATCAATTACACCTACCCTCCTTTAAAACGGTGAACACGCCGGAAATTTTGGAGATGGTGATGTAGGAAGGTTATTCGGGGATTCTGGGATTTGGGGATTCTGGGATTTGGGGATTTGGTTATTTGTTGGCCCAAGCTTGGTATTCGTGCCTGAATTAACGAAAACACGAATACCAAGCTTGGGCCAACAAATAACCAAATCTCCAAATAACCCTATTTCACCAACGAAGTCCTTTTCGTCCCTTTCGAGCTAACAAGGATAAAGCGATACACCCCTGCGGCCCAGTTGGCGGAAGGTATTTCCAATATCATGCGGGGAGTATGAAGCACCCCGTATGATTGCCAGACCAAACGGCCCGTCGCGTCGAATACACTAAATTTGGCATCTTCTCCGCGCCAGGTATCAGGTATTTCGAGTGTGAGCGGCGCCCCATCGGAAAGCAGCGATGGGTAGCAGCGCCATCCCTCAGCATCGGGTTCAGAAGCCGCGCTTATGGGGGCGGTCTTAAACGTCTCCAATTCAATGAACGGAGCACAGGTGTGCCAGTCATTGAATGGACGGATACGCCAGTAATATTTCAAGTTGGAGCTAAGCAGTCCAGCGGTGAGGAAGGTGTCGGTTGTCACCACATCCAACTGTATGAAAGAAAAACTGGTAAAGCGCGATGCTTGCACGAGGTAGTGCGTCGCGTTGGGCGCAGACCTCCATCTGAAAAATGCACCTACATTCGGCACGAGCTGGTCTTGTATCGGTTCGATGGCAATCGGTTGTTCGTCAATGGGCTTTTCCAGCCTATCAGGTGTGAGCCAATTGGATTTTTCCGTAAGCAGGGTGGCGCGCATCACCTCTATTTCTTCGGGTGAAAAACGGCTTTGGCAATGATCCTGCGCGTAAGACATGAATAGGCTGCCATCGGAAAAGAACGTCGCCCCTGTCGGATCTTTTTGTTGATTAAGGCTCATGTTTTGTGCATCGCAATCCCAACGATAACTGAGGTAGTCAGGCTTGGTGTCGCAGATAAGGTCAGCAGCCTGGGCGCAATTACTGCCATTCACGAACTCCACCAGCGCTGTATCGAGCGGGGCAGGCACCTGGGTTTCGAGTGTGTCGTGAAAATGGGTGTAATCGTAGGTTACATAATTTGGCGTGGGTGTATTGAAGTTGTAAGTCTTTCCTTCCCAGCCGATGAATGGGTGCGGCAGCGAAAGCGCATGGCCGGCCTCGTGCGACCAAGTATGATCGTCTGAACCAGAGCAGTTGTGCGCAATGGCCACGCCGGCGTAAGGGAGATTGTAACCACAGTTGCCCGCAGGGTCGGCCACAAAGTAGGAATTGAGCGCATCGGGTACATTGTTGGTCAGCATCATTTCGATGCCTTGCGGGATGGTTGTATGTGTGTGCCAATCCGTTTCATTCAATAGGTTCCAATCATCTTTGATGTAAAACTGGATATTGGAGGCTGCAAAATCCTCATTCAGTTGACAAAAGGAGTTGAGGAATTTTTCTGCGGTGATCCTGCCGATGCCATTGTCTTTTGCCAACAAGTGAGGCTTCAAAGCCACCCAAAGCGTGTCTTCCGAACGGTCGAGCACAGGTAGCCGTAACCTGTATTCCCGCAGCCAATCCGATACGCCGCGTGTGCCGCAAGGCGCGAGTTCTTCTTTTAAAGGCACTTGGCTGAAAATGGGCATTGCGGCCAACACGAAAAGGAAGCATGTGAAGTTTCGGACCATAGTGGAGAGATTTAGTAGCGTGTGTAAAAATTATTTGACAGGATAAACAGGATTGACACACCCTAAATCCATCGCTTCTTTCGAAAATAAATCAACATCCCTATCATCAAACAAAACATGATTCCCAATATCATGAAATACCCATAGTGCCAACGAAGTTCGGGCATATAATCGAAATTCATGCCGTAGATGCCCACAATAAAGGTAAGAGGGATAAAAATAGTGCTGATCACAGTAAGCAGGCGCATCACGGTATTCAAACGGTTGGCGGCCTCGGCTTGAAACAGAGCTTCGAGGTTGGCGAGCATATCGCGCTGGTTGTCAATGCCGTCGAGAATTTGCGCTACATGGTCCACCAAGTCACGGAGGTAAAGCCGGGTGCTTTCTTCCACCAGATCGCTCTCCGTTCGGTAGAGGCGGGTGACGGCTTCCCGGAGGGGAAGTATGCGGTGGCGAAATTCGTTGAAGACCCTTTTCAAAGCGAACATTCGGGCCTTGGTCGTTTGAAGCGCTCCGTTGCTGTGAAGGCTGCTTTCTACTTCCAAAGCCTGCGTTTCAAGTTCATCAAGCACAGAGTAGTAACTATCCACCACTAAATCGAGCAGCGCATAAGCGAGGTAATCAGAGCCTTTTTTTCGAAGCCGCCCAACGCCATCTTCACAGCGTTTGCGCACCAGAGCAAGTGTGTCGTCAGGATCTTCCTGAAACGATACGAGGAAGTTTTTTCCTGCAAAGAGTGCGATTTGCTCGCTGTGAATCTCCAGTGCCGTGCAATCTGCTTTTAAATGATGCACAATGAAAAACAAGCCGTTGTCAAATTCTTCAAGTTTGGATCGCTGCTGCGTGTCAAGCACATCTTCTAGTGCGAGGGGGTGAATATGGTGGTCTGTTCCAATTTTTTCGATGAGTTTTGTCTCGGTAAGTCCGCACACGTCAGTCCACAAGACCCCCCTTTTTCCCGTAACGAAATTCGCGACATACCCCTCGGTTTCTTCAAAAGATGTGTCGCTATATGCAAGGCTAATCACCTTGGCCGGAGAATCTTCCCGATGGCCCGTGTACACGAGCGATCCTGGCGGCAAACCCTTTTTTGAAACTTTCCGGCGGCGATGTTTATGCGACATGGTGGTGATGCGTTTTGGGATATTTAGATATTGGGATATTGGGATATTGGGATATTGGAGAAATAAATTGGTTGTCTGACAATTGAGCACGCAATAATATCCCAATATCTCAATATCCAGCCCCCCCCTCCATGGCTTTTGCTTTTTCCAGCACCTTTGCTTCCAGTGATTTTTTAAATTGTATGATCCGTTGTAAAAGCACCGGGTCGCTGGTAGCAAGCATCTGAGCGGCCAAAATTCCAGCGTTTCGGGCGGCATTGAGCGCCACGGTGGCCACAGGCACACCTTCCGGCATTTGTAGAATAGATAGAATGCTGTCCCAGCCGTCAATCGAGTTGGATGATTTTACCGGTACGCCAATGACCGGAAGGGGCGAAATGGCCGCCACCATGCCAGGCAAATGCGCCGCCCCACCCGCACCTGCAATGACTACCCGGATGCCGCGCTCATGTGCCCCATTGGCAAATTCAAACATCCGTTCAGGAGTGCGGTGCGCCGACACAATGGTCATCTCGAACGGAACCTGAAGTTCGGTAAGAATGTCTGCCGCCTTTTGCATGACGGGCAGATCGGAGTCGGAGCCCATTATGATGGATACCATGGTGTAGTGATTGGTGATTGGTGGATTGGTGATTGGAACATTTGCTGAGTAGTCGGTGTTCCAATGTATAAATTTGTCAATTTGACGGAAGTGTTTTTTGATTGACGATTAATAGATTACATGATCGTCAATCAAAAAACCTAAGTTGGTGCATTACAAGCCTTTACTCTCAACTTTTCTTTCACAAAGTTTGCTTTTTTCATCGCTTCTTCCACAGAATCTGCGGTGATTGTGACGTGCCCCATTTTACGAAAAGGCGAAGTTAGTGCTTTGCCATACAAATGAATATGTACGCCTTCGAGCGTCAGACATTCCTCCACGCCTTCGTAACGCACTAAGCCCTTGTGTCCGGCTTCGCCGAGCAAATTGAGCATAATGGCCACGGGTGCTTTGGAAGTGGTGGAGCCGAGTGGCAAGCCACAAATGGCTCGCAAGTGCTGTTCAAATTGGCTCGTATGGGCACTGTCAATGGTGTGGTGGCCGGAATTGTGGGGACGAGGAGCCACCTCATTAACCAAAAGCTCGCCGTCTTTTGTCCAGAACATCTCCACCGCAAGCAAGCCGCAAACATCAAAAGCACGGATGACGTTTTCGGCCAATGCTTCAGCCTCGGCGGCCACAAGCGGCGAAATGCGGGCAGGGCAAAGCAGGAATTCCACCAAGTTGGCTTCGGGGTGAAAATCCATTTCAACTGCCGGGAAAACAGCCACTTCGCCCTGTGCGTTTCGCGCGGCTACGATGGCGATTTCGGTTTCGATGGGCGCTAACACTTCGGCCAAACAGGGGCCGGGCAGGAGTTTGGTTTCCAAATCTTCCAGTGTTCGGAGGATGGCCACGCC
>CAZPTQ010000087.1:7357-21982 GCA_964589365.1 uncultured Saprospiraceae bacterium
CCGCCGCCGAGGACGCCGATTTTTTGTGTAGTGGAAAACATATGGGCGCGAAGGTATGGCGCGGGTGTCATTCTTCGCTGCGCTCAGAATGGCACCCGCCCTTTGCCCCTCGGCCTTCGCAAGAGGGCTACTTGATTTCCAAAGGCAGGTTTTCAAAACTACCCGACAAATAGGTATTGCCTTGCGTTTCTGTGCCAATACCAGCATATTTGATTTGCCCAAAGCTGCCGCTGATGGTGCTTTTTGCAGCGTCATACGCAGTAATAGTCAGGATTCCAGCCAAGGGGCTGGCAAAGGTTTTTACAATGCCGTTTTCCCGATAGATAAACGTTGCGCCCGCTTTCCCTGTTGGTACATTGACCGGGGTATAATTACCTACCGGAAATTGGCTTACCAACGCCGACGCAATTGGGCTTTTGAGGTAAATTTCTATGGCGCTTTCTGTATCCCAGCCGAAGTGGAGGGTCAGGACACCGTTTTGGGATACCGCTGTCCAAGGCTCTTCAAAAAACGCCATTCCGGTAATGGAAGCCCCTCCTGACCTTGTTTCTAAATATTCCCATTCGACATTGCAAACGATCAAAGCGTAAGTGGCCTTTGATCCGTCAGTTGCGGTGAGAGTATAGGTGACGGGCTTAGTTGCATCAACTGTAACCCCGGAGGCTGGTTGGATGGTTACACCAACTGAGATTTCAATGTCTGGGGTTAAATTTTCAAAGTCATTAAAGTCTTTGGTTTCGTAAATGATAATCTGTCGCTTTGCCTCGTTGATCACGATGTTTTTGAATGGAATATAAAAATCGAGGATTTTCTTTTCAATCTCGACGGGCGAGTTAGGATCAATTGGCGTAGCGATTGGGTCTTTTTTGCAGGAAGTGAACGCCAAAAAGAGGAGCAACAAACTGGAAATGATTAAAATGAAGGGCTTGGGGGTAGTATTCTTAAGATTGAAT
The DNA here is from genome assembly GCA_964589365.1 of uncultured Saprospiraceae bacterium. Lineage (GTDB taxonomy): Bacteria > Bacteroidota > Bacteroidia > Chitinophagales > Saprospiraceae > M3007. Next base: position 8,311 of record CAZPTQ010000087.1, read on the forward strand.
TTCATGGCATTCAAATGTTAGATTGTGAAAAAATGAGTAATTCACTTTATGTCACAAGCGAAGCAAATGGTACCATATCAAAACAACCTTAACATATATTTTAATAAAAGCCGCAACCCCAATTACTTGGCGTTGCGGCCTTTCTATTGCTACCGTATAAACATCGGCTTACTGCACCAACGTCACATCTCCTTTGAAGAGCAGCACCCGCCCGTCAATAAGCCGGATTTCGGCATAATAGACGAATACGGCAGGCGTCATCAATTTGTCCTTATGCCTTCCGTTCCAGCCGTGGGCCGGGTCGTTGGGCTGGAAATTCTGGTCTGTAAATACCATGTCGCCCCAGCGGTCAAAGATTTGGAATTTGTCCACCTTTTCAATCTGGTCGCCATCGGCGAAGATGAGGAACACATCGTTCGCCCCGTCTTCATTCCAAGGAGAGAACGCATTCGGGATGTAGATGTGCGGGCGGCTGTCCACACGAATCAATACACGATCGGTAGATTGGCAGCCATCTGTGCTGACAATGGTGACGGTGTACTCCGTTGTTTTGAGCGGCATGGCTATTGGGCTTAGCAATTTTGGAATAGTTGAGTCTACAAAAGTCAGCCCATCCAATGGCGTCCAAACGATGCTTTCGATCAACGAAATCGGATATCCGGGAGCAAGTACCGCGGTCAGTTGCTGCTCATCGCCCAATTCGATTTCAAAGGTTGGGTCGGTCGTGATGATCGGGTCTGGCGCCTGCGGCACGATGAGCGGTTGCTGGAATTCGCAACCGTTTGCGTCCTGAATAAACAGGTTATAAGTTCCCGGAGCGATGGCGGCAAAATCTATGGACGAGGCATAGTTCTGGCCACCATTGATCGAGTACGTGTAAGGGCCAAAGCCACCTTGTACCTGCCTGAAGGTTATGATGCCATCGTTGTCTTTGCAGGTAGGTTTGACCAAATCATAGGTAAAGCCTGTTGGCACATTTGTTTCTACAAAAATTTGGACATTATCCGTTTGGGTACACCCAGAAGTTGTATTGGTAACCAGCAGCGCGTAGGTGCCCGGCTGGTTTACCACAGGACTTGGAGAGTTGGCGCCTGAGACAATGTTTCCGCCTTGCGTTGTCCACGTGTACGTATAAATCGAGCCGCTGGAACCAGAACCTTGCAGGGTAGTTTTATCCACAGCGCAAGTGAGCGTGAAGGGCGGGCCTGCTTCTGCAAAGGGCAACACCGTGTTGTCACTTACCTGTACTGTTTGGGAAGCAGAGCATCCGTTGGTCGTGTTCAACACGCTCAAGGTGTATTGGCCGGCACTATTGACCGTGGCCATATTGGTGTTTGTACTGCCCACGATATTGCCATTCACGGTAGTCCATTCATACATAATGTTTGCGCCACCGGCAGAACCGCCGCCATTGAGCAACACCGTGGGTTGGGTGCAGCCAATCACTCCGGGCGATGCAATGGCTACCACAGGTGGCTGGGTATTGGTCGTTACCACTACCTGATCGGTATCGGTACAACCGTTGACAGTGTTTGTTACCGACAGATTGTAAGTTCCTCCAGCTGTCACAACAGGCGAAAGCCCGTTAGCCCCTACCAGAATATTGCCATTCGGCGTAGTCCATTGATAGAAGAAACTGCCGTTGGTACTCGATCCGGAGCCGTCCAAAGTCAAGGAAGTGATGTCGCAAGTGAGCAAGCCATCTGCACCGGCAGCGGCCGTCGGCTCCAGAATATCCTGGGTAACCGTTACCGTCACGGAGCTGGTGCATCCGTTTGTAAGGTTTGTCACCAAGAGTGTGTAGGGAGCTGGTTCATTGACCACTGCGGCCAAGGGATTGCTCTGGTTCACAATATTCCCGCCCACCGTACTCCAAACATATTGCATATTGCCTGTGCTGCTGCCCACTGCATCAAGGGTGATTTGTGCTTCAGTACAAGTCAGCACATCGGGCTGTGCAATGAGTGATGCAGGATCAACTTGATTGGCGATAACATCCACATTCACGACATTTGTACAGCCGTTTTGCAGGCTTGTCGCTTCCAATTCGTAATAGCCAATCGCATCAATAACAGGGTTTAGCGTATTGACGCCGCTTACAATATTACCATCTGGCGTGTACCAGTTGTAGATGAATTGCCCCGGCGAAGCGTTTGCCCCTTGCAGGTTGAGTTCCAATACAGTACAGGTCAGGGTCTGTTCCGGGCCTGCGTCAATTTGCGGTGGCGCCAGGTCTTCCAGAACGATTACGCTGGAATTAGCGGTGCAGAAGTTCACCAGATTTTGCACCGTAATGGTGTAAGTTCCTGGTTCGGTAATGACCGGGTTGAGTGTATTGGCACCGCTCAAAATATTGCCGCCGTTTGTGGCAGTCCAAATAATGCTATAGCCCACCCCATTGTTGGTGCCCGTGCCGTTGAGCGTCAATTGAGTAACTGCGCAAGTGAGGTTGGGCGCGCTGTTCGCCACGGCTAATGGGACATCGGCGGCCTGCGTTATTTGTACCGTAGGCGAGGAAGTGCAGCCATTTGTTGTGTTTGTCACCAAGAGGAAGTACTCACCCGCACCATCCACGGTTGGGTTCAAAATATTGGTGGCTGAAACAAAACTGCCACCGGTGGTCGTCCACTCGTAGGTAAAGTTTGGACCGATGGGTGCCACGGCTTGCAGCGTGTAGGTCGTCTGTGTACAAGTCAGTTGGAACGTTGGGCCGCCATTGGCTTGTGGCGATGCAAAATCGGTCGTCACATCCATCGGGTCGGTGGAGGTGCAGCCATTGACAGTGTTTGTCACAATGAGCACGTAGGTGCCACCGCCCGCTACTGTTGGGGTCAGGGTGGTTCCTCCAGCAACTATGCCGCCTGGATCAATCCAGTTGTAAATAAAATTCGGGCCGGATGAATTGTTGGTGCCGCCAATTTGCAATTGCGGGTTGTAACAATTTAGCAATGCATCTGGGCCTGCATCAGCCAGCGGGGCTTGAATGTTTTGTGTAACGGGCACCGATGATTCCGTCGTGCAACCATTGTCCGTATTAGTAATCACCAGGGTGTAATTGCCTGGTTGATTGATGGTTGCATCTATATTCGTCGGATTTGATTGCAGACCAGGGCCTGTCCATTGGTAGGTAAAGTTCGGGCCTGTGGAAGAACCTGTCGAACTAATAATTTCTTGTGTAACAAGACAGTTGAGCTGCGCTGGCTGGGAAAGTGCCACCACCGGGTCGTTATCATCTGCAACAATTTCCACCTGGTCCACGGCAGTACAGCCATTGGTCACGTTTGTTACCAAAAGTTGGTAGATCCCCGCTTCGTTCACCTGCGGGTTCAAAATATTGGTGGCAGAAACAAAATTTCCGCCCGAAATGGCCGTCCAACTATAGCCGAATTGTATACCTACGCTGCTGCTGTCTCCAGTCAAGGTCATGGCAGGTACGGTACAATTAAGTATGTTGCCTGGGCCAGCTTCTGCTATTGGCGCAATTATATCTTGTTGAACGTCAATGGTCGTGGAGGAGGTGCAGTTGTTGGTCGTGTTGGTCACAATCAAGGTGTATTGCCCTGGTGCGCCTGCTATGATTTGAGGTGTTCCATTGCCACTCAAGATGTTACCACCTATGGTTCCCCACTGGTAAGTGATGGTAGGCCCAGTCGTGGAGCCAGTCGAAATAACCGGAATACTTTGGAAGGCGCAAGTGAGTATTCCTTGAGGAGCAGCGATTGCCGTTGGCACGTTGGCATTGACGGTCACTGTAGTGGAAGCCGAGTTTGTGCAGCCGTTCGCGGCGTTCGTCACCACCAAGGTGTAGGTGCCCGCAGCAACAATGGTTGGTGTCAGGGTGTTGTCGCCTGCCCCAATGCCGCTTCCTGAAGCAGAGGTCCATTGGTAGGAATAAGTCGGCCCCGTACTGGTGCCTGCGCCGTTCAGTTGAATGGTTGGCGTGGTACAGTTGATCTCACCGCCAGGGCCTATAACCACCGTTGGTGGAGTTATATTCTGAGGAATGTTCACGGAAGCCGTGTTGCTACAACCGTTTGAACTGTTTGAAACTACCAGGTTGTAAGTTCCGGGTTGGCTGATGGTTGGCATAGGTGTATTCCCGCCAGCAGTAATGTTTCCCGGAGCCGCCGTCCAGGAGTAGGTCAAACTCGAGTCAATGAGCGCGAGCGGATCTCCAATTGTAAGCGAGGTAGTGGCGCAAGAAAGCGTTGCTGGTGGGCCAGCGTTTGCAGCAGGTGGCAAGTTGTCGGCTACCACCACGATAGATGCCTGGGAAGTACACATACTCGTTGGGTTCGTAATGACAATAGAGTAGGTGCCGGGCGCATTTACGATCGGAGTCAGCGTATTGGTACCAGAAACGAAATTGCCGCCATTGGTAGACCATACATAAGTATCTGTTGGCACCATTTGCGAACCTAGTGCGCTCACGGTTGCCTGTAAATTGACACAAGTAATGGTATTGCTAACTGTGGCAACGGCTATTGGTGCGGAGAAATTCTGATTGACCGAAACGGTTTGGCTACTGGTACAACCATTAGACGGGTTCATGACGGTAAGGATGTATTCTCCTGCTTCGCTCACCACTGGAGTGGGTGTGGTTTGCCCCGAAACGATAAAGCCATTGGAAGTTGTCCATTGATAACTGATGCCTGCCGGGCTTGAAGCTGATCCATCAAGTGTAACCTGGCTAACGGTACAGGTTATAAGGCCTGGTGGCGCCACGGAAGCACTGGGTGGCGTAAGGTTATTGTTCACAACCGCCAAATCGGTAGAAGTACAGCCGTTTTGGGTGTTTGTAACCAAAAGTGTGTAGGTGCCTATGGCCGAGACGATTGGATTGAGGGTGGTTGAGCCTCCCAGGATAATTCCGCCCGGCGAAGCCGCCCAGAGATAGGTGAAATTGCCTCCAATACTTGAGCCAGAGCCATCAAGCGACACATTGGTGGCAGCACAAGTAAGGGTTGCGTTAGGCCCTGCTGAAGCGGTAGGCGGGGCGTTGTTGGCATCCACGATTGAACTGGCCGACGAAGTACAGCCATTGGTGATGTTCTGAACGGTCAGAATATAAGTGCCCGATTGGTTTACAATTGGATTGAGGGTATTGCTGCCACTGACAATGTTGCCAGGGCTGGCGACCCAGTTGTAGCTGAAGTTTGGGCCACTGCTGGAACCCGTCCCGTCTAAGGTCACATTGGGCAAGCTGCACGTGATGCTGTTTGGTGGCGAGGTCATGGCAGTTGGGGCCGCAAAATCACTGGGCACCACCGCTGTCGCGGTCTTAGTGCAGCTGTTGCCGTCGGTTATGGTCACGGTATAAGTGCCTGTTGCGAGGTTTTGTGGGTCTTGCACGGTGGCTGCGTTGCTCCAGAGATAGCTATAAGCGGGTGCTCCGCCCGCCACGTTGAGGTTGATATTGCCTCCATTGGCGTTGTAGCAGTTTACCCCCTGAATGCTCACGATACTTGGAGCAAGGGGAGGTGGAGATGTGACCGTAAACGCTTGGCTGCCAGTGCAGCCAAAGCCATCCGTCACTGTTACAAGGTAAGGGCCGGGCTGGAGGCCTGTGGGGTCGGCAACATTTCCAATTTGCGTGGGACCTTGCCATGCATAATTGTACGGGCCTTGCCCGCCCGTCACGGTGGTGTTGATGGAGCCTGTGGGAGAACCTGCACAAGGCACATTGGAGGCAATACCAGTTAAAGCAAGGTTGGAAGGCGTTACAATGACGGTCCCCAAACCTGTACCCGGACACCCGAAACCATCTATCACGCCTGTGAGTTGATACGAACCTGCCTCCGTAACCTCCAGCAGATAAGGGTCGTCTGTTATGCCTGTGATCGTTCCGCCTGGGTTGTTGTTAAAATTATAGTTGATATCAAATGGCCCATTTCCTATAAAATTTACAGTTAAAAATACCGACTGGCCGGGGCATATTTGTGGGCCAGGGCCCAAAAGTTGTGCAATAGGAAGCTGGTTGATGTTTACCCGCGCTCTTGCTGTACTTGTTTTTCCGCAAGCATCTGTTATTGTGACGGTGTAGGTGGTGGGCAAAGTAACGAATGGAGTAATAGTAGGGTCAGTTCCGCCGGTGTTCCATTGATAGGTGTAAGGTTCTACCCCACCTGCTACGGTCACACCAACGGTGGCCACACCGGGACCGCAGATAATGATCGTGTCACCAACCGGCATCAAAGGATTGTAGTCCAAAATCGTTAGTATTTCCTGAGGGTTAAGGCAAGAACATGGGTTGTTCAAGGTCAAAATGACCGTTTCTGCCCCTTCCGGAACCAAGTCGTTGATAATATTGACCGGGATGGTGATTTGATCCGTTCCCGATGGAATCACATAGGTAGAAGATATAGGCCCAAAGTCCGCGCCATTGGTGGCCGTTCCAGTAATGGTGAACGAAACAGACAGCGGAAGAGAAGGGTTAGAACCAACCCGGTCTATAAGCAATTCTACGGTGCCGCAACCTTCCGTTACTTCGTCAACATCGGTTTGTCCATTTACAAGCCAATCAATAGAAGCATTGCCACCGCCATCAAATGAACCACTTTTCAGGAACACTGCAGAGTCCCATACTCCATCGCCCACGTCGGCAATTTTGAGTTTAATGTGGTAAGTAGAACAAGGGATCACATTCGCCACGGCCACCATTTTACGGGTTAGGCCGTCATACTGCAATTCTTGTGTTGCCTGGCCTGTAGCGGGGGGGATCGTGTTACAGTTATTGCCCGAAGCAGGGGTGTTGTGAATATAAAAGCCCGAGTTTGTGAGGTGATTAATAGTATTGATGGTTATAGGGGTGGTGGTTGCAGGCACCACTGCCAAGTTTACGGTTCCATTAAGGCCCGGTCCAGAAATGAAGAATCCAAACACATCATTGAACTGGGTATTCACATATTCGCAGTATTCTTCAGAAGCAAATACGTACTCAAAAGTCAGGGGGCTTTGGGTCGGTGTAAAGTCAAATTCGATGTTAGCCATATCGAACAGCGCACCATTTGTAAGCCCTTGCAAATCACCGTCGGACGTACCAATACCATAACCCGCACTAGCACCGTCCGAGTCATTGGGGCCAGGAGCTACGCCGATGCCACCTGTAGCCATGATGACCCCAGACACAAAGCCCACATTGGTGAGGCCATTGGTGAATTCTCCAATCTGGTCGCTCTGCCCGTCGTATACTACACCAGTTATGTCAAAACAGTTGCCCCCGATGAACACCTCTTTGATAAGGTTTTCAGCACTCCCACCAGTCACTTCTAGTACAGCCTCGGGCATTCCGGGTAGCGTTTTTTTCTTTTCCCCAACATGTATGATACTAATATAGTGCCGAGGCGGGTTCGATGTGTCCCAGGTACAAGGATATAGGAGCAGGAACTCCATCTGGTTTGCCGAAGCCACAAATTTCAGCATGTGTATGAGCGGGTTGTAACTGATCACCTGGGTGTTCGGGCTGAGCACCGACACATCGGGCATACATTGGGCAAGGCAAGGTTCACCGCCCGGCACCAACAAACCGTAAGTCTCTCCTGGCAAGAGGTTTTGAAATACAAGGGTCTGCTGGGCTGATTCAGCCGTTATGACGTGACGTTTTTGTCGCGCATCGAGGGCAGAAGGTGACTGCTGAGCTGAAAGCGGAAGACAAGCTGCCACGACCAGAAAACAACAATAGACGGAATGGGATGTAAATAGACTCATAGACTGACAGGTTTTGATTGCGTGATAATTGTATATGGTCAAAGAAAATTGCTTCTATAAAGACGAACGCAAAATCTGGCACACCAGATTCAAACAGCCTTAAAAACGCTGCACACAAAACTTCATAATGTTTGTAAAGCGGAACGCCAAACCCATCTCTCCTTTCAACTTGCCCCCCCTTAGAGCAGATCAAGATTGTTTTTAAAGCAGTCAGAGACAGGATTTTTTATGGGAGCACGAAATTAGCCAAAATGCAGCCAAAAGGGAAAGGGATGTTCGCACGATGGCAAGACTTTTGTGTATAGTGTTCGCCTCTGATCAGGCGCTCGCTCCAAAGAAACTGTTGAAAATCGGTTTTAAAACAGTTTCTTGTACATTCGAATATGAAAACTACCGCAATGATAGCAAGATTATTTCTGGCATTTTCTGCTTTGGGGAAAAAATTTGATTGTTAAATTTTGTTTTTAAAACCTCCTGAATCCACAGTCAAAGTTTTCTTTTTGTTTGTTTGGAAATTGCCCAAAACTGATCGCTTATTCCAAACATAATTTTTTGAACAATAATTTTTTTCACTTAAAAACCGTTTTTGCGTCGCAGCCTCAAAAGCTCTGCGTAAGTTTGTGCCGCACTTTTGGCAGCTTCTTTAGCTTACAAAAACCCGCCCATGGACAGTGACCCGATATTATACACGAGAAAAACGCCGCTTGGTCGAGCTGACCGAGCCAGATCCTGGATGCTGGGTACACCTGGCCCCTCCTTTCGCGCCCGACGAGCTCGATGAGTTCGCCCGTCGCTTCGATTTCGACCCTGCTTTCCTGACCGACTCCCTCGACCTCGACGAACGCGCCCGTTACGAACGCGACGGCGATGTGCGCTTTGTACTGATCAATACCCCGGTCAAAAACAAAAACGCCTCTACCGAAAACGAAGCCTATTTCATCACTGTCCCCATCGGTGTGCTGCTCACTATCGAACATGTGGTCACCATTTCCGCTTTCGAGACGCCTGTGCTCGAAAAATTTCTGGAAAACAACGTGCGCGATTTCAATCCCGCCGACGAAAAACGCTTTGTGCTCCAACTGCTCGAACAAAACGTATATCATTTCCTTTCCTGCCTGAAAACCCTCAACCTGCGCCGCAACCGAATCGAAAAAGAACTGATGAACAGCAGCCGAAATGCCGAACTTCGTCAACTGCTTTCCATCGAGAAAAGCCTTGTGTATTTCGTCAACTCTTTGAGCGCCAACGAACTGCTCAAGATGAAAATGAAGCGCACCGATTTCCTCCACATCAATGGCGACGAGGACCTGACCGATCTTTTTGAAGACATCATTATTGACAACTCGCAGGCGCTTTCCATGGCAAACGTGTACACCAACATCTTGAACGGCACCATGGACGCCTACTCCAGCATTATCTCCAACAACCTGAACCAAGTGATCCATCGGCTCACCATCATCACCGTGGTGCTCATGGTGCCCACACTCATTTCTTCGTTTTTGGGCATGAACATCCCGAACGGGATACCGGAGCACCCTTGGGCGTTCTATGCCACGATTGTGGTGGCTGCGGTGATTACAGGGGGCTTGTATTGGGTGATGCAGAAGCGGAAAATGTTGTGAGGATATTGCAATATGGTGTTCCATTTGTGTTCCCACAGCAACCGGGAGTGGTGGTCCGAGGAATTCCAACGGCCCACAGTGCGAAGCCGTTGGTACAACTAATTAGCAGCGCTGAAAACTATGTATGGCCATACGCCAAAGGACATATGCGGGGACACAGTATAATGCCACTTTACCCCTCAGTGGTTCAAGCGGTTGAACTAGACCCACGGTTGTACGAGTGCCTGTCAATGCTTGATGCGATACGCGTTGGACGAGCGAGAGAGAAAAATTTGGCCTTGGAATTATTAAGAGAAAAAATATGCTGAAGAATACAACCCTCAACAGGATGGCAACAGTTAAGATTGCCAAGGCCTTAGGCGAACTCAATCGTGAAGTTGTTTTCGTCGGTGGCGCCATGGTTAGTCTATATATTGATGATCCATCTGCCGAAGATATAAGACCGACAAAAGATATTGGCCTGACTTTTCAGATCACCACAGTCCGACAATTGGAAGAACTACGCCAATCCATCGCTGAAAAAGGTTTTCACGAACAGGCCGGTTCCGAGTTATCTGTCGGTTTGTCTTTGAAGACCTACTAGTAGATGTAATGTCCACAGAATCAATAGGCTGGGCACCGAGCAACCGTTGGTTTGAACCTGGTTTTAATAAAGCATTTACCGTTCGCTTAGATGACGTTGAGGTACAAATACTTCCGCTTCCCTATTTTTTAGCATCAAAGATGGATGCATGGAAATAATCATAGATAAAATGAATGCTATTACATTGATCAACCTAATTAATTGAAAATGAAAAGATTATATCTCTTTTTCGTATTCATGTCCTTCCTGTTCTGCTATTTAGAATGGGGCAAAGGCCAGTCTTCTTTTATCTATGAAGCCGCTTATCTCGTTCTTTTTCAAACAGATAGCTGCCAGAGCAATTCCCGAAATCTAAAAATCACGGCATCTACGCTCCCGTTCCTGTTTTCGGCAGTATAGGTTTTGTGGCTTTTCAGGCGGAAAAATTCGAGAACGGTCTTGACAGGTCGCACTCACTCCACCAGCACAAACCCCGCCCACATATAAGGGATGGGTTCTTTTTCCCTCAAGCGCTGCTGGGCATGGTTGAAAGCATCGCGCAACGACTCTTGCTTCTCCACCCAGTTTTGGTAGAAAAGATGCATCAGTTCCCGGGTCTGTTCATCAGGTACTTCCCAAAGCGATACAATCAGAAACTTGGCTCCGGCGATACGGAAGGCTCGTTGTAGGCCGTACACGCCCTCGCTGCCTACCACATCGCCCAAGCCTGTTTGGCAGGCGGATAAAACGGCCAATTCGGTGTTTTGCAAATTTAAGCCACTGACTTCGTAAGCGACCAGTATGCCATCCTCACGGTTGGTTAGTGGGCGTTTGTTTTTCCAATAATAATTCGCACCGGCCAGAAGCAGGCCTGAACGCAACATAGGGTCGTCCAGCAGTTTGTAAGTCGGCTCAGTATTGCCGAAGCCTTTCGGGGAATCTTTTTGGGGGTCAGGATAGGAGAATCCATGCGTGGCTATGTGCAGGATTCGCGGTGAGGGAGCAGCGACCCCTATCCGCTTGAAGCGCTCTTCACTGGCGAACAATCCTTTCTGCACCGTAGCTTGAAATCCTGCGCCAGCCAGCAAAGCGCCGACCTCATCTGCCTCGTGCCCCGTATCATCGAGCTTGCGCCAGGTACTATCAGGATAAATGTTCGAGCTTCTATATCTTGGAATGGTTTGCCCCTCGACAATATATCGGAAGTTGCCGTCCTTGGGCTGATAATCTTCAGTGCTATCCATCTGTTCGACAAAATTGTCAGCACAATAGGCAAGACTGTCCATATCGTATGTAATGCCTCCATAGATGATTGCTGACGGGGGATTGCCGATGTTGGACGCAGCTTCTGCTGACATTTTGGCGAAGGATTTGTCAGCCAATCTCCCGGTCACCAGTTCGCGGGTACTGCCGACGCGCACCCATTGCCGACCCTCGGAGAGCGTTTGTCTGGACTCATCCTGCAGCGCAGCGGGATTGATGCGGTGGAGCAGTCCTGCGGGGGAATAGTAAATGGTTTTCGCGTCGCGCAAAAAGGGTTCGAGCGGCTGCCACAGTAGTTTACGCAAGTCGGGACTATTGCCATAGAGATGTTTGATGACAAGTTCTTCCTCTAAGCCGGGGCGATCCAAGAGGGCTTGGAGTTGGCGTTCTTCGAAGAGGGGGATGAAGTGCGGAGTAGTATCATTTGGCAGCAATACGAGTGCCGCGTACATGGTGCTGTCTGTAGGATCAGGGGTGTAATAACGGTAATGAATGAACTCTACTGCTGCTTCGCCAGCTCGCAATCGGTCGCGGACATCCCGCCATTTCGGCACTTGCATTGCCTCCTTAAACTTTGGCAAGTTACGGGTGAGCGTTTTTTCGTAGCCCTCTGCTTCGGCTTCTGTTTCTGCGACATACCTGCGCTCGGCGATGGGCTTGGCGTATTCCTTGGCGAGGCGATGCCGACAGACCTGCCAACGGTAAAAGGTGTCGCGCGTGAGGCTGTCTGCGTTGGCGACTGAACGGGAAATGCGGCGTGCGTTTTCGAGGAGATAGCCGTTGTAGAGAAGGGTGTTGTTGAAACTGGCGCGTATGAGTTCGGGACTTGGGTAGGTTTGAGAAAACGACTGAAACCTCGCCAAATCCGCTTCATAGGTTTGCAGATATGCCAGCATTTCCTTTTCAGAAAAATAGGAGGCCGATTTTTCGATTAAGCCGCGAATAATCCAGTTCAGTTCGAGAAAAAGTGGGGCGGATTCTGAAAGCCGATTTGTTGATCTGTAAAGTCGGGTAAGGCCGCTCAAAGCAGCGGCATAATTCGGATGGTCTTTGCTTAGTGCTTCTGCAAAAATCCCTTTCGCTTCCAAAAACAGCGACTCGGCTTTGGCAAAATCGCCTTTCAAGGCATACAGTTGGGCAAGGTTTTGCAAGGATGAAGCATACGATGGGTGGCTCAGGCCCAGTGTTTTGGCCCAAATATCCCTGGCTTCCAGAAAAAGTGGCTCGGCCTTTTCATACTGTCTGTTATCTGAATATAATTGGGCAAGGTTATGTAATGAAGTGGCATAATCGGGGTGTTCATTGCCCAGCACTTTTTGTCTTATATCCTTGGCTTCCAAAAACAGCGTCTCTGCAATAGTTGCCTTTCCAGTTTTATAGTACAAATTGCCAAGGTTTGCCAAAATGGTGGCATAGTCCGGATGGTTTTCCCCGAACACTTTTGCTAAAATATTTTTGGCTTCCAGATAAAACGCCTCTGCTTTGTTATATTGGCCAATGTCAGAATATAAAGCAGCAAGGTTGATTAAAGTAGCGGCATAAGAATGGTTTTCTTTCCCCAAAGTTTTTTCCAGAACCTCTTTTGCTTCCAGAAAAAGCAGCTCTGCCTTTCCGTATTGACCAATCTCATAATAATAACCAGCGAGGTTATTCAATGTAGCCACATAATACTCATGATTCTTTCCTAGCAATTTTGCGAAAAGCCATCTGGCTTCAATAAAAAACTGTTCTGCTTTGATGTATTGTCCAGTTTCGAAATAGAACCAGGCGAGATTGTTCAAGGTAGAAGCATAGTACAATGACTCTGATTTTTCCTGATTGAATTTGGCTTCTAAATAAAGCACTTCTACTTTGTCGTATTTCCCCCAATCACTATATAAAGCTGCCAGGTTACCCAGGTTAATGGCATATTCTTGAGACCCCTTCCCCAGCGTTTTTGCAAAAATATCCTTGGACTCCAAATAATATGATTCTGACTTCTCATAATGCCCCAATTTGTAGTGCAACATACCAAGGAGATGTACGGTGGATGCATATTCACGGGATGCTTTGCCCGGCGTTTTCGCTCGGATTTCTTTTGCTTCCATTGCAAGCTGCATGGCCTTATCAAACTGACCTAATTCTTTGTACAGCGTGGCCAAATTGTTTAAGGACTGGGAATAATCCGGGTGTTCCTTGCCTAGTACTTTCTCTCGAATATCCTTTGCCATTATGCAAAATGGCTCTGCATCGTTAAACCTTCCCATTTTAAAATAAATCACTCCTTGGGCATGGAGGCGGGTTGCATAAGCTTCGGCTATTTTTCCCAAGCCAATATCCGCCTTCGCTTTTGCTTGTGCAAGTATCTTCAATGCTTCCTCCTCTTTTTGGTCTGCAAAAGCGCCTTGGCTTAAGCGTATCAAACTATCCAGCTCTTGTACCACGGGTATAGAGTCGAGGTTTTGGGCAGAAAGTAAAGATGGCAAAAAAGTGAGCAGCGCAAACAGGAGGTGTTTCATGATATTTAAGGAATTATTAG
>CAZPTQ010000088.1:0-13444 GCA_964589365.1 uncultured Saprospiraceae bacterium
TTTATCTTAGCAATCAAGTATATAACCGGATACTCCAATTTGCTGGAGAATCTAAGCGAGGCAATTTTTAAAACAATTCGTTTTTATTATCCAATCCGCCTTACTTTTGCCTTTTCGCGAAAACCTCCTAGCACCCACGTTGTTTTCCCGCTCGAAATGGCAAAAACAAAAACACAAATAGACCCTCCAATGGGTGTTGCAGCAAGTGACCACCAACCACCAGTCACCAATCACCAATCTGCCTTCACTCGCCAAAGCGATAGCGAAAGTGGGAATCACCACTTCATCGAAGTCATCGGTGCACGCGCCCACAATCTAAAAAATGTGGACGTGCGCATTCCACGCAACCAGCTGGTCGTAATAACAGGCGTGAGCGGCTCAGGTAAATCGAGTTTGGCCTTCGACACGATTTATGCAGAGGGCCAGCGGCGTTTCATGGAGACGCTTTCGAGTTATGCACGGCAGTTCATCGGCGAGATGGAACGGCCTGATGTTGACCAGATTACGGGGCTTTCGCCAGTCATTTCTATCGAACAAAAAACTACCGGACGCAACCCTCGTTCTACCGTGGGTACTGTGACGGAAGTGTACGATTTTCTTCGTTTGCTCTTTGCACGTGCAGGTGAAGCGTACTCCTACGCGACGGGGAAAAAGATGGTGAAATACACCGAAGAGCAGATTGTAGAAAACATCACTGAGCGGTTTGCAGGGCAGAAAATCGCGCTCTTAGCACCCGTCGTACGCTCACGCAAAGGCCATTACCGCGAACTTTTTGAACAGATTCGCAAACAGGGTTATACCCGAGTCCGGGTGGACGCAGCGTTGCTTGAAATCACGCCTGGAATGCAACTCGACCGCTATAAAATCCACGATATTGAAATCGTTGTGGACCGTTTGAAAGTTGGCGATGACCGCAACGAGCGGTTGGCCGAAAGCCTGAATATGGCTTTGAAATTGGGTGATGGGCTTATCCAGATTCTTGAACTGGAAACCTCACCATCATCCCCTCTCCTTGAGGAGAGGGGAGTTGTGGCCAACTTTTCCAAGAATTTGATGTGCCAGGATACAGGGCTTTCTTACGACGAACCTTCGCCCAACACCTTCTCCTTCAACTCGCCGTATGGAATGTGTCCGAGCTGTAAGGGTTTGGGTGAAATTCACGAAGTGGATATGGCTCGTGTAATCCCTGACAACACCAAGAGTATCAATGAAATAGCCATCGTTCCATTGGGCGAGGTGCGCGAGAATATGCTCTTCAAACAACTGCGTGCATTGGCCAAAAAACACAATTTCTCGTTCAGCACGCCTGTCAAGGATTTGCCGGAAACCGTGCTGTATGCTATTCTTCACGGTGGCGATGAAATCAAGGTAGACATGACCTGGGGTAGCGAAGAGTGGAGTTATGATATGGCATTCGACGGACTCATCAATGTGCTCAAACGTCAGTACGCCGATGCTACCAGCGAAAAGGCTCGCCAATGGGCTGAAGACTTTATTGCCATTGTGCAATGCCCGGATTGTGGCGGCACACGCTTGAAAAAGGAAAGCTTGTGGTTCAAAATTGCCGAACGCAACATTGCTGAATTGGCCCAAATGGATTTGTCTGAGCTATATACTACGCTTGAAAAGGTGGACGAACACATGAGCGAACGCCAGCGCGCCATTGCAAAAGACGTATTGAAAGAAATCCGTTTTCGCCTGAAATTCCTGTTGCAAGTCGGCCTTGATTATCTGGCGCTCGACCGGCCCGCCCGTTCACTTTCCGGTGGCGAAGGCCAGCGCATCCGACTCGCCACCCAGATTGGATCGCAACTCACGGGCATAACCTATATCCTCGACGAGCCAAGCATAGGCTTGCACCAACGCGACAACCACCGCCTGATCGAAGCACTCAAAAACTTGCGCGATATTGGCAACACGGTGCTTGTAGTGGAACACGACCGAGACATCATGCTGGAATCCGATTACCTGATTGACCTTGGCCCCGGCGCAGGCAAACACGGCGGCCAAATTGTGGACATCGGCAAGCCCGCAGATTTTTTGAAAAACCCTACCGCAACCTCCGACTATCTCGCAGGCCGCTCCAAACTCGACATCCCCAAGGTCCGTCGAAAAGGCAACGGCCACGGGCTCGAATTGGAAGGCTGCACGGGGCATAACTTGAAAGAAGTGAACCTACGGATCCCGCTCGGAACGTTCGTATGCATCACAGGCGTGAGCGGCTCCGGCAAATCCTCGCTTATCAACGAGACGCTATACCCCATCCTTCAAAGCCATTTCCACAACAGTCTCAAACGCCCGCTCAAGTACGAGAAAATCAATGGCTTGGATCATCTCGACAAGGTAATCGAGATTGACCAAAGTGCCATTGGGCGCACCCCGCGCAGCAATCCAGCCACCTATACCAACGTGTTTGGCGACATCCGAAAACTATTCGCCGACACACCTGAAGCCAAGATCCGGGGTTATGCCAACGGTCGTTTTTCTTTCAATGTGAAAGGTGGCCGTTGTGATGTGTGCGAAGGAGCGGGCCTGCGCACCATCGAAATGAACTTCCTGCCCGACGTGCAGGTTCACTGCGAACGCTGCCAGGGTCGCCGCTACAATCGCGAGACTTTGGAGGTGCTGTACAAAGGCAAAAGCATCAGCGACGTGCTGGACATGACCATCAACGAGGCAGCAGAGTTTTTCCAGCCCATTCCGAATATCTATCGGAGAATCAAGACCTTACAAGATGTTGGACTCGGCTATATCACGCTCGGACAACAGGCCACCACCCTCTCTGGCGGCGAAGCCCAGCGTGTAAAACTTGCCGAAGAACTCTCCAAAAAAGACACGGGCCGTACGATTTATATCCTAGACGAACCGACTACAGGCCTGCACTTTGAGGACATCCGCCAGTTGCTGGCCGTACTGAACAAACTGGTAGAAAAAGGCAATACGGTCATCGTCATCGAGCACAACCTCGACGTGGTGAAAATGGCGGATCATATTATTGATGTGGGGCCGGAGGGTGGATTTCGCGGAGGCCGGATTGTGGCCAGTGGGACGCCGGAGGAGGTGGCTAAGGTAGAGGGGAGTTGGACGGGGATGTTTTTGAAGGGGGAGTTGGGGAATTGAAATTTTTTTATCTTTGCAGACAATTCGTCACAAATGAGTTTTACAGCAATCAGTTTGTTTGCATCAGGCGGCATCGGAGATTTGGCACTTCGCGTCAATGATATTGATGTGGTGGTAGCTAACGAACTATTGCCAGATCGTTGTGAGGTTTTAAAATGTAACTATCCACTGACGACCGTTATTCAAGGTGATATTTGGGAACTCCAAGAGCAAATTATCCAAACGACACTGGAAAAATTAGGTGGGCGACAGTTGGACATTTTCTATGCTACACCACCCTGTCAGGGAATGTCGAAAAATGGGCGCGGCACAATACTGAATAACATTCGCAAAGGAATGCGCCCCAAAACTGACGAACGGAATCGACTGATAGTTCCTGCAATGGAAATTGCAAAAAGGCTCCAACCCCGACTCCTTTTGCTGGAAAATGTTCCAGAAATGGAGAACACATTGATTGAAACTCCAAACGGTGAGTTCAAATTAGTTTTGGAATACGTCCGTGAGGCATTAGGAAAAGAATATATGGGCAAAGGGGAGGTAGTAGAATTTGCTGACTTTGGTGTTCCACAAAAGCGTCAAAGACTGATTTCTGTTTTTACGAATGATCCTGCTTGTCAAGAATATTTTTCATTGGTAGGCTCTTTTATTCCCGAAACTACGCATGTGTCCAAACCCGATTACAGCAAAAAAAGGTGGTGCACCATTCGTGATGCCCTTGCACATCTTCCCGAATTAGATGCACAAAATCGGAATGTGGCAACTTCGCCCAGTATTCCTTACCACCGTGTGCCATTACTGGACGATGAAAAATATTTTTGGGTTTCAAACACCCCCGCTGAACGAAGCGCATTTGACAATCAATGCATTAAGTGCGGATTTGACAAAAACGCTGCACATGGGAACCTGCGCACAAAGGATGGTATCAATCGTGCAAAAAAGGATACGCCAATTCGCTGCCAACGTTGCGATGCCGTTTTGCCGCGTCCTTGGGTGATAGAAAACGGCGAGTATCGGTTGATGAATGGTTTTACTAGTGCCTACAAACGAATGCGTTGGGATGCGCCAGCAAATGCGCTTACCACCAACCTTTCTTATGCTTGCAGTGATAGCAAGTTGCATCCTGAACAGAATCGAGTTTTGTCGCTTCATGAAGCCTTCATCATTCATACTATTGCGGATTACGACTTCACTTGGTGTCGTGCAGACGGCAAGCCACTAAGCGACAAATCCATTCGGGAGATTATAGGTGAAAGCATTCCACCAAAAGGCTTGGAGCCAATTGTACGACTTTTATGCGACTTATTGCGAGGCAAAAAAGTAGAAGAAATTGAGTTTGCGCAGCCTTACAACATTCAACTCCAGCTATTTACAGTTCAGGAGCCTGTTGGATGATTGACCCATTATTGTGCTTGTTGAGGAACGTGATATACTTTTCATTTTCAAGGACATAGACCGTACCCTCATACATTTTCTTTACACCACTTCGAGGCATAATAGATACACTGGTAGTTCTGCCGCCGCCTTCTTTAGGTTGAATAATCTCGCCCCAATCGGTGGGGGACAAATCAGAGCAAAAGAACACTGCTGCAATGCGCGGTACACCTCCAAAGAAATCCCATAACAGACCAATAAGGTTGTTAGTGTCGCGGTGGTGTGCTTTCCAGTCATAGCTGGTGAGAAAATCAATTCTTTGGTCACCAATTTGGGGTTTTACAAGTCCTTTTTTGACAAAAAAGGCAGGGGTGGGCAAGCTTCCACAAGTTGCTTTGACCTCGATACCTCCATTTGGAAACGGGCTGAACGGCTGTTTGTCCCGGAGACGAAATTTCAATTCCCCCCAAAGTCGTTTCCCGTCTTCATCCATTACGAGCATATCTGGATAGCCATCTTGGTGTGGATTTTTTAACAGAAAGCCTTCTGAATTTTTCACTACTTCCGCAGCAAAAAGTTCGCCAATGAATGCACTCAAATTTCGCATCCCTAAGATTTCAAAAATATCCACCTCGAAACCATTGATCTTATCCAACACATCATGCGTTTGGTGAATAGCTTTCAAAATCAAGGATTTTTCGAGAAAAGTAGAGGCGTTAAAAGTTGACTTAAACTCAATTGCAGCGGACGCCAACGGCTGGATGTAGTGGTGCTTCATGTCAAAGATCGTTCAAAAGGTCGGATGGTTTCACCTCTAATGCTTCGGCAAAACGACAGATATTGAGCAGCGACAGGTTTCGCTTACCTCGTTCCACAAGGCTGATGTAGGTACGGTCTAACCCTGCCTTAAAAGCAAGCCCCTCTTGGCTCAGCCCTTTGGACGCACGAAGCGATTTGATTTTGTTCCCAAAAATTTGAAGTGCGTTTTCCACCCAAGCAATTTTGCGCAAAAGTCCGGCAGTGTGACGAATACGACAACGGACAATGAGTCACATTGTCATCGAGCACAACCTCGACGTGGTGAAAATGGCGGATCATATTATTGATGTGGGGCCGGAGGGTGGATTTCGCGGAGGCAAGATTGTGGCAGAGGGTACGCCAGAAGTGGTGGCCAAAGTGGACGGGAGCTGGACGGGGATGTTTTTGAAGGGGGAGTTGGCATGAGTGCCCTACTCCTCCGGCAGCGTCAGCCAAAAGTTGTTCATGCCCTCTCCCTGGATGAGCACAATCTCTTGAGCGTTGAGCAATTCGAGCAAAGCCAGGAAAGTTACCACAGCATGAATGCGACTTTCAAGCGCGAGAAACAACTGTTCAAAATCGCGCTTTTTCCCTTTTTGTAATTTACCCATGATGTACTCCCGCTGCTCCTGAATGGTGTAGCTGTAGTTGTAAACCGTGTGGACGCGCTTGGTTTTTTGATCTTCCTCAAACCGTGCCACGAGCCGTTCGAACACGCGGAGGAGTTTGTAGAGACTGATAGATTCGAGTTCCGCTTCGGCAAGGGCTTGTTCTGCAAGTTGACGAATTTCGGCGGTAGCGAAGCCGCGCGGATTCATGAAAGCCCGCACTTCTTCGAGGCGGCGCAGGTCATCCAACACACTTTTGTAACGCTTGTATTCGAGCAGGCGATCCACCAATTCGCGGCGCGGGTCTATCTCGTTGCCCTCTTCGTCCACCTGTTTACGGGGCAACAACATCTTTGCTTTGATGCGCATGAGCGTGGCCGCCACCACGATAAATTCTGAGGCGATATCCATGCTCAACTCATCCATCTCGTGCATATAGCGCAAGAAATCGTCGGTAATTTTGGCGATGGGGATGTTGTAAATATCCAGTTCGTCCCGCTCGATGAAGAAGAGCAGGAGATCGAAAGGCCCCTCGAAAGCGGGGAGTTTTATGGTGAACGTGTCTTGCAACTTGGTGATTAGTTTATTGGTGATTGGTTGACTGGTAATTGGTTGACTGGTGACTAGTCAACCAATCACCAGTCAACCAATCACCAACTCAATCTCCCCAGCCCGGCTCATCCTCCAGCTCTTTGGGTTTTTTGCGAACGATACCGAATTCAATTTCTTTTAGACAAGAGCCGCACACACCGTACAGGTTGAGCGAGTGGTGTGAGATTTTGAAATTGAGGAGCTCGCCTACCATGTCTTTTATCTGCTGCACCCGTGGGTCGCAGAACTCGACAACTTTGCCACAGTGCGCGCAAATGACGTGATCGTGTTGTTTGAACCCGTAGGATTTCTCGTATTGTGCCAGGTTACGACCGAACTGGTGCTTTTTCACCAGATCGAAGTTGACTAACAATTCCAATGTATTGTACACCGTCGCCCGACTGACGCGGTAGCTTCGGTTTTTCATGTGGATGTAAAGTGCTTCGGCATCGAAGTGGTCGGTGCGCTTGTAAATTTCTTCCAGAATGGCGAATCGTTCGGGCGTTTTGCGGAAGCCGCCCTTTTCCAGTTGTGCAGAAAAGATTTTGAGCACTTGCTGGATAATTTCTTGCTCGTTGCGTGGGAGTGACATTTTTTCTATGCGTTGTGGGGGCAAAAGTAACTCGAATTGATGTGTCCTTGGTTTTAAACGAAAAGGTAGATTTGTAGTCGAAAACCAGCCTTTGTTTCAAAGTCAAAATTGAAAACATGAAATCAACCATTACTACTTCCCTTTTTGCGTTTTTTTTGCATTTCCACTCTTTTCTCAAACCAACGTCCGAGCCGGGTATGCCGACGGCCAGGTATGGGTTGTTTGGGAAACGGATTCCCCACTCCCAGACTGGTACGCGGTGTATGCTAAACCTACTGCGTTCGCTTCGACCAACGATGCCACTTTTGTCGGGCGATCGCACAAAGCCGACTCTCTCGGTTTCGGTATTCAAAACATGTGGAGCGAACGCAATCATGGTATGGACACTGGACCTGACTACAACGATCACTGGATCAGCAGAATTCCCCCCACTCAGCAAACTGCAGTGGACAATGTGGCCTTTACAGAAAGCCATTTCCGCAGCGACCAGTCTTTACCTGCTTTTTTCAACCATCGCCTCGACCCGAATGCACATGACCCTGGTACTGGTCTGATTGGGATCAACAACGGAGACGGCGATAACTGGGGTGCTTGGGGCGGATATCATCGCTGGGCCAACCTTGTAGAAAACGCAGGGAATTGGCAAATCACTGCCTGGCTCGAATCAAATGCGGTATTTGCAAACGACAACTGCCCGGACGACCATCTCAGTGCGGACCTTGCTGTCCGCAGGCCGCAAATCTTCAAACCTGAGAATGGCCAAACCCTGAACTGGAATGTAAAAGATGCCGACACGGGAACCTTCCTGCAAGCGGGCACGACCACCGTTCAAGACGACGATTTGGTGCTGATTCCCCAAATCCTTGTTTTTCGGGAAAGCAGCCGTCGTGTGCGCATTTCGATCAACGATCCCAGTGTTCCGGCTTTTGAGCCCGCGGTCGTTTTTTCTGAAATAAAAATTGAGCCCAATCCTTCGTTGGGCAATGCCGTTCTTTCAGTTTTTTCCCAGGTAGAAATGGAGGTAGAAATCAGTGCCTGTGGTTTGGATGGAAAGCTGATTTCGGTAAATACCCATTTCTTTGAAGGTCAAAATCGTTTGCCTTTGACGGCGTTTGAAAGCCTGCCCGCTGGATTTTATTTTGTCTCCATTTCCAACAGTAAATTTAAACAAGCGGTGAAATGGGTAAAAATGTGAATTGAAACAATTATGAAAGGAACTGCATTGTTTTGGTTGGGACTACTCGGTGTGTTATGCTTCGTGATAACAACCATATTGGCTGGACTTCAATTTTCGGATTACAGTCATATTTCCCAACTGATTAGTGAATCTTATGCGATTGATACTCCTTTTGGGGTCTATCTCAGGTTTTTAGGGTTCATGCCCAGTGGTGTTTTTATTGCCATCTTTTCATTCCTTGCCATAAAAACATTGCCAAAATCGTTGGCAACACAAATCGGCTTTTTGGGGATTGGGATATTCTATGGATTAGCAACGGTGGTGGTTAGTTTTTTCCCTTGCGACAAGGGATGCAACAAAGAAATGATTGATCCAAGTCTATCTCAATTCATTCATAATTTCACAGGGTTCTTGACCTATTTGGTTGTGCCATTCAGTTTATTAATTCTTGGAATTGCTGCTCGAAAATGGGCAAACGGCAAGGTCTTATCCAATACAGGTATTATTTGCGGACTGATAGCCATCGTATTTGTGGGCATCCTTTCCGCTGATTTGCAAGATAAATTTGCCGGACTGTATCAACGAATTATTGAAGGTTCGATACTTATTTGGATAACGCTGTGTGCTATTTATTTCAAACGGCATTTCAGCTGAATTGCCCAAACACCGAAGGCAGCTTTTTGGAGAAGTCGGGTATATTTTGAAGTTTGAATCCGCGAAGTAGAAATATGTTTGCAAGAGATTAAACTTCAATACTATTGCGCATGTATCGCTTTGACAACCCGCTCCTTGTCTTCCTCGTTTTTGTCGCCAATTTTTTGGCCGCACAAACGCCCCAACCCCGCACCCACCAAAATTTTGACCGCGATTGGAAATTTGCCTTTGGCCATGCCCAGAACCCTGAAAAAGACTTCAACTACAGCCTCGAAACGATTTTTTCAAAGTCGGGCGCGGCCCAGAACACGGCCATCGAGCCGCGTTTCAAGGACAGTTTGTGGCGCACACTGAATCTTCCGCACGACTGGGCCGTGGAGTTGCCTTTTGTAAACGACCCCGCCTTCAATGTCATGGCCCACGGCTACAAACCCCTTGGGGGCAATTACCCGGAAACGAGCATTGGCTGGTATCGGAAGTATTTTTCGGTGGCAAAAACCGAGGAAGGCAAGCGATTTCAGGTTCAATTTGACGGGGTTTTTCGCAATGCGGAGTTTTGGATCAATGGTTTTTACCTCGGCAACAACAAAAGCGGCTACATCGGTGTGGCCTACGATATCACGGATTTTTTGCGGTTTGCAGCAGAAAATGTATTCGTCGTTCGGGTGGATGCTACCCAGTATGAGGGCTGGTTTTATGAGGGTGCGGGCATTTACCGGCATGTTTGGCTCAATACGTTTGAGGATACCCACATAGCACAAGACGGCATTTTTGCACATGCGAAAATGGAAGGAAGTTACGCCACACTCACCGTTGAAACAGAACTGGTGAACGATGGAAATACGGCCGCCGACCTTACAACCGAAATTATTTTAAGTGGTCGCGAGGGGGGATTTGTTGCAAAAAGCAAGTTGCAAAACCTCCAGCTGGAAATCAATCAGTCAGGCGTTTCACGACATGTGTTGAAATTATACAACCCCATACTTTGGGATTTGGATAACCCTTACTTGCACCGAATTCAGGTTTTAGTGAAAAAATCAGGCAAGTTCATTGACCAGCAGACTTTGAAATTCGGCTTCCGAAGCGTCGAAGTCAAACCAGAGGGCCTCTTTTTGAACGGTAAAAAACTAAAGATTCTGGGCGTCAATTGCCATCAGGATCACGCGGGCGTGGGCAGCGCATTGCCCGATTATCTGCAATATTATCGCATTGATTTGCTCAAAAACCTCGGTGTCAACGCTTATCGTACCAGCCACAACCCGCCCACGCCCGAACTTTTGGATGCCTGCGACAGCCTTGGAATGTTGGTCATGGACGAAACCCGACTGCTCAACAGCGGCGCGGAATACATGGATCAGTTTGTGCGAATGTTGAAACGCGACCGCAGCCGAACTTGTGTTTTTATGTGGTCCATCGGCAACGAAGAAGGCATGATTCACACCACACCGACCGGCAAACGCATCGCCGAAACCCTCCTGAAAAAACAGGCTGAACTCGACCCGACTCGTACTTCCACTTATGCCGCAGATGTGGGAAATGTGTTCAATGGCATTAATGAGGTAATCCCCGTTCGGAGTTTCAATTACCGCCAATTTGCTGTTGCCGATTACCACCGCGACCATCCGACACAGCCCATTATCGGTACCGAAATGGGCAGTACCGTTACCACTCGCGGCATTTATGAAAAGGATACTATTCGCGGCTATGTGCCAGACCAAGATATCACTGCGCCCTGGTGGGCAAGCACGGCGGAAACCTGGTGGACACTCGCCGCACAAAACGACTTTTGGCTCGGTGGTTTTGTGTGGACAGGGCTGGATTATCGCGGGGAGCCAACCCCTTATATTTGGCCGAATATCAACTCGCATTTCGGTATTATGGACGTATGCGGTTTCCCCAAAAACATCTATTACTACTATCAATCCTGGTGGACCGACAAGGACGTTTTGCATATTTCTCCACACTGGAATTGGCGCGAAAAACGCGGCGAACCCATTGATGTGTGGGTAAATTCAAATGCCGAGGAAGTCGAGTTGTTTTTGAACGGAAAGACTTTGGGTAAAAAGGTGATGCCGCGCAACAGTCACCTGAAATGGACGGTCAATTTCGAGCCGGGCAAACAAGGGGCAAAATCCATTTCGAAGCGCGCTCGCCGAATTTATGGGAAGGGGACACAGACATCATAACCGTCGGAGCTGGCAGCGTCGCTTCAGTGAAGATTGACCCAAAATATGTATTAAAAGGCGAGGCAGCCAAACCCCGACCGGTGGACAAAATGATGGGTGCGGACATTTCTTTTTTGCCAGAACTGGAGGCAAAAGGCCTGAAATTTAAAGAAAATGGCGTGGAACTAGACGTGGTTCAAAGCCTCAAATCGCACGGATTCAACTATGTGCGCCTGCGTATTTTCAATGATCCCGCAGCGGAAAAAGGCTATTCGCCAAACGCAGGGTTTTGTGATTTGGAACACACCAAAGCCATGGCCAAACGGGTCAAGGCTTCCGGGATGAAATTGCTTTTGGATTTTCACTACAGTGATTATTGGGCCGATCCGGGCAAACAATACAAGCCAAAAGCCTGGGAAGGACTCGGTTTTGAAGCCCTCAAAAAGGCGCTTTACGACTACACTTTTGAAGCCGTCAGTCAATTAAAAGCGCAAGGCACACCACCCGATATGGTTCAAATCGGCAACGAAATCAACCATGGCATTGTTTGGCCAGAAGGCTCCGTGGCCAATCTGGACAGCCTCGCGCAACTACTGTGCGCGGGCACGGCTGCTATAAAAGCGGTTGCGCCCGAAACGGTGATGATGCTCCACGTCGCCCTCGGAGGACAGAACGACGAATCGGTTTTTTTCATTGAAAATATGCTCAAGCGCGGCGTTCATTTTGATGTCATCGGCGAGTCGTATTACCCGAAATGGCATGGCACATTGGATGATTTGCGCGACAACCTCAGCGATCTCGTGCGACGCTTTGGCAAAGATGTAATAGTGGTGGAATACTCCGCCAGGAAAGAAGAAGTCCACAAAATCGCTTTCGATCTTCCGGGCGGGCGCGGTAAAGGCACCTGCATTTGGGAGCCGCTCAGCACCTGGGAATCCGTTTTTGACTGGCAAAGCAATGCGAATGAACTTTTGAAGTTGTACGATGGGTTTCGGGCGCAATACTTGAGGCAATAAATTTTCAACTTTTCATGAACCTACCACCTTACGACACTTTCCCCAAGCTTTCAGGCGATAACATCCTGTTGCGCGAAATCCATCATGCCGACATAAAAGACATCGTTGAAATTTCACGTTACGATGCTATCCCGGCAAAAAGCGTAGCAGAAGCGGCGGCAATGCAGGAAAAAATCAATCAAAATTACAAGGATGGCAATTCCATTCATTGGGGCATTGTGGATAAAGCAACCAATAGCATCGTCGGGACTTGCGGGTATTATCGCGGATTGGACAAAGGCGAAGCTGAACTCGGCTGTATTTTGTTGCCTCAATTTAAGGGGCAAGGTTTTATGACAGCCGCCATACAATTGGCTGTTCAATTTGGGCTAAACGATATTGGCCTCAACCGGATTTTCGCCATTACTACCCAACAAAATGACAAAGCAATAAGGCTTCTGGAAAGACTCGGATTTGTGAAAATTGCGGATTTGGAAGAGGACGAAATTGGGTGCGAATTGGTCAACACTGCCGGGCTTATTCTATAACGAACAGGCCTTTATAAGTCTTTCCGTTCTTTAATGCTGTGAATTTCAGGAGATAAGTTCCCGTTGTGAGCGAGCCAATCTTTATTGATTCCTCCTGAGTGCTTGTTAAATCAAATGTCCCGTTCCGAACAGACTGCCCCATAATATTCAAGATTTCATATCGAGCCATACCAAGATCGTTTTCTGGCAGTCGGACACTGAGATTTCCCCCGGCCGCAACCGGATTAGGGAACAAATCAAGATCTTCTAATAGCCTGGGTTCTTGGGCTGCGCTGAGGCATTCCGCTGGCAGGATGCCATGCTCTTGGAAACGAAAATCAAAAACCTGCAAGGTCGGCGGGTCTATATGCGCAATGATTTTCTTAGTGGAATCAATGACATATAAGGTGGGAAATCCCTGGATATTGTATTGACTTACCACACCATTTCCGCCGCCACCCAGGCCGCTCACAGAAGGGAAAAGGATGTTGTACTGCTCATCGTAGGCCAATACTTCGGCATCGGTATCATTATAGTCAATGGACATAAAAAAGACCTCTCCAGTGTTGCAGCCGTATTTTTCAAAGGCTGCATTGACTTGCGGGCTGTAATACTGACACGGAATGCAGGTGGTGAAAAAAAAATCTAAAACCACCACCTTTCCCGAATCCAGATACTGGTACAAAGTGTGTGTATCTCCGTGGGTGTCCGTCACGGTAAAATTGGGGGCATTATTGCCAACCTGAGCGTTGGTTGAATATGGGAGCGAGCATAAAAAAAGCCCGGACAGAAGTTGAGTAAAATTTTTCATAATATTGAATTTGATGTACCCCGGAACTCCGTTCC
>CAZPTQ010000088.1:13544-21892 GCA_964589365.1 uncultured Saprospiraceae bacterium
CGTTCCGGGTTACAATAAACCATCAATTCACGGCAACCTTACCAACAAATGCCCTCGTATCAGTATGCAAACGAAGGACATACATAGCGGGCCGCAATTCGCCGACCGGGATTTCCTGAAAGCCTTCAATACTGGAAGATAATTTTTCAAAAAACACCTGTTTACCCGTCATATCAAAGATTGAAAGTTGTGCCGCCCCCCGAACTTCGCTGGGCATTTGCAGGTAAATTATTCCTGAAGCATAGTAAGCAAGCAAAGGCAAGGGTTTTTTTTCCACAGTTTGAGAAGTTGCAAATGGGCAAAACCGCAGGAGTTGAAATTTAACCGTTTCATCAATGGCATGGTTGCCGCCAACTATATAAATGCAGCTGTCGAGCGACACCATATTGTGATAATTCCGGCCCAAAGGAAGTGGTATGCCAGGAGTATAGGTTTCGGTATCGGTATCGAAAACAAAGACCTCGTCCCGCTCGATAAAATCATGGTAGCCTCCTGTGAGATAGATTTTATTGCCAATCGCTGCGCCCCGCAAAGCATGGGTGGCCGCCGGGAACATGGGCAGGCTTGCCCAAGCGTCTGTGCCAGGATTGTATCGGTGTGCAAACTTGTTCGGGGCGGTATAGCCGCCGCCGCAAAAGCGGTAGATATGACCTTCCGAAGCCACATGAGCACCGTACCAAAATCCGTTGTCAGGAAGGTTGTTTTTTGTAGTCCAGGCATTGGCGACTGGATCGTAGGTCTGGCAAAGATTCGCCATTCCCTGTCCGGCGAGGCTGTAAACCACATCATTTAAGGAAACAGAATAATGGATCGCGCGGGGAGCGGTCAAATCTGCCGCTTTTGTCCAGGAGTTGGCAACCGGGTCGTAAATGTGGTGGTCAGCTTTTGGGCTGCCAGAAGTGGGGAAACCACCTCCGAAATAATGGATTTTTCCATTCGCCGCAGACCCGGCCGGCTGTTGTGCGTGGTAAGGTACGGGAGCGCGGCTCGCCCAAGTATCTGTGGCAGGATCGTAGGCAAAGTGGTGGTTGGTTGCGCCGCCCACGCCACCACCGCCCATGATGTGGATTTTACCGCCGACTTCCGCTACGACTGGGAAGGTGAAACTTTCGGGGATGGGCGAGAGGGTGTCCCATTTTTGGGCATCGGCATCGAGCAATGCCAAAAGGTAACAAAGGATAAGCGAGGGTAAGGTTATTTTCATGATAAAGGAATTGACTTATTTGATTTCCAGCCAGTATCCAACCCTATGCACGGGTGCTATCGCTAACAACGGGGCGGCTTGAAGTTTTTTCCATAGGCAGGATACAAGCGCGTCCCCACCGTGTCCTACCAAGATGCCTTCGGTGGCCCAGATTTCCTGTTGCGGGAAATCCCACTCAAGCAATTGATTCGACAAGCCCTTCTCAGTTGCCGGATTGTCGGGAAGCAACCAAGCCATCAGCGGAGCAAATAGCAAAGGGAACAGCCACCAATTAATGCTTGATTTTTTATAACGTGTACATCTGCCATGCCCCAAAGTTATAGCATTTAGGCAAATAATATCAGGGACTAATAAGGCGTCTTAGGTGTAACTTTGCAAAAAAATCAGGCACATGAAAATCACCAGGCTTGAACTTCACAACTTCAAACGCTTCAGTAAATTGACGCTCGACGCTATCCCTGCAAGCGCTCGTTTGGTGTTGCTGATTGGATCAAACGGGTGTGGGAAGTCTAGTGTTTTTGACGCATTTGAGGCTTTGAACAAAGCTAAAAAGGAGCAAGGTTTGAAAAACGCAGAGCAAACTTATTACAGAAAAGTAGTTGAAGAAGATTTCAAAATAGTTTTTGACCTGGGAGAGGGAGAATTTTGGGAGGACTCATTCAAAGTATCTGGAACAAATTTTCAAAACAAAAATCTTGAAAAACTAAATTTCTATGGTCGTAGTAGCTTCAGGCAGGTCCCACGCCTTACGCGAACATCCATGGGAGCACGCTTCAATGTGGAAACAGACTCCGATAGACCACAATTTTTTATTGACCGGGATGAACGATTTGAAAACGACATTGAGCAAATTACTAACATCATTCTTCGGGATATTTTTCGAGCCCCCGACGCTCAATCTAAAATTAGGGAACGGTTTATTGACCCGATTAACTTGGCTCTGACCAATATTTTTGGCGAAAAGAATGGCACCAAACTCGAATTGATCGAAATCATTCCGCCTTTGGAAGGGAAGATTGCTCAGGTAACCTTTCGTAAGGGCCAATCAGAATTTCATTACAATCAACTGAGCGCTGGAGAAAAAGAAGTCATCAATATCTTAATCAACCTGACCAGTCGGCAAGATTCCTTGAAAAACGCAATCTGCTTTTTTGATGAAATAGATTTGCACCTGAGTACCAAGTTGCAATTTCAGTTGATGCAGGAAATTGTGGAGCACTGGATACCGGAAAACAGTCAGTTTTGGACGGCTTCCCATTCTCTGGGATTTATTGAATACGCACGCAGTAGCCCAGGTGCGGTTATTCTGGACTTTGATGACTTAGATTTTGACTTGCCCCAAACGCTAACACCAGTTCCAGCAGAGAATTCGGATGTTTATGAAATCGCGGTTGGCCGGGAGTTTTTATCAGCACTTTTGGCTGGGAAACGCCTTTGTTTTGTGGAAAACAAAGACAGCGACTTCTATGCCTCACTTGGGTTGCAAAACTTTCTTTTTGCAAAAGCCTCTAATCGCAACAATGTTTATCATAAGGTTCGGAGCGAACCGAGTTCCTGTGGGATTGTGGATCGTGATTATTTGACAGATGATGACATCGCCCTGATTAGGGCGCAATACTCCAATCTTTATGTTTTGCCCTATTACAGTATAGAAAATCTAATGTATCACCCGGATAACCTTGCACAGTACTATTCCTCAAAAAGTCAGGAATTCAATTTGGGGAGCTATGTAAATAGCCTTTGCGAACAAAAAAACCTTGTAATTGAACGACTTTCTATTTCCCTTGTCCCAACTCGTATGGGATATCCATACTTCGAGGAACAAGAGTTTAGCGATAGCCCAAATCAAAGGCGATTTCGGAACAGAACAGAAAATAATGAACAAGCATTAACAATAACAAAAAATCTCCAAAGTGAAGATTTTGAAACTTGGTACCAATTATTTCCCATGAAAGACTACGCTAAAGATGTGCCAGAGCGTCAGAATATCCGGAAGTCAGATTTAGTAAAAACAGCTTGGTTCAAAAGCCAAATTCAGGACATATTGGCTGATTGATCATTTACTTTATGCGCATCGAATCGAAACTCCCCAACGTGGGCACCACTATTTTCACCGTCATGTCGGGTCTGGCCAATCAGGTCGGAGCCATCAATCTGTCGCAGGGCTTCCCTAATTTCAACCCTTCGGAGCGACTTCAACAACTCGTGACAAAGCACATGGCAAGCGGCGCCAATCAATACGCCCCGATGCCCGGAATTTTGCCCCTGCGCGAACGAATCGCCGAAAAAATCGAGCGGATGTACGGTGCAAAAGTGAACCCTGAAACTGAAATCACTGTGACCGCTGGCGGAACCCAGGCCATTTTCTGCTCTATCGCTGCATTTGTGCGGCCCGGCGACGAGGTGATTTTGCTGGAACCCTGCTATGATTCTTATCGGCCATCCGTAGAAACGGTGGGCGGTATTCCTGTCGTGTACGCCTTGTCTGCGCCCGATTATCGGGTGGACTGGGAGGCCGTGGCCAAACTTATCACCCCGCGCACCCGAATGCTGTGCATCAACACTCCGCAGAATCCCACAGGTACTATCCTACGCGAAGCGGACATGTTGAAAATCAACGAAATACTGCGCGGAACAGACGTAATCCTGATGAGCGACGAGGTGTACGAACACCTGATTTTTGATGGTGAAAAACACGCTTCGGCCCTGTGTTATCCTGAATTATACGCCCGCACATTAGCCATTTATTCCTTCGGAAAAACCTACCACAATACGGGTTGGAAAACGGGTTATTGCGTGGGGCCGCCAGAACTGACCCGGGAGTTCAGAAAGGTGCACCAGTTCAATGTGTTCTCAGCCAACCACCCGATGCAGGCGGCTTTTGCAGATTTTATGGCCGACCCCGGGGAGTACCTCGGCCTGCCCGATTTTTACCAACATAAACGAGATGCTTTCCTTCAAGCGATGTCGGCGACTCGCTTCCGGCCATTGCACTGTGCAGGCACTTATTTCCAACTCTTCGATTATTCGGCAATCAGTGATGAGCCGGATTTGGATTTTTGCAAACGCCTGACCACCGATTTCGGCGTGGCAGCCATTCCAGTGTCCTCGTTTTTTTCGGATTTGAAAGACGAAAAGGTGATTCGGCTCTGCTTTGCAAAAACAGAAGATTTGCTTCAGCAGGCGGGGGAAAAATTGAGCCGATGCTGATTTGGTTAATTGGTTATTGGGGGATTTGGTCATTTGAGGTGCCAAAGCCTGGTATCCACCCTGCTTTCAAGGCAACACAAAAACCAATCTTGGGCGAAACAAATAACCAAATCCCCAATTTAAAATGGTTCTCTCCAAAATAAACGCCGCCATTGCCGACTATAAAAAGTGGTTAAACAGCACAAAACATCACCCATTTGTGCACAAATGGGAGTCAGTGCAACACTTCCAAGACCACTGGGATTTAGGTGCGGCTGACCCGCCTGCGATGTTCGAGGGCAGTTTTTACAATGCTGAAACGCGCCGATTGTGGCAGACCGAGAATTGGCAGCCCAAGCGCATGATGACCGAGTTTTGGCGCTTCGATCCGCTCACGGTGCGGCTTATGTTTGATGATCTTTTCAACGAAACCCGTGAGGTGGAGGGACGTATTTCGCGCTTCCTTTTTGGTTGTGACACGGTGCTACGCGATTATCGAAAGATCAAATCCACCAGGATTGACAATAACCACGACCACGGTGATTTTCAGATGATTGCGTTATATCTCGCTTTTCGGTATCCAGAATCCTATGCGCCTTACGATTTCTCTACCTTCCAAAAAGCCATGACGGTTTTTGGTGCGCATGATATTCCGCAGTCAAACGATCTCGCCCGTTATTTTAAGGTGCTGCGGACGCTTATGACGTTTTTGGAAAAAGATGGCGGAGTAGTGCCTTTAATGCAAAAACACTTGCACCCTCGACGGCATTTTCAAGGAAAGACATTGCTGCTGGCCGAAGATTTTTGCCGTTTTGTGGCGGGGTAAAAGACAACCTCGTAGGTTTTCAAAAACCTACGAGGTTTCAAATCCGATTTATCGTTTATGAATCTCCACGGCCTGAAACAACTGCCCGTTTTTGTCTTCAAAAGAAAGCACGTAGTTGCCAGCAGGCAAATGGCCGATGGAATAAGTATTGTCGGCGGAAGCTTCAAAACGCGCCATAATACGGCCATCCAGTGCGAAAATGCGCATGGAAGAAACCTCTTCAGCCTTTTCCAAGGTAAAGAAATCCGTAGTAGGGTTGGGGAAAAGTTTGACGTTGGATGCGGGCAGATCGTTCGTTCCAGTAAGTGTACTGAAAGTGTAAATCGCCGTCATTGTATCTGAGGGGTTGTTGATGTTGGTGAGTTTAAGGTGTACAATTCCTGAACCTGCCTGACCAGGAGGAGGATCAAATTGACTGTTGTAGAAGTGAACAGTAAGTTGGCCAAACGAATCTGGCATCAACTGGAAAGTCTTGGAGCTTATACCCGGAAACCAACAAGCGACTGGGTCACACACGGCAGTGGTGATATTGGAGGTGAGATAAACTTCAGTGCGATTCCATCTGACAGTAATGGTACTGTTGGATACGTTTTTGATCTCGCCGTGAGCGGGAGTGTCGTAAACATCCGCTGCTCCGATGGTGTCGGATGGGTTTGGATGTACGTCGTAGGCCGACTGCGCTTGTACATTTTGTATTTGAAGAAGGCCGAGGGCAAAAAAGAGGGTAAGGAGTAGATTTTTCATGACAGAATTGTCTCGCATTAGCAGGTTGTGAAATAATTAAACAAAGGTACACCCAACTGCCCTATGCCCCTACCTATTTTTGTTCGTCGCTACAG
Organism: uncultured Saprospiraceae bacterium; assembly: GCA_964589365.1. Lineage (GTDB taxonomy): Bacteria > Bacteroidota > Bacteroidia > Chitinophagales > Saprospiraceae > M3007. The sequence goes on from CAZPTQ010000088.1 coordinate 19,603, forward strand.
TTTTGTATCGAATCGGACAAATTTAGCAAAATGAACTGGAGAAAACGACTGTTCCCCTTCTTGTTGGTTGTCATCGCAATCCGCCTTTCGGCGCAATTGCCTGATGGCTCCGTTGCGCCTGATTTTACAGCGCAAGACATCATGGGGCAAACCCATCACCTTTATGATCTCCTCGATTCTGGTAAAATTGTGGTCATTGAAATCAGTGCTACCTGGTGCGCCCCTTGTTGGGTCTATCACACCAGTAATGCGTTGCGAAACCTCTACAACGAACATGGCCCAGCAGGTGACGACAAGCTGCGTGTCTTTTGGGTAGAGGGAGACCCAAATACCAACCTCAACTGTCTTTATGGACCTAGCGGCTGCAACGGCGGCTCCGCGGGAAATTATGTGGCCGGAACGCCCTATCCGATTTTGGACAATGCTGACATTGCCACGGCTTACCAAATCACGTATTACCCATCCATTTTTGTCATTTGTCCCAACAAAAAATCCTACCAACTGGATCCCATGGATGCCGACCACCTTTGGGAAAAAGCCCGCGAGTGTCCCGTTGCATTTGGCACGAACAACGCCGGAATTTTCCAATACAACCCTGGGTCCGAGCTAGTTGAACTTTGTGGAGTACAAGCGTTGGCTCCCAGTTTTGCCCTTACAAACCTCGGCATTTCACCCCTCACCACCGCTACCATCGAATTGAAATGGAACAACAGCGAGGTGCAAACCCTGCAATGGTCGGGCTACCTTTCTACCTACGGAGAAGTCCTCATTTCCTTTGCAAATCAAAGCCTTAGCAACTCCGGGACACTGAAAACCACTATCACAAACATCAACAATGGTAGCGGCGACGAGGATTTTTCGAACAACGTGCGCAACGACAATTTCATACTCGCAAAACAATTTAACACCACCCAAGTCCTCCTGAAAATCAGGACCGACAACTATGGAGCGGAAATTTATTGGGAAGTACGCGATGACTCCGGCACGGTGCTCGAACATGGCGGTAACGAGGAGGTAGGCCCCAATGGCGGTGGTGCTTTCCCGCTTGGTCCCCCCATCGGTCCGGGCAGCTATCCAAATATGGCCCTTATTCGAGACACACTCGAACTACCCGCTATTGGTTGCTACTCTATTCACTTTTCTGATGCTTATGGCGACGGGATGTGCTGCGATTTTGGAACAGGCTATTATAGGCTTTATAACCTTGATAGTCCTGGAACGCCGCTTATCTCAGGTGGAGAATTTGAAGACTATTCGCGTCGCGCTTTTGGCGCAGGTGTGCTGTCAGCAGTGTCTGATCTAGCACAAAACGTTGACGTTCAATTATTCCCAAACCCAGCATCCGATTTGTTGAATATTGAAATAGAAGCGGCCTTTGCTACCGAACTTTCGGGCAAAATTTTCAATGCGCTCGGTCAATTGCAGTATGTTTTTCCGGTTGAAAAATCCGCCCTTGGCGGCAACGAATGGCTATTTCCACTCTCTGGTTGGCCCGAAGGTGTCTATTATTTGCAATTGAAAATAGGTAGCGGGATAGTTACAAAGACATTTGTGATAAATAAATGATGCGGTTCACCGTACTTTCAGGTGCCTCGGTATGCCTCCATTTGCCGCGCTATGTATTTTCCAAGAATATCAAACTCCACATTCACCTTGTCGCCAGAAACAAGGTTTTTGAAATTCGTGTGCTCCCAGGTATAAGGAATGATCGCGACAGAGAACAAATCTCGATGCGGCGAAACCACCGTCAGACTCACTCCATTAAGGCAAACCGAGCCTTTATCCACCAACAAACCACCATGCTCCGGGCGGAATCGGAATGATAACTTCCAAGATCCGCCGGTCTCCAACACTTCCACACATTCCACCACATCGTCCACATGGCCTTGCACGATATGGCCGTCCAGGCGCCCGCCCATGGGCAGGCAACGCTCTAAATTCACCAGTGTGCCCGGCTTCCAATCGCCCAAATTTGTTCGGTGTAAAGTTTCCTCCACCGCCGTCACACGATGCCAATCAGAGCCGACTTCCACCACTGTGAGGCAAGCACCATTGTGGCTCAGGCTTTGGTCAATTTTCAATTCTGATGAAATTGAGCTCTCAATGGTAAAATGTACATTGGAGCGGTCATTTTCCACAGCGTTGACTTTGCCCAGGGATTCTATGATTCCTGTGAACATGCGTTGGTGATTGGTTTAATGGTGATTGGTAGATTGGTGGGTTGGTGATTGGTGGATTGGTGATTGGTGATTGATGGATTGGTGATTGGTGGATTGGTGATTGGTGATTG
>CAZPTQ010000089.1:0-7325 GCA_964589365.1 uncultured Saprospiraceae bacterium
GTTGGAACCTACTACTTTGATCAAAAGGTTTTTACCAAATTGCGGAAACAAGCGGAATTCTGAACGTTCGTCCAAACACCTGCTTCAAACCGTCCTTTGCGCTCCCCCGAATGCAGGTTGCCCATGTTTATGAACTTGGCAAATGCCAACTGCCTCATTTGTCCCACAATGGGCTTGGCTCGACTGTACCGGCGACTTTAGTCGCCGCAATTCAGCGAAATGCATAATGAACATTTCCTATTTGGTTTTCGGCGACTAAAGTTGCCGGTACAGTCGAGTCAGGTCTAGAAAATTAAGCTATAAAACATGAAACAACTATCTATCCTGACCCTGCTTTTGGCAGGTCTTCATTCCATTGTATTCGCTCAAAACCTTTCCATTGCGGGTAAAATAAGAGACTCTGCGGGCTTGCCTGTTGAGGCCGCCACCGCAAGCCTTTTGTATGCGGCAGACAGCAGTTTGGTAAAAATCGAACGCTCCGACGAGCACGGGAGATTTGAATTTTCAAGCATCAAAGCGGGTAGTTTTTTGCTTGGTATCTCGGTGATTGGGTATGAAAAATTCCTGGGCAGTCCGATTGAAGCCAGCGAATCCGGTCAAAATATCGAACTGCCACCAATTGCGCTCAAAAGCAGTTCCATTGACTTGAAAGCGGTGACCGTGACCGCCAAAAAGCTTTTCATCGAGCGGCGCAGCGATCGTACTATTGTAAACGTCGAGAGCAGCATTTTTGCCACCTGGAGCACGGCACTTGAAATTCTGGAGCGCTCTCCTGGCGTGGTCGTGGATCAAAACGACGCGATTTCGATGCGCGGCCGCTCCGGCGTGATCGTGATGATTGACGGAAAACCCAACCCAATGTCGGGCGCTGATTTGTCCAATTTCCTGCGCACACTGCCCTCCAACAGCATTGACCGCATCGAACTTATTACCAATTACAATTTCCGCCGAGGCATGAATGACCTGCGGTTGTATCGCACTTTTTACGAAAACGATGTGCGCAGTGGCGCTTACGACCAGCGCAATTATTTGACCATTCCATACAACACCCATACCGCCCGGGCTGGGGCAGATTTTTACCCAAATAAAAAAACGGTGCTGGGCGTGGTGGCTTCCGGCAACCTCAACAATTTCAATTCCTGGATCGGCCAGTATTCCGGCAACCTGGCCAACACTACACTGAGCGATGGCAATTTGGTGGCGTATTTTTTCACCACCCATAATTTCAAACTAAAAAACGATTGGGCGGCTGAACTCAGCTTCGATTACAAAACCCGTGAAATCTACGGGTTCATGGACCTCAACCCCATGTGGGGATTGGGTGCGGGCATCCAGAAAAGTCTTTTCGACCGTCGCGCCACTTTGAAATTTGCCGTGACCGATATTTTCTGGCAAAACCTGCCAAGCGCCACCATCCGATTCAATGATTATGTCGAAACCTTCGAGGTGTTCCGCGAAACGCGGGTAGCGACCCTGTCTTTCAATTACCGCTTTGGAAGTCAGCAAGTGCAGCAAGCGCGGCGGCGGCAGGGCGGCGCGGAAGATGAAAAGCGAAGGGCTGGCGGTGGTCAGGGTTGAGGGCATATTTCTGGGTATTTTTGTTTTGCTTCCAGACCTATAAGGTTTTTGGAAACCTTATAGGTCTCAATTTCAGAAAATATTCAGTTGTATGGATTAAGGCTTACTTATTAACCCAAGTCAACGAACGCAGAAAACACGCCCTCTACCTTTTTGGCTCGAAATAACGAATCACTAAAATAAAAAGGTAGTGTGCAAGCAATTGAATATGCACAATACGGAGCAGCGGAAGTCCTCCGTCTCAATGAGGTATCAAAACCTTGTCCAAAATCAAATGAAGTTTTAATCAGGGTTCATGCCACCACGGTGACGGCTGCTGATATTATGATGAGAACGGGAACGCCTTATATCCGCAGGTTGTACACAGGTATAAAAGGGCCAAAAAGAACCATTCTAGGGTTTGAGTTTGCGGGTGAAGTGGTGGAAGTGGGTAAAGATGTCAGCTTGTTCAACGTTGGAGACAAGGTTTTTGGCGGAACCACCACGCTGGGTTGCTATGCCGAGCATGCCTGTGTAAGTGAGCATGATGTATTGACCACCATGCCCGATAATATCAGTTATGCAGAGGCCGCTCCAGTCAATGGAAGTGCTATTACTGTGATGAACTTTTTAAAGGGTTTGGGCAAAATTCAGAAAGGTCAAAAGGTATTGATTTATGGCGCATCAGGGGGTTTGGGTACGTATGCTATTCAAATTGCAAAGCATTTCGGTGCGGAAGTTACCGGCGTATGCAGTACCAATAATGTAGCGTTGGTAAAGCCTTTAGGCACCGATAGAGTAACTGACTATACCAAAGAAGACTTTACCAAAAACGGGGAGCAATTCGACCTCATTTTTGATACTGTAGGAAAAAGTTCTTATTCAGCGTGTAAAAATTCGCTCACGGAAAAGGGTATGTATCTCTCTGCTGTGCTTGATTTTACGCTTTTTAGGCAAATGATTTGGACCTCTATGTTCGGCAGCAAAAAAGCAAAGTCTTCGGCAACAGGATTGCTTCCGGTTAAAGAACGTTTGAACTGTTTTATGGAACTTAAAGAATTGTTGAAGACGGCAAAAATCAAAACCGTTATTGATTCTTCTTCCGAAAGCGGTGATATTCTGGAAAAGTACTGTGCGAATTTGTGGTGCATGGTTGGGTTTTATTTAGGGCAAATGTAAAGAACTTGGAGGGCGGTAAACACCGCGCGCGGCAGAAAAACGCGCAAAGCCCGGTTGATGGGTAGGAGCAAGTCTGCCCTAAAAGCGACGCAGTCACAGGGCAAACGCATGAATGTCAGAAGTGACCTCGGAGAGGTCAGTACTAACTTCATGCGTTTGCCCTGTGACGCCCCCATTGTCCGAATCCGAACACCCTCGTTCGGGTTCGGACATTTTTATTGGTCAAAACAAGCATCTAAGTGACTGAAAAACAACTATTTGCAATTTTGGCGTATCATTTGGGCAAAAGAAGAAAGAACGATTCCGATTTCCTTTCGACTTTTCTGCCATGATCCAAAACCTATTCAAGATTTCCCTTCGCCTGCTGTGGCGAGATCGCTTTTTTACCCTGCTCAATTTGACAGGCCTTGCGGTCGGTCTAAGTGCAGCCCTCCTGCTCATGCTTTGGGTGCAGGACGAACTCGCTTTTGACCAACAGCATCGCCAGCGCACAAACATTGTCAGGGTACTGACCAATTGGGATTTTGGCGGTGAACGGGAATGGACTTCTGAGACTCCAGCCGGGCTTGGGCCAGCAGCAAAGGAAGAAATCCCGGAAGTTCAGGAAATGATAAGGATTTGGACCAGGGGCACGCACACGCTTCGAGTCGGAGCTGCGCTGACAGAGGCTAAAAAATGCATCATTGCCGATCGGGCCATGTTTGAGGTTTTTGATTTCCCATTGGCCAAAAGCGATGGCTCCAAGCCCTTAAGTACGCCAAACGGCATTCTCTATCACCGAAAAACTCGCACGAACCCTGTTCGCCGATGCCGACCCACTGGGAAAGACAATCCATTATACCGACAAACTGGATGTCGTTGTAACAGGTGTGTTGAAAGACTTCCATTTTCAATCCCTGCACAACCCCATCGAGCCGCTGATTATTTACCAGCAGCCAGAATGGCGGGATATTTTTTATGTCAAAACAGCCTCCGGCAAAACCGCCGAGGCCATCGCTTCGGCACAGGCAGTGTTCGAGAAATCTTGCCCCGGAAGAATTTTCAAGTATCAATTCGTGGACGAGCAGTATGATGAAATGTATAAAACAGAAGCGCGTGCGGGTACGCTGTTCAACTTGTTTGCAGGCTTGGCCGTGTTGATTTCCTGTCTTGGCTTGTTTGGTCTGGCCACGTATAGCGCAACGCAGCGCACCAAGGAAATCGGCATCCGCAAAGTGTTGGGGGCAAGTGTGTTCGGCATTGCAGGGTTGCTGACCCGCGATTTTGTAAAGTTGGTTTTGTTGGCCTTCGTGCTGGCCATACCGCTCGGCTGGTGGGATGCCCAGAAATGGCTCGCCGATTTTGCCTATCGGGTTGAATTACAGCGGTGGATGTTCGCACTCGTCGGGATTGCAGCCCTAACGGTTGGAGTATTGACCGTGAGTTTTCAGAGTATCCGTGCAGCTTTGGCCAATCCGGTGAAATCGCTTCGCTCCGAGTAGGGTTAGTTTGGGGATTTGGGGATTTGGTTATTTGTTGTGCCAAATCTTGGTATTCTGCCCTTCCTCTCAGTAAAAATAAATACCAAGCCTTGGCACAACAAATAACCAAATCCACAAATAACCCTTCCTACGCCCCTCGGGCTTCGGCGGGTAAAAAATCGACAACACTATGCTAACCAACTACCTGAAACTCTCTTTTCGCAACCTGCTCAAAAGCCCGCTTTTCACCACATTGAATGTGCTTGGCTTGGCCCTGGGACTAGCGGTTTCACTGCTGTTGTTTTTGCACGTCAAACAGGAATTGTCGTTTGACCAATATCATTCAAAGGCTGAGCGCATCCATCGGGTGATCGTCCATGCATTTTGGGATTCGACTTCGCCCGAAATGCTTTCCAATGCACCCAACGTCGTCGGGCCAACCATGAAAGAAGCCATACCAGCCGTGGAGCAATATGCCCGTTTGCTGAAGCATGAATTTGGACAATCGGCTTTTGTGACCGCCGGAGAAAACAAGCTGGTAGAGACAAAACTCTTTTGGGCCGATCCTGGTGTGTTTGAAATATTTGATATTCAGTCTGTTGCAGGAGATTTAAAAGCTTCGCTCTCACAACCAAACACCGTAGCGTTGAGTCGTTCGACTGCGGTTCGCTATTTCGGCACCTCCAATCCGGTAGGGCAAAGCATCAAAATTGATCGGATGCCGCCTTTAGAAGTCAAAGCTGTTTTTGAAGATTTTCCAGGCAATTCATCCCTGAATCCCAATATACTGGGCTCGTTCCAAAGCGTCAAGTGGGCAAACAAAGCATTGGTTTGGAGCAACTCCAGCTTTGAGACCTGGGTGCTCCTAAACCCCGATGGCGATCCCAGACAGGTTGAACAGCAAATGGCCGCTCTGTTGGACAAGCACGTTCCCAAGGAGGATCAAAGATTTTCTTTAGGGCTTCAGCCGCTGTCCTATGCGCATTTGTATTCTTCAACGATGCGCAGCAATTACTCCGATCGTATCGGCGACCCGAAACAGGTCGGAATTTTGAGCGCTTTGGCGCTTTCCGTGCTGCTCATCGCCTGTTTTAACTATATGAATCTCTCGACGGCTCGTTCACAAATGCGTTTTCGCGAGGTGGGTATCAACAAAACAATGGGGGCGTCAAGGCAACAATTAGCCTTGCGTTTTTATGCTGAAACGGCGATTTTGACCTCTTTTTCGCTGCTTCTGGCCATCGGACTGCTAACGTTTGGCATCCCATTGTTCAATCAACTTGCGGACAAAGAACTCCGGCTGAGCATCTTATTGGAACCCTACATTTTGGCCATGGTCTTCGGGATCGGGGCGGTGGTTATGCTGCTGGCAGGCTCTTATCCGGCGTTTTTCCTATCGGCTTTTCAGCCTAAAAATCTGTTGCAAACTTCGTTTAGAAGTACTGGCAGTGCCGGACTGCTTCGTCGCTCATTGGTGACGGCTCAATTCAGTGCCTCTGTAGTGCTCATCATCGGCACGTTTGTTTTTTACAAGCAAATGCAGTTTATACAGCAAAAGAAACTTGGGTTTGAGCCTAATCAGGTCGTGGCTATCACCACCATTGCTGCTGAAAACCTGGCCCAATTGGACGGGCTGATGCAAGCTTGCCGCAACTTGAGCAGTGTGCAATCGGTGTGTCGGGCTCAAAGTTTTCCGGGCCGCCAAGCAAGCGGGCGTACACTTTCGCTGCCAACCGATGCTGATAACAACATCGGCATTTCCACCAATCGTGCGACGTCGGATTTTGAAAAGGCGTTGGGAATCAAACTTTTATCTGGAAAAACACTTCCCCTAAAACTCCCTGGCGATACCATTGTGAACGTGGTACTGAACGAATCAGCCGTCGCGTTTCTCGGCTATACCCCCGAAAATATCCTCGGCAAAAAAGTGGACTGCAATCTTGGAGACAATGCTTATGTATGCGGCGTGATCGAGGATTTTCATGCAGAATCACTCCATAAGCCGATCAGCGCTTACGCTTTTCATGATGCCGAAACAGAAACCCTTCGTTTCCTGCTGGTAAAGATGAACACCACGAATTTGACCGAAACCATGCGGCAAATTGAAACTGTGTTCAAGGAATCCTTGCCGCAATCGGCTTTTGAATTCCAGTTTCTGGACGAGCATCTCAACAAACTCTACCGCAGCGAACAGCGGACGGCCAGCGTGGTGTTTGTGTTTTCATTGCTTTCCGTCCTGATTTCCTGCATGGGCTTGTTTGGTCTGGCCGCCTTTGCCGCCGAACAGCGGGTGAAAGAAATAGGCGTCCGCAAAGTGCTTGGCGCCAGTGTGATGAGCATCACAAATTTGCTGGCAAAAGACTTTTTGAAACTGGTGTTCCTGTCCATTCTGATCGCCAGTCCCATCGCCTACTTTTTCATGCAGCGTTGGCTCGCTGACTTTGCATACCGCATTGAGATTCCCTGGTGGGTGTTCGTAGCGGCGGCTTTAGCCGCTCTATTCATAGCCTTTCTGACGGTGAGTTTTCAGAGCGTAAAAGCGGCACTTGCGAACCCTGTGAAATCACTGCGGTCGGAATGACTTCTCGGGTTAATCGAGGATTGGGGGATTGGGTTATTTGTTGTGCCAGAGCTTGGTATTTGTTATTACCGAGGGGAAGGACTGAATACCGAGCTTTGTAAAACAAATAACCAAATCCCCAAATAACCCAATAACCAACTCCTCAAATAACCCTATCTTTGCCCTAACACAGTTGCCGTTCTCTCTGCACCGGCTCGAACACTATTTTCAAAGGAGTACTCCCCGGAATTTAGGCAAGTTGTTGCCGTTGACTTGTCCGGCTCTAAGCAATCTTGCCGCCTCCGTTCTGTCTGCTCCACTTACCAGTTTTGCGAAGCTCTGGTTTGCACAATGCGGTGACTGTGGTTTTTTAAAGCGTGGTATGCCTCTGGGGTGTGCCACGCTTTTTTCAATACGGCCGGAATTTTCAGCTCCCAATAATTGCCGTTATTTTCTGACTCCCCTTCATTTCTCTTTTTTACATGCAAAAGCGTGTCCTGCATGGAAAGGATGGTAAAAATGCAGGCTTTTTCATGTTTACAGCGTTTGTGTTGAGCCACAAAGCAAAG
>CAZPTQ010000089.1:7425-9014 GCA_964589365.1 uncultured Saprospiraceae bacterium
GAAATCGAAAAGATGAATTGCACAGAATCGACACTCCCGAGCCAAATTAGAACGTAGTTTTGTGTTCCAATTGTCCAAAACATCCACCATTCACCACCAATCATGTCCGATCAAATTCGCCAGCTCGAACCCTCCGCTCCCTGGAATCTTTTTGCCGACCTCAACGCCATTCCCCGTGCTTCCAAAAAGGAAGAACGCATCGCACAATGGGTGCGAGATTTTGGCAAAAAACACGGCCTAGAAACCATTGCCGATGATTTTGGCAATATCATCATCAAAAAACCAGCCTCGCCCGGGCGCGAAAAAAGACCCGTAACCATACTTCAGGGCCACCTCGACATGGTGCATTCCAAAAACGCGGATGTGACATTCGACTTTGACAAACAAGGCATTGACATGTATTTGGATGGCGATTGGGTGCGTGCCCGTGGTACTACCCTGGGCGCAGACAACGGCTTGGGTGTCGCATCAATACTCGCGGTGTTGGCTTCCAAAGATATTGCCCACCCACCGCTGGAAGCCTTGTTTACACTAGACGAAGAGCAGGGTTTAAGCGGCGCAAAACAACTCGGCCGCGGCTTGCTGAAAGGTAAAGTGCTGCTCAACCTCGACACGGAGGAAGACCATGTGCTGACCATCGGCTGCGCGGGCGGCATTGACACCTTGATTGATTGGAATTACAAAGAGGATGTTGCGCCGGAAAACCTTGTTGCTTTTCAGGTGAAAGTCAGCAGCCTACGCGGTGGTCACAGCGGGATGGACATCAACCAAGGCCGAGGCAATGCCAACAAAATCCTTGCTCGTGTGCTGATGGCCCTTGCGCCTGCCGGAATACGTTTGTCCAGTTTTGATGGTGGCAATTTGCGCAACGAAATTCCCCGCGAAGCGAAGGCCCTTGTATTGGTGAAAAATGAAAAACGCTTTGCCAAGCTCCTTCCAACAGTCACGAAAGAAATTTCCGTCGAATACCAAACCACCGAGCCAAACATAAAAATCACGGCTACCGAAAGCGCCAAACCCGCCAAAGTGATGCGAAAAAGCGATCAGGTCAAGTTTCTCCACGCCATACGCTCCGTTCAAAACGGCGTGTACCGTATGAGTCCCGAAATCCCAGGACTCGTGGAGGCATCCACCAACCTGGCAAAAATCACCTTGGGCGAAGGCAAACTGAGCATCGGCTCCCTCCAACGCAGTTCCGTGGAATCCAGCAAAGCAGACGTGGCTTCGGCCTTCCGCTCGCCTTTCGACCTGATCGGCGCCAAAGTGCAAACCGGAAGCGAATATCCCGGATGGAAGCCCAACCCAAGTTCAAAAATCGTGCAAAAGATGGCGGATATTTACCAGAAAATGTACGGCCACGCGCCCGTCATCGAAGCTTGCCATGCAGGTCTGGAATGCGGTATTATTGGAGAAGCCTATAAAGGGCTGGACATGGTTTCATTCGGGCCGCTGATCCAGGGCGCGCACAGTCCGGACGAGCGGGCTTCGGTTTCCAGTTTCAAGAAATTTTGGGGATATTATCTGGAGGTTTTGTCGGCGATTTAGAAGATTGCTTCGCGCCGGTCTTCGAGGTCGGCGGCTATAAGGAA
>CAZPTQ010000089.1:9114-21832 GCA_964589365.1 uncultured Saprospiraceae bacterium
TGGTGTCCAACCTGAACAACGGCCGCATCACCAAATTCGACGCGAGTACTGGTGCCCACCTCGGGGAGTTCGCCACGGGCATCGGCGGACCCACCCGAATGAAACTTGGCCCCGACAGCCTGCTGTACGTCTTGCAATGGCAGGGGAACGGCAAGGTGAGGCGATACAGCCTCACTGGTGCTTTCGTGGATGAGTTCACGGCAACCGGGGTGCCCACCAGTATCGGACTTGCCTGGGATACTGGTGGCAACCTCTATGTATCCTCTTACGATGGCAAGTACGTGCGAAAATTCAGTCCTACCGGGGCAGACCTCGGCAATTTTGTGAGCACCAACCTCGCAGGCCCAACCAATATCTGGTTTGCAGACAACGGAGATTTGATGGTGATAGACTACAACGGCGGCTCCGTCAAGCGTTTTGACAGCCAGGGTAATTACAAGGGGATATTTATCTCCGGATTGCCGCAGGGCGAAGGGGTGGCTTTTCTTCCAAACGGCAATATCCTCATCGGTAGCGGGGGCACTTCCTCGGTACGGGTGTACAATACCTCGGGCACTTTGCTCAATAACCTCGTGCCGCCGGGTACGCTCAACCTGTTGCTGCCAAATGCCGTGGTGCTGCGTCCTGCACCCGCTTCATCTACACGGGAAGTTTACCGTGAAATGCCCTTCGTGACGCCTACGGTTGGGAGGCTGTTCCAGTATGCCGACCCACAGACTTTGATGGGTGTGACAACGCTCGAGCTGTACAATTCGGCGGGGGTGTTTGTTCGGAAAATTAACTTTGCGGACAGCAGCAGTTGGGATGCATCCAATCTGGCTGCAGGTGTTTACCATATCACTGCGAAACTTCCGGACGGAGTTGTTGGCCGCCAAACAATAGTAGTGCAGAAATAGCCATGAGGCTCATGAAAGACAAACGGTTGTTAATTTATATACTGGTACTTTTCAATGCCGTTTACGCATTTGGGCAACATACTGCAGAAGCACTGCAATCAGCAGTAGCACAGCAGCAATGCGCCGAAATTGCTGATGAACTAGACAGAACGCCCCTTCGAAGCGAGGATATGAAATTCAACGGGGCGGTCTGTCTTTTTCGGAACGGTGCAGTAGAGTGGGCCTTGACATTGTTCCAGGAAATCACGCAGTTGGAAGGGCAAAAGCAACACCTTGCCACTTTTTGGGTGGCGAAATGTTATGCCACCTTAGGGCACGACAGCCTTGTTTTGGCAAACCTTTTGGCCATTCCGCCGGGTCAACTCAGTTACCCCATGCTGTCGCAGCCGATGTTCGACCGAATGGCGAAAAACAACACGGCGTTTGTCCAACTTAAAGCGTCCGTTAAACCCAGGTTCAATATCCGGACGGGCGGACTTGCGGTCATCGCGGTGATTGGCTTGCTTATTGGTTTTGTGCTTTTATTAGGAAGGTCCAGGTTTTCCGCAGGAGAGAAACGGCTCGCAGTGGTCATGTTTTCGTTCGCGCTGATACTCACGTCCTATGTGTTTATCTGGACGAATTACGTGATTTTTTTCCCTTACCTGCAAAACGTGTGGCCATTCTTGACTTTTCTGGTTGGGCCCTCTTTGTTTTTGTACTTAAAAGACCCATTCAAAGAGGATTACACGGCCAAAGAAGCTGCCTTGCATTACGTCATTCCGGCAATTTCCGGGTTGTTGACGATTCCCGTTTTCTTGTCAAGTTTCAGGATAAACACGGGCATTTCACCCGATTTTGCCCTCATGGGTAGCGCCCCGACCTTACTTACCCGGCATCTGCTTTATTATTCCGTGCGCATGCTTGGTGCAAAAGCGGGTGTTTAGCAGCGAACCAATTGGCAATTTTCTTCCGGTCGCCATCGGCTTATCGGATAAAAGAAGGGAGTTTTTAACATCTCGCCCTTTTCCGTTTATGTCACCATATTCTTGCGGCTGGGAGACGATTCCTTCTGAGGTCATGATTTATCTTTTTGTTTATCAATGCGTTGAATTTCAACAAGCGTTTAAGGGGGAGCGAGGGCTGATTCCTTCTGAGGTCTTGGGTTAAACAAAAAAGCCTCACCGACTTGCGCCAGGAGGCTCCGAAAACAATAAACAGCAGGATAGTATCTTGTTTTAGTGATTGGTTTATTGGAGATTAGTGATTGGTAATGCCAGATCAACGCTACCAATTAACCAATCACTAATAACCAATCACCAACTAAACATTACTGATTTTCCGCACTACCTTGTACAGGCGCGTCGTTTCGTTCACTTCTTCCTCGAAAGGATCGTTGTCGAAATAGTTGGCAGAAATCATCTTGAGCCGCACGGTACGGCCTCGGTTGTTCATGATTTTTTGGACGTATTTCACCCAAACGTTGCCGTTGGAGCGCAGGGCGTAGATTTCGTTATCGCGCACATCGTTGAGGTTTTCGATGGACTTGCACACTACGATGTCCTGATTGCGTATAACGGGGTCCATCGAATTACCTTCGATTTGGAAGGCCACCAGACCAGTACCTGCCACCCCTGGGATAGAGAAATAGGTGTTGTCTTCCGAACTTTCCGCACCCAGCGTAGCACCCGCAAATGCCCTGACGGTTGTGAAAAGAATATTCCCACCCCCACCGCTCGACATGCGCTCGCCAGCCAGTGCATCGCCAGGGGCATCAAAGCCAAAAGGATTGCCGATGCCGTGGAGCAACCAGGCTTCGTTGATGTCGAAAGCCCTACAGAACGAGGAGGCTTGCCCGTAATCAATAACCCGTTTGCTATCAGGGTTGAGAAAAGCTCGGATGATGTGGCCGTAAGCTTTGTTGCCCAGCACACGGTCGGCTACGTCGCCGACTCCTTTGCCGCCGCGATCGTTTTTGACGATTGCGCCGCGATCTTCCAAGAGTTTGAAGGCCTGGATAAAGCGTTTGTTGAGATCTATCCTATCTTCCTTTATCATGGGATGGAAGGTTTAAAGGTGAAATGTTTGTGATTTCATGCTGCAAATTTCAAACAAAGAGTTTTTAAAAACAAATAATGTCAAAGATTTTTTCTCCCAAATCCGCACTTTTTTTCAAACACGCTGTTTTTTCATTTGAAAACCAGATATTTGCGCAGTTTTTGTTGTAAAAATAATTTCAAACAAATGGGGTCGAGCCTTGAATCTGGAGAATTTACCGGGCATTTGTTTGGAAAACAAGCTTGGCGCTCTGCCAAGTTTTTCTGAAAATTTCAATTTGTTCGGCAAGTAGGGCAAGTCTTCGCCGTACTTTTGACCACAATTTATGGGAACTGTAATTTCACTCCTCAATCACAAAGGCGGGGTCGGCAAGACCACCAGCGCCATCAACATCGGCGCGGCAATGGTCGAACTTGGCAAACGTGTGCTGCTTATTGACCTCGACCCCCAAGCAAACCTGACCATCTCGCTCGGTATTCCGCGCCAGAAATCAACCATCTACGAAGCCCTGCGCGGCGAAGGAGAACTCATTCCTTATACGCACAAACCGGGCATGGACGTAATAACTTCCTCCCTCGACCTTTCGGGCGCCGAAATGGAACTCATCAACGAAGCGGGTCGCGAGTACATTCTTCGAGAACTGTTGAGCCAGGTGAGCGATGATTACGATTATGTGTTGATTGATTGTCCGCCCTCTCTGGGCCTGTTGACACTCAACGCACTCACCAGCAGCCGTTACGTGTTGATCCCGCTCCAAACAGAATTCCTTGCTGTTCAAGGGCTTGCAAAGATCAAACAGGTGATTGACAAGGTGAAAATGCGCCTCAACAAACAACTCGATATGAGCGGCGTGATCGCCACTATGTACGACAGTCGCCGGGTGCTGAACCGCGACGTGGTGGACACTATCCACAAATATTTTGGCGAAAAGGTGTTCAAGACCTACATCCGCGACAATGTGGCCTTGGCCGAGGCCCCCGCACAACGCAAAGACATTTTTGATTACAGCCCCAAAAGCCCAGGAGCGGTAGATTACCTCGAGGTGACAAAGGAGATCTTGGAAAGAATGGAGGGTTAGACACAATCTGTTGGCCATGTGTCAATTGCAAACAGCCAGAACATGCGTAAAAAACGATTTTCGGAGGGTTTGGACCACCTTTTTAGCAACAGCCACGCCAACCACGGGGAGGTGTTTGGCAACGCTATGGTGCTGACTGCACGCTCTGCTACCGGCGAACGAAAGCCCTCCGCGCACAAGTCTTTTATTACCGACCTCGACTCGCTGTTGCAAGAAGCCCTTGACGAAAGCCTCGAACGTTACGAGGCCAACCAACCTGATTCAGTGTCGGCCAGCTCAAAAACAAAGGCCAGCAATCCCAACGCATTGCGCGCACCCGAGCGAAGCGGCTTGGACGCGCTCATACGCCAAACTATTGATGTTCAGGACCTTGTCACGGACGAAAACACGGGGAAGAAACGCCTTACCGTTGCAGTTGACCGCCCGAAATTGGAAAAATTAAAAGCCATCGCCCGCCTCGAAAATGCTTTTTTGAAAGACCTGCTCGTGTCGGTTATTGACGAGTACATTGAGGAGTATGTGCAGGCGAAAGGGGTGGAGTTGTAGGCGAGTTTATGTCTTTCCAAATCATATCTTATGTTGGATTTGCCCATTAAGGTTCCGCTTCTGGTGGCAATATGTTGCTTTGCAGGTATTTACGCGCTGTACAAGGCGACGGGTAAAAATAAAACGATCTTGTGGATCTGCGGCATTTGGATGGCTTTTCAAGCAGCCGTTTCCCTGACGGGTTTTTACCTCGCCGAATTTTCTATGCCGCCCCGATTTTTACTCATTATCGGGCCTCCATTCTTGGTCATTTTTGCATTGTTTAATCACCCCGGCGGAAAACGCTTTCTGGATCAGATGGACTTAACTACCCTGATGTGGATGCATACCATTCGCGTCCCGCTTGAGATTGGTTTTTTCTGGCTAAATCAATACGGCTATTTCCCAACTGAAATGACATATGACGGCCAAAATTTTGGATATCTCGCCGGACTGACTGCACCTTTTCTGATTTGGTTTACAATGCCGCCCAACACTCCAAAACGACTATGGGTGCTTTTAATCTGGAATGTCTTTTGTATCGGATTGATGCTCAACAGCATCCGGATGGGAATCCTTTCAAGCCCTCATTTTGCAGAAAAGTATGGTTATGAGATACCCAATACTGCCTTGGGATATTTTCCATTTATTTGGCAGCCAAGCTTTCTGGTACCCCTCTTTTCCTTGGCTCATTTGGTGGCGATCCGGCAGTTGTTGTTGGAAAAAAGAGGCAGTAATTTGTGATTTTAATGTCCAATATCTAAGCGCAGGGCTTACTTTGACATTGGAAATTTTAAGATTTACGCCTCTTTTTCCTTCCTCCAATAACGCCTCCAAAGCCCTTTTACAACAATGAGTGCAACGAGCGGCAGCGCGGGCGTAGGCATCTCCTGCGGCATCCACTTCCAAAAAATGAGCAACAGCGCAGCGCTCAACGCGGCCACTGTGAAGTAATTTTCGGTGCTGCCCGTGCGTCGAGTGCGGAAAAAAAACAAAAGGTGCGTTGGCCAGGCCCAAAGGATGTTCAGGTTGTTTTTGGTAGCAGAGTGGTCTGTAGCAAACCAAAGCAGCGCGATCACAAGACCAGCCAAACCCAGCATAAACCAAAACAGCGAGTCAAATATCCGTTCGGTACGCGGGTTGGCCATGCTGAGCAGCCCAATGAGCGCCACGAAGCACATGACCAAAAACGGCCGGTCGAGCGGACTGGGTTTGAACGGCTCTTTTTTCATCGGGGTTTCGGGGATATTTCGCTCACTTTTTACCAGCACTCTACCGTCGCCTGTTTTTGCCTTGGAAAAAACATTGTGCATGTAATCGGGCAGAAACATAAAACTTGAGATGTTTGCCCGACGGTCGGCAGGAAGCCCGAGCACAAGGTCAATGCCATAATCCAGCCAGGGCTTTTCGTCGAGGTATGGTTGCAGCAGTTGGCGCATGGTAACGCCGGCGGGCATGACGGAAGAGTCGAGCTGGAGTTGGTGAAAGTATGTTTCCTGCACGATGTCGCGGATGCGGGTGGCACAATTGTCGTAGAAAAAATCGTACTTGTAGTAGCGGTTTTCTTCCTTGTAATTTTCCTGCAAGAGGTCAAAAAGGCGTTGTTTTTGTACCTGATCCATGTTGAATACCTGCTCCTGCATGGGGCGACGGTCGTGCAAATTGCCGTATTCAAAACTGCGGTAGCTCTCCACATCAAGGTTGTAAAGGAGTTTGCCCCGACAGAATTTAAGCAGAAAATTGGGCTGCTCGAACTCGAAAGTGCCATAGTTGTAGCAGCGGTCGAAACGGGTAACGGGGTCTTTGACACGAATAGCGCTGTGACCGAATGTGCTGTAAACGAACTCACCCGGCACCACCGTCATAAGGCTGATGCTGGCGGAGTCAGAAAGGGTAATAGGGCTTTGTGAAAATAGTTTGGAGACAACAACGAGGAGTAGGCAAAGGGTACCGATTTGCTTCATGTAAGGCGATTTTGTAAAAGCAAAGGTACATTTGGAGGCCTATTTTTGACAAACCCATCAAATAATTCCCACCAAATGCCCAAAACGCCTGAACTTCACGCTTCCTTTTGTCCCAAAATTGATTTTTTCACAAACGTTTCTGATTCACAAACCTGACTATGAAAAAAACGCTGATCTTGCTGTGTGCGCTGTTTTGCGCTGTTTCCATCTCCGCACAGCCGCCGATTTGTATGCGCGACTCCGTTATTTACGGCACCGACTCGCTGCTCTGGCCATTGCCCTACACAAAAACAGTCCCCGAATACAACCTGAGCGACGCTTGCATTGACCATCCTTACAATCAATCCGTGACGATCAATGTACCCACCTCTTATTTGAACATCCCGGTCACAAAAGTTACTATTGCCACTACGGGCGCTATCAGCGATTTGCCCATTGGCATCACTTATGCATGTGACCCACCCAACTGTGACTTCGCAGCTGGCACCCTTGGCTGCATTATATTGTACGGCACTCCCACGAATGCCAACATTGCGCCAGATACCTTCGACCTTGGCATCACCGCCACGGTCTATACAGCCCTTGGCACCATTCCGCTAACCTTTCCGGGGCAAGTGGCGCCCGGCTCTCACTATTACCTTGTCCTAAAATCTAGTGCCTGCCTTGTGGGCAACTACGACTTCGGCAATCAATTCACCTTGCTGAAAAACGCGCCCAACCCCTTTAGCAATCAAACCCTTATCACGGCAGAATCACTCGTGCAGGGCGATTTCCAGTTTGAAGTGTTTGACCTGCTCGGTCAGCGTGTTTACACCGAACAACTCCGCCTCGAAGTAGGCCGCAACGAGTTTACGTTTGATGCTGGAAATCTCGCCAACGGCGCTTATTTCTATACACTCGGCAACCGCGACGGTAAAGCCGTACGCCGGATGGTTGTTGCGAGATAAGTTGGTGATTGGTTTATTGGTGATTGGTTGACTAGTCAAGCAATCACCAATAAACCAATCACTCTTTTAATCCCTGCTCTCAATCGGTCTCATCGAAAGGATGTTTGCCTTTAATACAAAGCAGTAGTTCCAAGCGGTGCTGTGTTGCAAAACTTGCAACTTGTCACTTGAAACTTGCTACTGGATATCGTCTTCTGTTGTGCAACATTTTTTCACTTTTTAACCGGTTGTTACCATGCGTCAGCTTCTACTAACCATTTGTTTCTCTGCACTTTTCTTCTCCAATATTTTTCACGCTCAAACGGGTTGCCCAGGCTGTGCAATTGATGTGCCCGCTGGTTTTCCAGCAGACACGATCTATCTGCCCGACCTGCCTGATGGGGTGAAAGGAACGCCCTACGATCGTGATGTGTCGTTCCGATTGCCCAAAACCACTACACCCGTCAACGCCATTGACAGTACCACACCTCCGGGACTTACGATTTCAAAATTTGAAATCCTTTCTCTGGATGGGCTTCCTCCTGGGCTGTATTGGCAATTAAACCAGTCGGTGTTCGATCCCGCCACACAGACAGACGGCTGCATAAAAATCTGCGGCACGCCACTGGAATCGGACTCGTTCGAACTAACAGTGACGCTAAAAGCCACTGTGTTTGTACTTACACAGACGTCTGCTTTTCCAATGTCGCTCTACATTGCACCCAAAGTCAGCACGACCGATGGGTTCTCGATTACCAACCCGATAGGCTGCGGCAGCAACACCGTGACGTTCACAAACAATGTGCCGTCAAACGGCGATGAAGGCTTTACCTATTTATGGGATTTTGGCGACGGCTCGCCAACTTCGGCAGAAGAAAACCCTGCGCCGCACATTTACCCGCCTGGTGTGTATGAGATTGGCTATCAAGCCATTGTGGACACAGCAGGCTATATTCTGGAAAGCATCAAAGTAACGGATGTTGATTGCACCGACCCGCCGCTTTATGGAAACCCAGACCTTTTCCTTGAGATCCGTTTCCCCGACGGGAACTTTGCTTACAGTTCCTCTCCTGCCATCAACAGCACATCTTTGCCGTATACTTTCCCGGTGAACCTCCTGCTCGGACCAGGCAATTACACGTTGCAAGTATGGGACGATGACGCTGGCATCAAAGGCACGGACGACAATTGTGGTACGCTTTCTTTTAACATCCTAAGTGATGGGACGCTTGTAGCAGGTGGACTTACCGTAGAAATGAATATCTTACATCTAGTGGACACCATCTTTTCGCGCGATACGGTAATAGTGTATCAGCAGCCCATTGCGCCTACGGTGAACGCACCCAATGGCCTGACGGTATGTCAGGGCGCGACCGATCTGGTGTTGTCATCCTCTTATGGCTTTGGGAATCAATGGATTTTGAACGGAAATTTGATTCCTGGTGCGACGGATTTTATCTATCAGCCAACACAGAGCGGGTCCTATCAGGTGCAATATATCTCGCCGAATGGCTGTGTGGCCATTTCGGACTTGGCTGAAGTGATCATTCATCCACTTCCAGCAGAACCAACCTGGTTCAATTACAACAACTCGCTGCGGCTGGCCAACCCGGCGAATTTGCCTGCCCAATACGCGCTCCAATGGTACAATGCAAGTGTTCCGATTCCGGGTGAAACAGGTATTTGGTATTGCTCCTTGCAAAGTGGGACTTACAGCCTGGTGGTGACGGATTTGGAAACGGGCTGCACCCATTCATTCGGCGCTCAAATTACGCACAACCCTAATTTTGATTGTCTCGTAAGTACGCAATCACCAGACACTCAAGCGTTTGACATCTTGCCCAACCCTACCACAGGCGCTGTGCTGTTGCGTTTGAACGAGCCATTGCAGCATGCAGGTTTAATACGCGTATGGGATGCGACCGGTCGAATAGTTCATACACTGCAAGCAAACATCGGAATGAACGCATTGTCGCTGGAACTCGGACACCTTACTACTGGCGTGTATGCGGTGGAGGTCTTGGCCGAAGGTTTTCGTGGGCTGGGGAGGATAATAAAGATCTGATTGGCGTTTTTTATATTGAATCCTATAAGGTTTTGCAAAACCTTATAGGATTTGCCACCTGAAAAAAACAAAAGCCCCCAGACATTACATCTGGGGGCTTTTTGTGTGCCCGGGACGGGACTCGAACCTGCACGACCGATAAAGGTCAAGGGATTTTCTTACCAACTACGACTTTCGTCGCTCCCCCAAACAGTTTGGGGGATTTGTGGTCTGGACTTTCTCTTTGCCATACTACGTTGTTAGCGTGGCTTAGGCACCGCCTGTTAAGTCTCTACACCTTTCCCCCGAGTTCTCGGGGGACTTGGCTCGGGATTGCCATTTTAAAGGTTTCCCCGAATTTAAGCGGCTCTACATCAAGCATTTCTGCTTGAGCACTCAAAATTTTTTGATGTTTTTTGCGCGGTAATTGTCTGTCAAAGCGTGGCAGTTTGGGCACAACAAAAGCAAGTTTTCAATCGCATTGTTGTACCTTTTTCCGTCTTTATGATGCTGTTCCAGCGGAATTGGGCATGCAAGCCATTCGGTTAAACCACAATTTTCGCAGCGATGCATTTTTACATTTTCTTTAAGCAATCGCTTCTTCAGTAAATCGGACTTCAAAGTCTGAATCGAAACTGTATTTTGCCATGACAAACAATTTTGGCTAAAAAATCAAAGAACTAAGTCCCTCGTGTCTACCATTTCACCACCCGGGCTAATGGGCAACAAAATTGCATCAAACTTTCCGAAAAGAATAATTTTCCGAAAAAAAGGAAACAAAAAAGCCTTCCCGAAACATCGGAAAGGCTTTGAGCGGAAAACGAGATTCGAACTCGCGACCTCGACCTTGGCAAGGTCGCGCTCTACCAGCTGAGCTATTTCCGCAGTTTTTTTTTACTGTTCAAGACCATTGTCTTGCGTTTTGCGGCGGCAAAGATAAGTCCGGTCTGCTCGGATAGGCAAATGTTTTTTGAAAAAAATTTTCTAAATCTTGTAACCCGCTTGAATGTCACAGGATTAGTGACGGGTAAAACTGCTATTGTTCCCACCTTCGTAAATACTACGGCTGGGTAAAACTGCTACTGCCCAATGCCACTATCTTCCTCCTCCTTTCCTTCTTCCAATTTTCTTTTCAGGTAAAAATAGGTCTCCAGCTGGGTGCGCACCGGGATATCGCTGCTATTGCGGCGGTATTCATTGAGGTTTTTTGAGTCAATGATTCGGGCCTTTACGTTGTCGTTGAGTTGGATGTCAAGCAGGGCACGAAGGTCGCGGCGAAGCATCGGATCATAGACTGGGAATATGGTTTCAATACGGAAGGAGAGGTTGCGTTCCATCCAGTCGGCACTGCTGAGAAAGATAAGTTCGTCGCCGCTGTTATGGAACACAAACACCCGGGCATGCTCCAGGTAACGATCTACAATGCTGATAATGTCAATATTATCACTCAGCCCTTTGACACCGGGCACTAGACAACAGATGCCGCGCACAATGAGTCGGATTTTTACCCCCGCGATGGAGGCCTCATAAAGTTTGGCGATGATATCCTTGTCTTCGAGGCTGTTGATTTTCAAGATCATTTCAGCCTTTTGGCCTTTTTTCGCGGCCTCTATCTCATTGTCAATCAATTTATAAAGCCTTTCGCGCAGGTTGAATTGTCCAACCAAAAGATGCTGGAAAGGATGCGGTGGCGGCATATTCTCCAAGTGAGCCAGCACATTGCTTACTTCGTTGGTAAGGCGCGGGTCGGCGGTGAAAATGCCAAAGTCAGAATAGATTTTGGCCGTTTCTTCATGGAAATTGCCGGTGCCGAGATAAGCATAGAGATGCGCCTTCCCTTCTTCGATGCGGCGCACAAGGGCGAGTTTAGAGTGAACTTTCACACCGGGCAGGGAATAATGTACCCTTACTCCTGCCTTTTCAAGGCGTTCTCCCCATTCGAGGTTGGTGGCCTCGTCAAATCGGGCCTTGATTTCTACAAAAGCCGACACTTGCTTTCCGCGCTGCACGGCTTCCATGAGGGCTTCGAGAATGCGGCTGGTCTTGGCTACGCGGTATTGAATGACTTTGATGTGCGTGACAGCGGGATCAATTGCGGCTTTCTCAAAAAACTGAATGACTGGCTCGAAGGATTGATATGGAACATGAATCAACTGGTCGGCCTCGCCAATAGCTTTGAGCATATCGGGCGCATTGGTCAAAACCGGGTGCGGCAGGGCGGGCAATCGCTTGTTTTTCAGGTGTTTGAGGCCAAAATCCGGGAATCGGAAAAAATCGAAGTTGTTGTGATAGCGCCCTTCGGGGAGCATGTCGTTTTTGCGAAGGTCGAAGGTGTCTTGCAGATAGGAAAGCAAGTGTTGGGGCATGTCGCGGTCGTACACAAAACGGCTGGCCGGGCCTACCTGGCGTTTTTGAAGGCTCGATTTTATCTTTTGCACAAGATCGCCGCTAAACTCGTCATCAATGTCGAGTTCGGCATCGCGGCTGAGTTTGATAGAGTAGGTGTCCTGGATATCATAACCCGGAAAAAGGCGCGATACAGAATGGCGCACAATGTCGTCGAGCAAAATCACATCGTGGCGGTCGCCCTGGGTTGGGAGCGGCACAAATCGGGTCACCTGGTCGGAGGGGATTTTCACAAGTGCGTATTCACTGTCGGAAAGCGGTTTCTTTTTTTGGCGCAAATGGACCGCCAGATATAGGTGAGCATTGGCCAAAAAGGGGTTGATGCGCCGTTTTACAAGCAGTACGGGCATCACGAAAGGGAGGAGATTGCCTTGGAAATAATCTTCGACAAACTGCCGCTGCTCAGCATTCAGGTCGAGCCGCCGAAGAATGTGGACGTGGTGCTTCCGAAGTTCAGGAACGATCTGTTTTTCAAAGATTTCAGAAAATTCTTCCTGTTGCCGGTTGACGATCTGGTGGATTTCTTTGAGCAATTCCCTTGGGTCGAAGTGCAGTTGGGCACGGGTTTTTTTGCCCACTTTTTTCAGTTTTCGGATGCCCGCCACACGAATGCGGAAAAATTCGTCGAGGTTGGAGGAGTAAATAGCTAAAAATTTGAGCCGTTCCAAAAGCGGCACAGCAGGGTCTTTTGCCTCTTGCAGCACACGGTAGTTGAAAGAAAGCCAAGAGGCGTCGCGGTGGATATAGGGCAGGGATTGCATGGATGGTACGAGTGGTTTGATGTGTTTGAGGGGTTTGAGGGGTTTGAAGGGGGGTGCAAAAATGAGTGTTTTTGGGGGTTT
>CAZPTQ010000090.1:0-5742 GCA_964589365.1 uncultured Saprospiraceae bacterium
TTATCCGAGGTTGCTTGCGCGGGTCAGCGCAGTGCCAGCGCGACTTGTACGAGCGTTTTGCCGGCAAGATGTACGCTGTGTGCCTACGGTATGCCCGGACGCGAGAGGATGCGGCAGACATTTTGCAAGAAGGATTTTTAAAGGTCTTTTCAAAACTGGGACAATTCCAGTTTCAAGGATCGTTTGAGGGCTGGGTGAGGCGTGTAATGGTCAACACAGCGTTGAGGGCTTACCAGAAACAGCGTTATGAGTTTGAACAGAGTGGCTATGAACGATTGCCAGATTTGCCGGTAGAACCAGATGCCGTCGCAATGCTGTCAGCTGCCGAACTTTTAAACCTCGTGCGCCAATTACCGGATGGTTATCGTGCCGTGTTCAATTTGGTCGCAATTGAAGGATACTCACACGCAGAAGCGGCCAATCTGCTGGGGATACAAGAAAGTACTTCCCGCTCGCAATTGACCAAGGCGCGGCGACACTTAGAGGAAGAAGTGAGAAAATTGGAACGGACAATGATCCAAAAAGACTTTTGATAAACATAAATAAGGTGATTGGAATCCCCCCAAATTCACATCGCACTTCGAAAATCAAGGACAGAATTATGGAAAACCCGAATTATAAAATAGACGAAATTTTCCGACAGCGGCTGCACGACGCGGAAGTGCCCCCCCCTCCGTTCGTGTGGCCGGCTGTGGAACATGCACTGCGTAAACGCCGACGGCAGTGGATAGTATGGATGTTTGCTTTTGGTGTGGTGGCAGCTTGTGTTGGAGGACTTTGGTTGTCAAATCCATGGGGCGAAGCAAACCCACGAGAAGTCTCTGCCCCAACGGCGGATAATCAATCAATAGAGCAGGAAAAAACCGATTTTGAACATAAAAATCATGATGAAACCCTTTCTGTCGGCCCAACTTCCGAAAACCGACAAATAGTAGGCTCAAAAAATTCGGGTATAAAGGCGCAACCCCAAAAGGTTTCGAAAGCGCAACCATCTGTCATTGACGATCAATCATTCATATCTACCAATACAGGATTAACAACTAAGCCCGAATTGATAGATTTTACCTTGCCGACAAACAAGGAAGCAGATCCCTTAATTACCCAAGCATTACAAATTGCCCAAGTCCATCCTCTTTCTTCAATATCAAAACAAAAACAGGCGGCTTCCCCCAAAGTATTCAAACTACATACTCGACGAAAAAAAGCCGAGCCGAAATTTTGCTACGATTTTTCAAGGCATCCCAGCGCATTGCTACTAGACGTGTATGCAGGACCATCATTGGCACAGAGCTCGTTGACAAGCCGTGTTGATGACGAACCCTATCTCAACCAACGATTGGCTACGGAGCAGCGCAGTGTGGCCATGAACGCAGGAGTCCGGGCTACGCTCATGTTTAATCGCAACTTCTTGGTTCGCACTGGATTGCATTATGATCATGTGACAGAAGTATTCGAATTCATTGATCCGACCTCTGTTACTTACATCCTGCGGTACAACAACGGTGATCCAATTCCCGACACATTAGGGGTGCAGTATGGTGAGAACTACCTGAAGACCTATAATCGTTACGGTATGCTCGACATTCCACTGATGGTAGGGGTAGAAATGCGCCGTGGTCGGTCAGGATTTAGTATCAATGCAGGTATTTCAGCGAATGTGCATTTCCAAAAACGAGGCGTCATCATTGACCCGATCACGCATGAACCAGCGCGTTTTGGCCCGATTCCCAATAAACCTATCGGCCCGAATGCCACCTTGAGCCAAGAAGTTTTCCGCCCTAATGTGGGTCTGAGTGCTATTGCAAGCATCCAATGGTATTGGCACCTGAATACTCGTTTGAGGCTTTTTGTAGAGCCATCGTTCAGGCAGGTGTTGCGCCCAGTTTCTTTGGACAGCCATCCTGTCGAACAGCGTTACAGTATTCTTGGGCTTCGCCTGGGTGCAACAAAGATTTTTTGAAAGGCGAAAAAATGAAAGGCGGGCAGCGCAAAGTGCGCAAATCGGGTCTAGTTAATTGTTCAAAACACCGAGATAAACGCTAAGAAAAATGTTACGCATTCGATTTTCATATTGGCCTATTTTGATTCTGATCTTGTGGGGTTGCCGCAAGGACGTGGAAGAATTTCAGCCTTACTCTCCTACTGCAAGTGAACTCGGAAATTTGTTGTCCGATCAAGTGCCCAACCCTTCAACCCACTCAACCTTTACCTTCAACTACCTAACTACCGACAAGGTATTGGAAACCCCCACAGGGGCTAATGTATTTCTGATTGATACAGACCACCTCTTTTCCAATGCGAATTCTGGAGACCCAGTACTTTGTAGCACCTGTCCTGATTTGAAAATAGAGGTGACGGTCGTGTTGGACAAGGGCGATATACTAGCACGAGGCTTGAATACCATTGGTGATAGCGGAATTCTTTTCGAAAGCGGAGGTATGGTGCGCGTTACGGCAAGCTGCAATGGCCAACAATTGGCGCTGTTACCAGACCGAACCTTGAAAATCCAGATACCAAAAAACGACCCACAAAGCGGCTTTTTTGTATTCAATCAAATCGGGGCTGTCAGCACCAACCAACAGTGGGCAATAGGCAATCAAGAGGTTTTTGAAGCCGAATGGCCACTATCAACCGGCATCCAGCAAGGATACGAACTGCTTGTAAAAAATTTAGGGTGGGCTGCTTGCGGACGATTTTTGACAGATACGACTTCACTTTTCTGTATAGAGCTTCCCACGGGGTTCGCCGATCAGAACACATTGGCATATCTTGTTTTTAAAAACCAGCAAATAGTTGCACCGCTCCAGTTCGACCTTGGTAGAAACAAGTTTTGCTACCCAAAAACCCCGGCTGGATATCAGGTCCGGTTGGTGGCTGTGAGCAAACTGGGTGGACAATATTGGCTTGGGAAGGCCGAAACAGAGATTGGAACCAATGCTGTTTTCCAATTGGGAAACCAACAATTGACCGAGCAAGCAGTGCTAAATTTCGTCAAAAGCCTTTGACATTAAGATAAATATCCGTGTTTAGTAATTTCGTACAGAGCCGAGTCGGGAAAGTCCGGTTCGGCTTTTTATTTTTTGTTTCCAAGGGCAAAACGCGGCAACAAAAACAACACCAAGGAAAAAACAACAGCCAGCACAAATTCAAACAGCAGCACGGTAAAAAGTCCACTTTTATTGAAACCAAAGGCCACGCAAATAAATAGGAGATTCACTCCGATGAGAACACATGTCGTGCCAGAATGGCTAAGCCCAAGACTGAGCAACTGATGATGGATGTGCGTTTTGTCTGGCGAGAAGGGCGAACGCCCCCTAAAAATGCGGCGCATAATAACTGAAAAGGTGTCGTACAAAGGCAAAACAAGCACTGCTACGGCGATTGCCGGAGCTGCCCCAAAAACGTAAGGGTCGCTTGGAGGGAGTTTGTGGTTTGTCTCGATAAATGTGATAGCAAGGATGGCGCATACGGTGCCTACGAGCAAAGAACCCGTATCGCCCATGAATATTTTAGCCGGCGAAAAATTGTACCGCAAGAACGCCAAAGTAGCGCCCGCAAGCGAAAAGGCAACGACCGCCAACGCCGGCGTATGCATTAAATATAAACATGTTCCAAAAACCAAACAAGTCAAAAGACCGATGCTACCAGCCAGTCCATTGATGCCATCAATGAGGTTAAAAGCATTGATAATCCCAACGATTACAACAATTGTAAGCATAAAACTTGCCGATTCCGACAATTCATGGATGTCCAAAAAACCATGTAAACTTGCGATCCGGACCCCGGCTTTATAAGACAAGATAATAGCCACCAAAAGCTGCCCACCCAACTTCTTGGCTGGGGAAATGGGCAGCAAATCATCGAGAATGCCGATCAAAAAGACAAGAACAAAAGCAGCTAGAATATATTGAAGTACGCCAAAACTTCCAACAGGAGTCCATAACACGATACCACATACTGTTCCAGCGAAAATACCAATGCCTCCCAAAGAAGGGGTGGGTTCTAGATGGGAGCTGCGTTCGTTGGGGCGGTCATAAAGCCGCCGCTCCTTGGTAACCTTGATAATAACGGGGATAATCAAAAAGGTAAGCGCGAAAGCGGTACCGAAGCCAAGCAGAAGGGCGAACATAGGATTTCAATTTGGCATCATGGAAGCCTGCGGTAATGGCCCATTTTGCTGTATTTATCAATCCTGGCGACAATTCGCTCCTCGGGGTCTTGCCCTGTTATTTTGGCCAATTCAGCTTTGATATGCTGTTTTAGGGTTTCGGCCATTTCTTCGGGGGCGTTGTGCCCACCACCAAGGGGCTCTTTCACAATGCCATCAATAAGTCCAAAAGAAAGCATGTTGTCGGCATCTAGTTTGAGCGCATCTGCCGCTTGTTCTTTGAAATCCCAGGAATGCCAGAGGATAGAGGAGCAGGACTCTGGTGAAATAACCGAGTACCAGGTGTATTCAAGCATGAACACCCTATCACCTAACCCAATGCCTAGCGCACCGCCTGATGCGCCTTCGCCGATGACATAGCACAAGATCGGTACCCGCAATTGGGCCATCTCAAAAAGGTTGCGAGCAATGGCTTCTGCTTGACCTCGTTGCTCGGCTTCAATTCCAGGAAATGCCCCAGGGGTATCAATGAGGGTCACAACGGGGAAGTTAAACCGTTCTGCCATCTTCATCAGCCGTAGTGCTTTGCGATAACCCTCAGGGTTGGCCATCCCAAAATTTCGGTACTGACGCATCTTGGTGTTCACGCCTTTTTGATGACCGATCACCACCACGGTTTGGCCGTCCAAATCGGCGAGGCCGCCCACAATTGCGTGGTCGTCCCCGGCACAACGATCTCCGTGCAGTTCGACAAACTTTTGGCAAATCGTTGTCAGGTAGTACAGGGTATAAGGGCGTTCTGGATGACGCGAGAGCTGCACTTTCTGCCAACCCGTTAGATTATAATATATTTCTTCGCGCTTGCTTTGGATCTTGCTTTCCAACTCACGCGTCATGGCGCTCACATCGAGTTCGCCCTTTTCGCCTACTTCTTTCAGTTTCTCCAACTGTTCGTAAAGCGCTTCTAACGGCTTTTCAAAATCCATGAAAGTCATTGCCATAGCGAGAGTAGATGTTTGAACGGTCTTTGAAATGGGCGCGGCAAAGATACGCTTCGAGCCGTTGTTTTTTTCGATGACTCCATTCCTCCATGTTCTTGCAAAATTTTTTCAGAAAAGTTTGCTGCTCCGGCCAGAGAGAAACTATCTTTGCACCCGCTTTTGAAAAGAAGCAATGGATTGGTAGTTCAGTTGGTTAGAATGCCGCCCTGTCACGGCGGAGGTCGCGGGTTCGAGTCCCGTCCAGTCCGCAAAAGGCTTCCCATATGGGAGGCCTTTTTTGTCTTCTATGTTTTTCGTTTACCTGCTTCAAAGTCAGCAAGACCAATCTTTTTATATTGGTTATACAACGGATTTGGAACGCCGCTTGTCAGAGCACAATGAAGGATTGAGCCGCTATACAAAGGTAAAAAGGCCGTGGAAGTTGATGTATAGCGAGTTTTTTGATACAAAAAGCGAAGCCCTTAAGCGAGAAATTTTTCTAAAAAAGCAGCGTAACAGGGTCTTCTACCAATCACTGGCAGATTCGGGCGGCTAAATCGGTTAGAAAGACGCCCTGTCACGGTCCCGAGTGCTCGGGACGGGTTCGAGTCCCGTCCAGTCCGCAAAAGGCTTCCCATATGGGAGGCCTTTTTT
>CAZPTQ010000090.1:5842-21711 GCA_964589365.1 uncultured Saprospiraceae bacterium
CCTGTCACGGTCCCGAGTGCTCGGGACGGGTTCGAGTCCCGTCCAGTCCGCAAAAATTTAGGCTAATACTCTGATCATCAGAATGTTAGCCTTTTTTCTTTCCTGTTGGGTATAGGTTTGGTTTGCGGTGCTCGTTTTGAATTACAGAGCAGTTCTCCACCCGGCAAAAAAAACCCGGCCCTGACTTTTCAAGACCGGGGTTCTCGCCTATGAAGCATAAGACATCTGAACCGGTTGAATGGGATTTCTGGGGTGGCTTCCGTTAGAATAAATTTTTTTGTTAAAACAATGATTTGCACCGTGTTGTGTCAGCAACAGGTACTCAAACAGGCAGCACAAAACCCTGCGACGGGATAGAACGCTTTAAGAAAGGGTTACGCAGCAAAAATTTAACGGAGGAGAGAAATGCCCACAATGGGGGCAAAACAGGCGCGCAATGCGCCAAGCGTAGCGGTACAAACCTGCTCATGGGATAATCGGTTGTTGTGATGTAATCGGTACATCAGCGTCTGTTGCTTCTGGATTACGCGGATTAAAAAAATGACACACAAAAATAACCAGAAACTCCAGTTGGAGGTCAGTTTTGGGTAAAAATGTCGGCTTTCTGTCTTTTTTAACGATTGGGCCAAGTTTCAAACGGTATAAAAACCGCCCCAATTTCTACCGAACTCTTCCCAAAAGGCCACAACCTTGCTCCTGGCCGGGAATTCAGAGTAAATCTCAGCGTTATTGATACATTGAAGCACATGGCGTGTGGGCATCGATACTTCCTCGGGCAGTTCGTTGGGCGAGAACCAGGCAACGTCTTTGAATTTTTTTGTTTCCAAGGATTCTGGTTCGCCAGAGAAGCGAGAGGCTTTGAAATAGAGCACCAAAAGCGTTTCGTTCTTTTGGAGTTTATGGCGGTGAAGGGTGTGAACGAGTTTAAGGTCTTCCGGCTCCACATGGATAGAGGCCTCTTCCTTGGCCTCCCTGGCAAGGGCCTCTCTGGCAAATTCGTGCTCCTCCACGTTCCCGCCGATCAGCGTATACCGCCCGCCGTTACGCTTGGTTTGTCGAAGGAAGAGCAGCTTTCCGTTTTCTTCAAGAATGAGGCGCACAGCGAAAATGAGCATGACGGGGTAAAAATTCTATTAGCGTTTGAAAATAACGGGGCTGGCAATCTGCTTACTCTGTGTAAATACCCAGCAAAGCGGTTTCGATTTCTTCTTTAGAAGCCTTTTTTGTGGCCATTTCTTTTTGTTTTTTGTTACGAAGCACTCGTAGATCACCCTGTGTTTTTTGGTAAATATCTACTTGTGCTTTGGTGTTAAGGATGCGGCGGATGCTGGCGAGCGTGCCTTTTTGAACGTTTTGCACTTTTGCTCGGTAAAGCGAAGGGTCGGAGCTTTGGAAAGCCGCGATCTGTGCCATATTTTTAGATTTGCGCACCTGGATATTGTACATTTGCTTTGCCTGGTCAGCGTTGAGGCTGTACTTTGCCGTAAGGGCTTCTGTAGCTTTGCGAACCTCTTGGTCGTTTGTGACAGCTGCGGGCGCGGAGCTTTCTATTTTTTGGGCGTTCAAAGCAATGCCGCACGGTAAGAGAAAAAGGAGGGAAAAGAGCGATTTTTTCATGGTATAAATCAAATTGGATGCTTGAGAAAAGGTGAAAAAACGGGTTCAAAAGTAGACAAACTTCGTGGTTCCGTGATTTAAAAAGGCTGTACTAATCCTCGGAAGCTCATTCACGCAATTCTTTTATTTCTTCTTCCGCTCCGCCGATTTGAAGTTTCCAACCGGCACCTTCCACCATGAAGCGGACAAGATCGAGCATTTTTGCACCTTGTTCATCGGCTTCTGTCAAGAGTCTGCTTTTCAAGGCATTGTCGCGGATGAGGTCTTTGGCGCGTTGGTTGATCCGCGTATAGTCTTCGGGAGAAAAGGAGGCGAACAGCCCTTCGGTTATATCGTAATAATCCAACGTATGGTCAATACTCAGGATTTCAGGCTTGGGCAAACCGCTCATTCGGATGGTTTTTGTGATCGGATCAGCCTCGATATTCAAGCGTTCCAGATTGTAGCCCGCCGAGACAGTAGCCCGCACCCGCACCAGTACTTTTTTGTCCCAGAAAAACGAGAAATACCCTTGATACTCAGAGTAGTTGTAGATTTCTGAAAACGTCCCTTCCACAGTACTGAGCTTGGCAACGGCCTGGATTTTTTCGAGCAGGACTGTGGAATCTTCAATAGGTTTTGAGCCAGTCGAAAAATAACGCCAACTCAGCCAGCCCCCGATTAGAAAAGCAATAACGATGGCGAGAAAAGAAGAAGAGCGCATAGGATGGAGAGATTTGAGCGGACAAAATTGCGAAGATTAGGGTTCACTTTCGCTTTTCCTGTAAAACCCTTCCGAAACCCTCCAGTTTTTTGACGGCAATATTCGATAGAATGTGCGACACGGCTACATTTGCCCACGAAAACTCACCGACACCCAATGCTCATTTTCAAAAAAGTAGCCGAACTGCGCCAATGGATTGAGCGCCAGACCAACCCAGTTGGTTTTGCGCCCACTATGGGTGCACTTCACGATGGACACCTCGAACTTGTTCGCATGGCAAAGCGGGAAGGATGCCTCGCCGTGGCCAGTATATTTGTGAACCCCACACAATTCAACGACCCTCGCGACCTCGAAAAATACCCCCGTACTGTTGAAAAAGACACTGCGTTGCTTCTTTCAGCCCAGTGCGACGCGCTTTTCATTCCATCAGTAGTAGAGGTGTACCCACCAGGGGAAAACCTGAGCATTGATTTGGATTTCAAACAGTTGGACAAAGTGATGGAGGGAAAATTTCGCCCCGGTCATTTTGAGGGTATGGCTACCGTGGTAAACCGCTTGCTCGACATTGTGCGCCCACAACGGCTATACATGGGGCAAAAGGATTTTCAACAATTCAGCGTTGTGCGCGAGATGATCCACCAACTTGTTTTGCCCGTCGAACTTGTCATGTGCCCCACGGTAAGAGAACCCGATGGCCTGGCCATGAGCAGCCGGAATGTGCGGCTCAGCCCTGAAATGCGCGCCGCTGCCCCGGCCATTCACCAAACCCTGCAGTGGGCAAAATCAGAATTGGACAAAAACCGCCACGCTGCTGAGATTCAAACCGAAGCCCTGCAAAAACTTGCTGCTGCAGGTCTCCGCCCTGAGTATTTCGAGATTGTAGATGGCGCAAGCCTGCTCAATATCAGCCAGCGCAGCGAAAGCGATTTCGTGGTGGCATGTACGGCCGCTTTCGGTGGAGAAGTGCGGCTTATTGACAACCTTGTTTTAAAATATAACTGACCACCAATTGCACAAATTAACACGAATGCAGTCCTTCTCAGGTATCCATTAGTGTTAATTTGTGCAATTGGCGGCAAAACGCTACATCGTGAAAAAACAATCTAAAACGCCGCTTTTCAACACGATCCGCAAGGCATTCTCAATGGCACTTGCTGCCGAACGCCGCCAAACTTCTGCCGAAGATATCGTGCAGCGCAACGATGAATATAGACGTTCGCGCCGCCGTTTTTTGGAGACAATGGGTAAAACAGCAATAGTGGGAAGCCTCGTCCCAAAACTAATTTTACCAAATGGAAGCAACTTTTTTTGTCGCGCACTTGCACCGCGTATAGCCATCGTGGGTGGCGGCATTGCAGGCTTGAATGCCCTGCACACCTTAAAAAAGAACGGGCTGGATGCCACCATTTATGAGTCGTCCAACCGCACCGGAGGACGGATTTTCAGTGTTACGGATGCGATGGGCCCCAACACTTGGACGGAATTTGGGGGCGAATTTATAGACACCAACCATGCCGACATGTGGCGTTTGGCAGAAGAGTTTGGTCTGGAACTTATGGATTTTGCCCAGGCTTCCGAGGCAAGGCTCATCAAAGAAGCCTTTTTTTTCAACGGACAACATTACTCTTTGGCACAAGTGGTGGAGGAATTTCGAGGTTTTGCCCCACGCATACAGGCAGATATTGACAAGCTGGATGATGAGATTTCTTACAAGGCTACCAACAGAGCAGTAAAAAAATTTGACCGCCTCCCACTCTCGCAATATTTGGAGCAAATCGGAGCATCGGGCTGGGTCAAACGACTCATCGAAGTAGCCTACGAATCCGAGTATGGTCTTTCGCCCGAGGTTCAATCTAGCCTAAACTTGTTGTTGCTTATCTCCACGGAAACACCCAATGGCCAGTGGGAAGTTTTTGGCGAGAGCGACGAGCGATACAAAGTACGCAACGGCAACCAGGGAATCACTAACGCGCTTGCTGAGCGGCATTCCAACCACCTTGAAATGGGGCTTGCTTTGGAGGCCATCCGATCTAAAGGCAGTGCCTACTCGCTACATTTTTCGGGGTTGTCAGAGTCTGTTGTGGCCGATTTCGTTATACTTGCAATTCCGTTCTCCATACTGCGCAAGTTGGAGATAAAACTGGATATGCCCCAAGTTAAACGAAAGTGCATCAACGAATTAGGGTACGGAATCAATGCCAAACTTATGCTCGGCATGAAAAATCACATCTGGAGAGATAAGGGATATTCCGGTCTAGTTTATTCGGATAACGGAATTCCGAATGGCTGGGACAATGCCCAGCTCCAGACCCCTGACGACCAGGCCGCCGGGCTTTCCATCCTCTTTGGAGGCAGGCGCGGCACCAACGTGGGGCATGGTACCCAGGAACAGCAAAAAGACAAATACCTGAAATTATGGGAACAGATTTTCCCAGGCGTAACCGCTGCGTACAACGGTAAAACGGCACGTATGGACTGGCCGACCTATCCCCATGCCTTGGGTTCCTATGTTTGTCCAACGGTTGGCCAGTACACCAGTATCGGTGGCGCGGAACAGATGCCGCTCGGCAATGTGTTTTTTGCCGGAGAGCATTGCGGCGGCGATTTTGCCGGCTTTATGAACGGGGCTGCTCAAAGCGGTCGGGAAGCGGCTGAAGCTGTGTTGCTGAAAGTGAAATGATAGGGAAACCGTATGATTTTTGGTAAAGCCCCCTACTACAAGGCTGAAATCCAAATTATCGTTGGTAAAAATTTTAAGGGAGGTTTGTTTTTTCGCTGAGTACGGACTTATCTTTGCAGCCGTTTTTGAAAAAGTATCTTTTATGGAACACGGATGACGCGGATGAGACACGGATTTTCCCTAGTTTTTATTAATATATCTGTGTCTCATCCGCGTTATCCGTGTTCCATACGCTACCAAACAAATTCTTAGATCTCGTAGCTCAGTCGGTAGAGCACTTGACTTTTAATCAAGGAGTCATGGGTTCGAATCCCATCGAGATCACATTGATTTTCAGCGAGTTATGCGGTTTGCCCCGTGTAGCTCGCTTTTCTTTTGCATACAAAGGTGCCTTTTGATCTTGCCTCACCGCCCCAAATGTACAAGCAACACACTAACATCCGCTGGATTCACCCCTGATATGCGGCTCGCCTGCCCAATCGTGCGTGGGCGCGTGTGCGCTAGTTTTTGCCGGGCCTCGATGCTCAGACCATTAATACGGGTGTAGTCAAAATCAGCATTTAATTGCAGGTCCTCAAGCCTTGCCATACGCGACACCATTTCTTCTTCTTTTTTGATGTAGCCGTCGTATTTGATGTTTATTTCGGCCATTTCCACGAATTCCAGATCATAGGGTGCGAGGAACCGAGCGAGTTCAGGCAATACTTTGGCCATGCCGGGGATATCCACCTGGGGGCGGAGTAGGATGTTGTGTAGCTTCGTCTTTTGGCCAATCAGCGCTGAATCAACGCTTTGCAGGTAGCCATTCAATGCATCGGGATTCACCGATGAATTTCGGAGGAAGGCGTCAATCTCTGCCACGGCACGGTTTTTTTTGTGAACGCGCTCCATGCGGCCTTCGGCGCCCTGCAAGCCCAAGCGCTGGGCAATAGGCGTTAGCCGCAGGTCGGCGTTGTCTTGTCGAAGCAGGATACGATACTCCGCGCGGCTGGTGAACATTCGATAAGGCTCCTCTGTGCCTTTATTCACGAGATCGTCAATCAAGACTCCAATGTAGGCTTCGGAGCGTTTCAATACAATCGGGGCTTCGTTTTTGGCGGCTAAAGCGGCGTTTAGCCCAGCCATCAAACCCTGACAGGCAGCCTCCTCGTAGCCCGTTGTTCCGTTGATTTGTCCTGCAAAAAAGAGGTTTTTTATCAGGTTGGTTTCCAAGGTGGTCTGCAATTGGGTAGGCGGGAAATAATCGTATTCGATGGCATATCCTGGGCGGAACATCTTGGCATTTTCCAAACCAGGAACCAACCTAAGTGCTTTATACTGAACATCTTCGGGCAGGGAACTCGAAAAACCATTAATGTAAATCTCCACGGTGTCGCGGCCTTCCGGTTCCACAAAAAGTTGGTGCCGGTCCTTATCGCCGAAACGGTCAATCTTGTCCTCGATGCTGGGGCAGTACCGAGGGCCAACACCCTGGATGCGCCCGTTGAACATCGGAGATTTGTCAAAACCCGTGCGCAGCGTATCATGTACTTTTTGATTCGTGTAAGTGCTCCAGCAGCAAAGTTGGTTTTCGAGTGCAGGAGTATCGGTGTAGGAAAATTTGCCCGGCGGGTTGTCACCATCCTGGATTTCCATTTTGGAATAATCGAGACTGCGCCCGTCAATACGCGGGGGCGTGCCCGTCTTCATGCGGCCAGCCTCGAAACCCAGCTGCACCAGTTGTTCGGTAATGCCACGTGCTGCACTTTCGCCTGCCCGACCTCCGCCAAATTGCTTTTCACCAATATGGATGATGCCGTTCAGAAAAGTACCATTGGTGAGCACAACCGTCTCACTTTCAATCTCTAGGCCCATGCTGGTACGAACACCGCGCACACGTCCGTCTTTCACTAAAAGACCGCCCACCATCTCTTGCCAGAAGTCAATATTGGGGTGGGATTCAAGCATTTGTCGCCATTTTGCGGCAAATTGCATACGATCGCTTTGCGCTCTGGGACTCCACATGGCTGGGCCTTTGGAGCGGTTTAGCATCCGAAATTGCACTGCGGTATGGTCGGTAATGATACCCGAATAGCCACACAAAGCGTCTACTTCGCGCACAATCTGACCTTTGGCAACGCCTCCCATGGCAGGGTTGCAACTCATCTGCCCGATGGTTTGCATATTCATGGTGGCCAAGAGGACTTTACAGCCCAGATTGGCAGCAGCAACGGCAGCCTCACAGCCCGCGTGGCCCGCACCTACTACAATCACGTCGTATTTTGGAAACATTTTCTGCTAAAAAAGTGTGCAAAGGTAAGCAAAGATACCCGTCCTATGGCTTAAAGCCGTAGGACGGGTCAACACACATGCTGGCAATAATTGGTTTGAAGGCTACTGGCTAATTGTCGCGGCCGGGATTGGTGGCTATGGCCATTTGTGTGTTTGTAGAAACGTGTTTACTATTTCTTCTTCTCTTTATTATGTACCCAACGAGCAATAGATTTATGATAAAACTGAGCAGGAATTTTTCATTATGCTCAACAAATAACGATCCCCTAGATTTGAATGAAGCCTGTGCTTGTTCGTGCACAACAACGGATTGCGCGTTTACAGCGGAAGCTCCCTCTTTTTCGGAGGGCATAATTGCCGTTTGGGTGTAGCATTCAGGATTTGGTGTCTTTAGGGTAGATTTACCAGGATTAGGTAGCCCGAAAAGGGCCAATCTTGCCTCTGGATGGAAATTATGAATTTGGTTTTTGCTCATGACAATGCCTTCGTCAAGCGTAATCAATGACTTTACTGGGGCGTGAATTCTATTGTAATTCCCAATCCCCAATTGCCCGTTCCAATTTTCTCCCCATACCCATATACACCCATTTTTATCTGTGGCGACAGATTGAAAGCAACCGCCTCCGATATCCTCAATTTCTTCCAGGCCAACAATTATTGGAACAGGGCTATTTTCTTCTTTTCCGTTCCCTAGCATACCGTTTTCATTTCTACCCCAGGTCCAGACTTTGCCAGATTCATCCAAAGCCAGCGTATGCCAACTTCCACAAGCAATTTTTTTGATTTTGGGTAAGCCTTT
The DNA here is from genome assembly GCA_964589365.1 of uncultured Saprospiraceae bacterium. Lineage (GTDB taxonomy): Bacteria > Bacteroidota > Bacteroidia > Chitinophagales > Saprospiraceae > M3007. The sequence goes on from CAZPTQ010000090.1 coordinate 13,913, forward strand.
GACCTGTATTGGAAGAAGCCGGTCTTCAAAATCCCCTGTACCAAGTTGTCCATAGGGATTATCGCCCCAGCTCCACACCTCGCCATTTTCTTTCAACACCAAAGAATGCCAATGTCCCCCCTCCACTGCTATAACATCTTGAATTCCATCTACTTGCTGAGGATAATTATAGTCAATAGGGAGCTCTGCCCCTAGTTGGCCATAGTTGTTCCAACCCCAAGTCCACACGTGCTTGTTTTCATCAACGGCCATTGAATGTTTATAACCCCTTGAAATAAAGTTGATTTTAGGCAAGCCTTTGACTTTCGCAGGGTATATCCTTTTTTCAAAAGTACTATCCCCTAATTCTCCATATTCATTGGACCCCATTGTCCATACAATTCCGTCTTTTGCAAGAACAATAGTATGTTGATTTCCTCCATCAATAATTTGACTGCTAAGGCTTAATGCGGAAAGCAAGAAAAATGAAATTGCAAGAGTGTTTTTCATGGCGTTGCGTTGATTCTACAATTGTGAATTTATGCAAAAATTGTACTTTGATTGCAGAAGAACGCCACACTTTTGCCAATGTGCCAATGCTGGCAAAACCTTACCGCACCACTGTCACATCCCCCTTTTTGTACATCTCGATCTCGCGCCCGCAAAAAGCCACACGCGCCCACATCTGCCACACGAACACTTCCGTGGCTGCGGCTTTTTGGCCGATCTTTCCGATCCAACCATTTTCAGGCGTTTCAGTATCGAACACGAAATTTCCCCAACGGTCATACACCTCTAAACGGTAGCTGAGAAGCGTCATGTTTTGCCCAAAAAACGGTCTGAACATATTATTTTCGCTTAATTCAGCCTCTGGAGCAAAAGTGTTCGGAGTGTACACCAAAACCGGGTCGCCATCAGAATCGGCCCAGGCCACCTCGCTTTCCCCACGCACTGTTTCGCAATGATTTTTCGCTTCGAGCCAAACAGGCCCGCCCTCGCTTACGGTTATGGACGGTGTTTGCGCTCCATTCCACCAAAGCAATTGTAGTCCAGAAGTGTCTCCGCTAATAGTCGGGGCAATCGTGATTTGAACGCTGTCGCAGGGAATAACCAAGGCACTTGGCAATACAATTTCCAGGCCTGGAGAGGCGGGAACTACTATTTCTTTTTCAAAAACACAGCCGTTTTCGTCGCGCACAAATACGGTTTGACTGCCAGCCGCGAGGGTTTCAAAAACAGCAGTGGTTTGGAAATCAACATTATTCAAAGAAAAACCCGTGGGCAGGCTACCGCCCGATGTGACAGAAACCACGAGTGTGCCTGTCGACGAATTTGGGCAGGAAATCTCTGCCTGCACCTCAAAATCCAAATCCGGCCAGGCGGTCACCGAAATGGTAATGGTCGAATCGCAGCCTGTAGTCGCATTGGTCAGGGTGAAATCCTGCGATTGACCCACGCTCAAATCCACGCCGCTATAATTGTAAAAACTACCGGGGCAAACGCTCGCGTTCAACGCGGAACTTGATGTCGGGAAGGCCGAAACCGTCACAGTCACCACCGAATCGCAACCCAGTAAATTCTGAAATGTAAAATCCTGCGCCTGTCCGGCAAGAACAGGCGTTCCGTTGAACAAGGCCGCTTGGCCAGGGCAAGCAGTCAGTTCAACTGAAGCGGAAATGGGCGGACAGGTGTACGAATCTACCAAGAGATGGGCGAAGACTTTGCCGCCACAACCAGTGAGACCCACCGAATCAGAAAAGATGACAATTTCCCAGAGTGGGCTGAGCAATTGGCTGTCAATCTGCACCGTATAGTTGGTAGAAAGCACATTTTGCCAATCAAAATCACCATTTTGATCCGTTTGGTTTGCGGCAATGAATGTGCCGTTTTGAAGCAGTTGGACCGGGATTCCCGACACGAGGGTGTCTGCCGCATCAATAATTCCATTGTCATTTACGTCCGACCAGACTTGGCCCAGAATGTTACCAAATCCATCATAAAGTTCTAGAGTAAGCGCGGCACTTTGGGCTTCACAGCCATTCAAATCCACCAATTCCGCCCAGTAAGTCCCACTCTCAGTGGCGACAAATTGGTTGCTCGTTGCACCGAGTATCGCTTGGCCTCCAAAAAACCATTGCCAACTGACAATTTCGGGCAAAGGCGGCAGACAAAGCGTATCGGGATTACATCGTTCGTGGCAACCTGAAGGTAGCGCAGCAATGTTTGGGCCGGGAAAAATCACAACTGTATTGCTCTGCGCTGAGCAACCAAATTCGTTCACCACCCGCACAAAGTACAGCCCGGCTTCTTCGGTTTGCAAACTCGGCCCACCGTCCCCGGTGTTCCAGAATATTTGCCATTCAGGAGGTTGTGGGCCAGTGTAAGTGATGGTGGAAGGCGTCCCGGCGCACACGTTGTTTGTAGACAGGCTAAAATTGGCTGGAACGGGATTCACCGTCACGGTAAATGGAGCAAGCACCGTGGTGCAACCCGTGGTCGGATTCGTCACGGTCACGGTGAATGTATGGGTACCCACGCTCAGCAAGTTGTTTCGATCCTCCGAAAATATCAGCACGCCATCGGTACCATTGCCCCCACTCCAAGAGAAGGTATAATTGCCGTTGTCTTGAATTTGAAGGGTTACGTCATCGCCGGCGCACACGGCGGCTTCAGGGTATTGAACACCAACGACCTGGCCCAACTCATTGACTTCCAAAAACTTGATCGTCCCGATGGGCGCAGGGTTCACATCCACAGTTTTGGCAGGAGGGGAGTAAGAACAACCGTTGGCATTGGTCAATGTCACGTCGTACACCCCTTCTTCGGTGGCGATGAGCGTTGGCTGGTTGGTTCCATCGTTCCAGACATACATGGCGGCAGGGCCAAGTGGTGCGCTTAGGGTGAGGCTGCTTCCTTGACAAATGGTGGAAGTTGGCGGAAAAATCGTTCCAGAAAACGGATTCGCCGTGATGTTTACCGATTGGGTAATGGAAGCCGTACAGCCATAACTGTTTGTAGCCGTGGCAGTTACAGGGTAATTGCCCGCAGGGGAAAAATTGTGGTAGGCAGGGTTGGCTTCGCTTTGGTTCAATATGCCTGATACAGGATCGCCAAAATCCCAAGCGGTTTCGATGATGCCAACATTGCTTGCAAGTGTGAATTCCGCAGCATTTCCTACACAATTTGCTAGCGGCGGCGTGAAGGCTGGAGCGGGCAGGTTTGGCACAAAAACTTGCTCGGAATACGTGGAAGTGCAGCCCGTAGCGGTGGTAACAGTTAGCGTGGCAGTGTAATTGCCCGCGCTGGAATAGGCAAAGCCAGGGGAGGGAAGGTTGCTCAGATCGGAATTGCCGGCAATGCCAAAATCCCATTCCCAGCTAGAAAAACTCGCCTCTGGCAAGCGAGTGCTCTCATCTGTGAAAAACGTAGAATCTCCCGGACAAGCCATTCTTTGAGAAAATTGCGCAACAGCCTCAACATCAAGGGAATCCAGGGCTTCGCAGACAGTACTGTCAGACAATAAAACCCGCACAGAGATAATGTATTTGCCAGCATTGGGATAGACAAAACGGACACTGTCGCCCGTGGCAAATTCAAGCCCTGGTTGGCCTGAAATCCCCGTCCACCACACCGCACTGCCCGGCACATAAAGTCCCGAATAGTCGTTCAAAACCATGGCAAAAGAATCGCAGCGCGGCGTTAAGTCGGGCACAGCCTGCACGACTCCCGGGGGGCAATACGGGTTTGCGTGGCCAGGATTGGGGCAATGTCCTCCTCCCCCACCTGATGCGGGGCAAAAACTGAATAATCGAACCGGTGGAGCACTGGCCGTACAGCCGTTCTCGTTGGTGGCAACTAAGGTATAAAATCCATACTGGTTAGTGCTGTAAACAACGGAATTGCCTCCAACGGGCGAGCCATCGTGAAGCCATTGGTAATCGAAATTTGCAGCATCTGGCACAAGGGCGGTTAGCGAAACAAAAATCGAGTTGTTGCAAAATCCAGCAGGGTCGGCGGTTGTCACACTGACATTTGGCTTTGCAAGCGTGTTGATCGAAAACTCGCTCGTTCCACGGCAGCCGTGCAAATCGGCGACCTCGAGTGTGTAGGCACCCGCCGGGATGCTGATATTGGTGCCATTGCCAAGCGGCGCTCCGTTAGCGTTTGCCCAAGCGTAGGTAATGTATGAAGCTCCGGCTGTTATAAGACCAGAATCGCCCGGACAAAGTCCTTCGGGAAAAGCAGGCATTGGGTTGGGATTGGCCCATACGCTGACGTTGAAATTGGTCGTAAGGCCGCAGGTAGTCACGCGGAGTTGGTGCGCCCCGGGCGTTTGCCAGAATATTTCGACGCTGTTTTTCCCTTGTCCCTGCTTGATACTTCCCGCAATCGCTGGCAATATTTCCCATTGATAATCAAAGCCCTGATAAATGTCAGCCTGGTAAAAACCCAGTGCTCCCTCACAAACGCTCGGTGGCCCGCTAATGCTGATGGCGGCGGCGTTTTGAATATTCAATTTCGAAGTGTCCGACTTACAGCCAAGGCCATCGAGGGAGATTTGCGCTGCGCTGATCCAATGCGTTGGGTTGGAGTTCCAGGTCACATTCACAGGGTTTCCTGTTTGCGTGGTGGGTGTTCCGTTGCCAGTTTTCCACTCGATTTCATAGGGCGGATTTCCGGGCACCGCGTATTGAAGCGGCGAACCAGGACAGACAATGGTTGGGCCTGAAATCGCTACGGGATTGGGTGGACGGGCGACTACGTTGACTTTCAATTCCGCACTGGGCGAACAGCTTTGATCGGGGCTGGTGGGCACGGTAAAAAGCCGATAATTGCTCGAACCCGCAGTAGGGGTAAAACTGAGGGTGTTGCCCGCGAATGTCGAAACCAGCGTGCCATTAGGCCCAAACACGGACCAATTGCAGCTTACTCCAATGTTGGTCGAGGCGTTTCTGGCCAGGTAATTTTTGGTCGAGTTTTCACACATTTCTACAGGACCATCCAGGTAAAACGGCGCCAGGATTTTTACAGGGATCGAATCCACGCCCCCGCAACCGAGGTAGCAGTTATTATATTCCACAATGAGCCAATGTGTGGCCGTAGTAGCTTGGCTAGTCCAAGCCACGGCCACCTTGTTAGTTCCTTGTCCCCGCAGAATGCTTCCGCCCGTGGGTAAAGTCCAGCTGTACTCGGTTCCGTCGAAAAGGTCAATGGTGTATTCTTCTTCGCTGTTTGGGCAAACGAACGAGTTCCCCCTGATTTCGGCATTCAGACTTTGGTTTTTGAACAGTACGGTTTGTCCCTTGCAAAGTTGCATCACGGCGTTTTGTGCGCTGGGGGGGGGCGGTAATGAACTGAGCAACAGGCTCTTCCACCACCGTGACGCAATGCGAACTTTCGAAGCATAAGTCAGGGTTGTTAGAACCAAACTCGACCAGGCCGGGCCCAGCCTCTCCCCAAACCACTACCACTTCGGGGCCATTGATACTGAAACGCTCTGCACCGCTCACCGTCCAGGCTGCGCTGGAAAGATTCATCGGTACACCGCAGGCCACTGGTGGGTCTACAAAATAAGTGACGGTGCTGCGCGGACAAACCATCTCGCAAACGGAAGAGGTGTTGCCAGGATCAAAATTGCAGAAGGCCGAGTTAGTGGACTGAATTTTGAGGTCTTGTGATTGTCCTTGTCCGACGGTGTAACATGCAGTGGCGGGGTGGCCGTTTGCATCCGTTACTGTAAGACAATAGCTGCCAGCGCAAACGTTGGATAAATTCTGAGTGGTAGAGACTAACCCATTGGGCCCTACCCATAGATAACTATAGCCTCCGATACCTCCATTGGCACTCAAAAAGATAGCACCTGAACACTGCGTTCCACAAGCGGTATTCTTCACTTGACTGTTTAAGCTTACTGTGGGGTTGCCTCCTCCAACTATTACTGCACAAGTAGTAGTAGCACAGCCTGAAGCATCCGTTATTGTCACGCAATATGTTCCCGCTCCGAACCCATATTGATCTTGTGCATTGCTTCCGTTAGACCATTGATAAGCATAGGGTGCTGTTCCGCCGCTAACAGAAAGATCAATATTATTGCTCGCAACAATTGTGGTGGGGATAATAGGCGGCGGGTCTGAAACTGTGACGGAAACCGTTTGGGAGCAGCCACTGGCATCTGTCACGGTTGTTGTGTAGGTGCCTGCAGGAATATTGCTTTGGTCCTGTGTAGTAGAGGCAGTTGACCATAGATAGGTGTATCCCCCATTCCGCCAGAAACGCTCAAATCAATTGAGCCGTTAAATCCTCCAAAACAAGAAGGAGCCGTGGCGCAAGCGGTGAGGGAAAAAGTTGATGTGAGCTGCGACACAATAATGGGCAAACCCGCTTGGGCAACCCCCGAAGCATCGCTTACCAAAACTTTATAAGTACCCGGGCAAAGGTTGTTTATCGTAGGGGTAGTAGCTCCATTAGACCGTGCATAATTATATGGTGGAACCCCTCCAGTCACGGTCACCACGATACTGCCATTGCAAGTAAAACAAGATGATGGAGTCACTTGTGAGCTGATGACTATGTTTTGCGCAGCAATTTTAGTGCTGAAAAAAAGTGCGAGGGCAAAGAGGGCGAGCTGGCGGGTAAAGTGATTTTTCATAAGCAAAACGGATAAGCGGCTAAAATAAGTTAGCCTTTTGAAGGCAAAAGTTCGGAAAAATATCCTTGCAAGCAAAGACATTTTTGAGGCATTGTAATGCCTTTTGTTGAATAAAAAACTTTCAATCTATTGTAAATCAATAGGATAAGCCGTTGCAAAAGCCGCGTGGCATCTTCGTGAAAGGCTCTCCGTTTTCATGATACTCTATTTTATTGGCCGGCATTAGACCAGCGTCATAAACACGTTGGAAAACACGAGGAGCACTATGGTATAAAGACCTTTCATTTTTAACTATGAACTATGCCCGCCTACGCTTCGGCGGATAAAAACGATAAACACTTTGAGCGATCACGGGTGCAAATATATCTGGACCAGAAACGTTTCAGGGCGAAGTAATTTTGCCCCGCCCCGCACGGGTGTCCATAGTTTTTACCCGCCGAAGCCTAGGCGTAGGCGGGCATCGTTCATAGTTTATCGTTAAAAAACACATGCGCACAGTACTCCACTTATTATTGATTCTTTTCCTTCTTTCAAATTGCAAAAACAAGCCCCAGGCACTCCAACAGGCAAAAGCGGAGGGTGATTTGCCAAAAGACTTTCTTGAATTTTACCAGAAATTCCACACCGACAGCAGCTACCAAATGGCGCACATCGAATGGCCGCTCAAAGGCGAAAAAGGAATATCACAGGATACCACGGCCAAACGTCAGCTCACCGAATGGACGCCCGAAATCTGGCATCTGATGCATTTGCCTGACACAACCATGAGTACCCTCAAACGTGATTTTGAAACGGTGGGCGATGTGATGGTTATCGAACGTATGTCGTACCCAATGGTGGGATTTGGCTACGAGCGGCAATTCTATAAAGAAGAAGATGGCCAGTGGCGGCTTATTTTTTATGGCGAGACCATGATGCAGTAGCAGTGGGCAGCGTTCATGACGCTGCCCATTGCTACTGCTTCACCACTTTTTGACCGTAATTGAAAACCCGCAAAAGTGTAATTCATAGACCTTGAATCGTCTATGCGGCTTTTTGGTTACCGGCCAGTAAATGTAAAAAGTCAATTTCCAGCCGTACACTTTTAGTTGGGCAAAAAGATTACAAAGTTCTTTGATAAGTTGAGAAAAAGACAGGAGGTGTAAATTTGTGTTTTCGACGCAAAAACTTC
>CAZPTQ010000091.1:0-14751 GCA_964589365.1 uncultured Saprospiraceae bacterium
CGATAAATGACTGAATGACGATAAATGACTGAATGACGATAAATGACTGAATGACGATAAATGACTGAATGACATGCTTCTTTTAAGCGGGTGCAAATTTAGAGAGATTTTCTTTGATGCGCAACAAATACCGTTTCTTGAAAAAATATTCTTGCACTTTTTGAAGATCAGCATCGCTGCCCGTGGCTTCGGTCCAAGTGGAAATGATGGGTTGAATGCTTGTTTCTAATTCGGTTTCAAGGTTTTTCACCGCTTGCAGCGTATTGGAGTATCGCTCCATATCAAAGTCCGAATTCAACTCCATCAATGCTTCGTTGACGTCCATCATTTCCATGAGGAAATCTTGTGGAAGGACTGGGTTTTCATGGTTTTGGCCAAGTAATCCTTTCAATTCGAGCACGTATCGCACTCGGTTGTCGGGGTCGGAGAGCGTTTTGAAGGCTTCGTTGTTGCGTGTGGAAAGCTCGAGCATGTTCGCCTGTTCAGACTCATCAGAGAGGGTGTGGAAATCAGGGTGGTATTTCTTGCTATTTAGCAAATATGCCCGACGCACTACTGCTTCGTCCACTGTAAATGCTACTGGAAGGTTGTAAAATCCAAAGTGGTTCATCTTAAAAAAGCCTCCAAACATCCAGTCCGAGCGCAAAAATCATCAAACCGATGAGTAGGAAAAAACCGACAGTGACAGCACGTTCCATGAAGGTATCACTTACTTTGCGACCAGTGACGACTTCCCAAATGAGGAACAATACGTAGCCGCCGTCGAGCGCAGGAATCGGAAGCAAATTCATGAACGCAAGTATAATGCTGAGGGAAGCTGTGACGGTCCAGAAAATCCGCCAGTCCCAAGCCGGATCAAACAATTTTCCGATACTGATAACGCTGCCGAGGTTGTCTTTAACCGAAAGATTGCCTTTAAACATTTGTCCAAAAGCCCTCATTTGGTCAGTGAGGAAGCCCCAGCCCATTTCAACGCCAGCCGGAAATGCCTGACCAAGCGTGAAGGTTTGCGTCTCTTTTTTGAAAAAACCATCGAATCTCGCACCAACACCAATTGTGCCGAGTTCGCTGATCGTCAATGACTTGGAAAGAGTATCCCCCTTCGCATTGATGATTCCAAGCGTTACAGACTGGCCTTTAAACTGGTTGGCCAATGGCCTAAACTGATCATAAAATAAAATAGGCTGTCCGTTCAAGGACACGACTCGGTCGTCTTTTTGTATTCCAGCACCAGCAGCGGGTTTGCCTACGATTGCGGTATCCACAATAAATGGGACACGTGCTGTAAGCAGTTCGGTTTTTAAAATTTTCGGCAGCTGCTTTGCAAAATCATCCGAGAAAGTGACGACCTGCGTTTGCCCGCCACGCTGTACAGTAGCTTGGCGTACGCCATCAAGCATCACCGTTTTTCTGAAATCGTTTGGGTCAACCCGGTCAAAAGGCTTATCCCCCACTTTTAGAATCAGGTCGCCCTGTTGAAAGCCGCTATTAAGCAGCAGCGAGTCGAAAGCCATTCCGTTCTCCCGCAGTTCGGAAGTAGGGATATAATTTCTGCCCCAACCCCAAAGCACCATGGCGAAAAGGAAAAAGCCGAGCAAGAAATTGACAGTGACCCCGCCAATCATAATAATCAGGCGTTGCCAGGCTGGCTTTGAGCGAAACTCCCAGGGTTGAGCCGGGCCTTTCATCTGCTCCTTATCCATGCTCTCATCTACCATACCCGAAATTTTGACATAGCCGCCAAGCGGAAGCCAGCCGATGCCGTATTCAGTTTCGCCAACTTTTCGGCTGATAAGCGAGTTGAATGGTGGAGCATCAAAGAACAAATAGAATTTTTCGACGCGGGTCTTGAACCACTTGGCGGGCGCAAAGTGCCCCATTTCGTGCAGAACGATAAGTATGGAAAGGCTGAGCAGAAATTGACAAACGATTGATAACGTATCCATTAAGGGTGAGAGATGTGAGCGGTCGTGAGAAAGTGAGAGAGTGAGAGGTGCTGAGAAATGTGAGGGTAGAAAGACCCTCCATCATTGAGGCTTTGGTTGGTAAAACGCCAAACGGCTTCCGAAGTTTGGGGCAAAACTACGGAAGCCGCTTGGACATTCTGTCAAAAAGCATACTCAACTCCCAATTTCTCGATAGCGTTGGGTGTTGGCGGGGTCTATTTTTGACATAATTTGGATGACTCGATCTTTCTGAGGCTTCGGTGCTATTTTCCACATTTCCACCAATTCGTCTTTTTTTGCATAAGAAAACATCTGGATGATCATCGAATTAAAGTATGCTGCGCTTACCTTGTCAATGTCTTCCAGCGCAAGCAAAATGGCTGCTTTGCCTTGGTCTGAGTTGGTGCTAAACATGTCCAATCCTTTTCGGTGGTAGGTAAATATTGCGTTGCGGAAGGGCCGTACGCGAGGATTGAGGAGGTTTTCCATGATCCAATACCGATTTCGGTTTTTTCCGCCATCGCCGGGTCTCCAGCCAGGAGAAGAATTGGTGCTGGAGTTTTGTATGTTGGTCACTATTTTTTCTGCAGTCAGCAAATGTGGCTCGCCACCATACTGTGAAAAGGAGTCGTAATCCATACTCAAAATGATGTAGACATAAAATGCCAGGAGCGATGAAAGATTCTGATTGTCAGGGTTATCGCGCAAAAACTCGATGGGTTGGTTTTGCTCGTATGTGAAAAGCACATCCTTGTCTAAGTGCGAAAGCAATGGAGTATCGTAACCGCTCCCATACACCGGGCGTGTGGCCTGCACTGCAAGTTCGGCTTCAAAAAAGTTGCCGTCCAACTCTTTTGAAATTGTGAGGATAAAATTGCATTTTATCCGCTCAACCTGTTCAAAATTGTCGTTGGTCCACTTTGTGTTGTTTAAAAAATCCTTCAGCGAAACCTCCAACTGGTCAAAAACCTTTCGGTCGTTGCGCTGGAGTTGTGGGGTGCTCACCCTTACGCTGGCATTGAGTTCGCCTTGCGCGTACACCGTTGAAAAACCAATGGAAAGCGCGAGAAAAAATGTGATTTTCTTTATCATAGACCTTTGATAGTTCAGCTTGAAAATGGAGGGTTTGCTTTCAAGCAATGCCCTGACGCATTATCTCTGTTTTTGGTTGGCTGTATTGCAAATTTCTGCCACAACATCTTGCGCCACAGATGTTTTGGTTTTGAGCGAAAAATCCGTGCTGGAACCATCTCGCCTTAAAATTGTAATTTTATTCGTGTCGTAGCCAAAGCCGGCTCCCGCATCACGCATTGAATTGAGCACGATAAAATCAAAATTTTTCTTTTCCAGTTTTTGGAGGGCATTTGATTGCTCATCGTTGGTTTCGAGCGCGAACCCAACAAAGGTTTGGCTTGGCTTTTTTGCTTTTCCAAGCGTAGCTGCGATGTCCACCGTTTTTACCAATTCGAGCGAAAGGTCGCCCTCCTGCTTTTTGATTTTTGTTTCTGAAAATACTTTTGGTCTGTAATCAGCTACGGCGGCGGCCAGTACTACAATGTCCGTTTCTGAAAAAACCGCTTCGCAAGCGTGGTACATTTCCTTTGCAGTCATGACGGAAACCACTTTTATCGCTTTGTTGAAAGGCTTCAAGTCTGTTGGTCCAAGCACCAGGGTAACCTCGGCACCTTGCCGCACTAGTTCTTCTGCAATCGCAATACCCATTTTTCCAGTCGAATGATTGCCCAAAAATCGAACTGGGTCGAGCGGCTCAAAGGTGGGGCCTGCTGTTACGAGGGCCTTCAGATTTGACAACCCCAATTTTTTAGGGAATGTCAAATCTTCGTCAACTGCTTGTCCGACGGACAGTTGAGTGTTCAAAAACGCTACAATCTCTTCTGGCTCGGCCATGCGCCCATCGCCCACAAGGCCACTCGCCAGCTCCCCGTGCCCGACGGGGATAATCTTCACCCCATGTTCCTGCAATCGCCGGATGTTGGCTTGAGTGGCTGGGTGATGCCACATGTCCAAGTCCATAGCCGGGGCTACAATAACCGGGCATCGGGCAGAGAGATACACCGCGCTCAATATATTGTCGCACAAGCCATTGGCGAGTTTGGCTAGTGTGTTTGCCGTAGCTGGAGCAATCAGGAGCGCATCGGCCCAAAGGCCGAGTTCTACATGGTTATTCCAGCTCGATTCAGACACCACTTCCGTAAAAACCGGGCGTTTGGAAAGTGTGGAAAGGGTGAGCGGCGCGACAAATGCTTTGGCCGACTCGGTCATCAACACCTGGACCTCGGCTCCTTGCTTCACCAGCAAACGTGTGAGGAAAGCGGCTTTGTATGCAGCTATGGAGCCAGAGATGCCTAGGATGATTTTCATAAAATGTTGATCAAACTTATACTTTCGGTCCGGCCGCTACGATCTCCGCGCTGGCTTGATCTGTATATTTTTCAAAATTCTGGACAAATTCTTTGGCCAACGACTTGGCTTTGGCATCGTATTCTGTTCTGTCAGTCCAAGTGTTGCGTGGGTTCAGGATATCGTTTGGCACGCCGGGACAAGTGGTCGGGATTTCCATTCCAAATACTGGGTGTTTTTCAAAGGCTACATTGTCCAAATCGCCCTGAAGGGCTGCCGTGATCATGGTACGGGTATAGGGTAGTTTGATGCGGCTGCCAATGCCGTAAGGGCCACCGGACCAGCCTGTATTGATGAGCCAAACCTTGGCTTTGCTCTTGCGGAGTTTTTTGCCCAATAGGTCAGCGTAACTGGCGGGGTGCAGGGGAAGGAAGGGAGCACCAAAACAAGCCGAGAAGGTTGATTTTGGCTCTTTTACGCCAACTTCAGTTCCAGCGACCCTTGCCGTATAGCCACTGATGAAATAATACATTGCCTGTTCTGGCGAAAGCCGGGAAATGGGCGGGAGTATGCCGTAAGCGTCGCAGGTTAAGAAAAATATGTTTTTCGGATCGCCTGCGGCGCGGCTGGGGTTTACGGCATTTTCTATATGGTTGATCGGGTATGACACGCGTGTGTTTTCAGTGATGCTGCGGTCGGCGTAGTCTACGGTGCGGGTACCTGGGAAGAATTTAATATTCTCCAAAATAGCACCATGGCGAATAGCTTTGAATATATCAGGCTCTTTTTCAGCTGTCAGATCAATTGTTTTGGCATAGCAACCACCTTCAAAATTGAATACTTCGCCTGTGCCCCAAGCGTGCTCGTCGTCGCCGATAAGCGGGCGGTTGGGGTCGGCGCTGAGGGTGGTTTTCCCGGTACCGGAAAGGCCAAAAAACAAGGCGATGTCGCCATCGTGGCCCACATTGGCAGAGCAGTGCATGGGCAGCGCATCTTTCGTACGGGTGGGCAACACAAAGTTGATGACGGAGAAAATGCCCTTTTTTATTTCACCTGTGTAGCCGGTGCCCCCGATGAGGAGACGACGTTTTTTTACGTTCACAATCGCGAAGTTGTGCTGACGCGTGCCATCCACTGCTGGGTCGGCCTTGAATCCGGGGACGCAAAGCACTGTCCACCTGGCTTCAAAATGAGCCAATTCCTGTTGGTCTGGACGGAGAAACATATTGCTGGCGAATTGATTGCTCCAAGGGTATTCCGTGATCACACGCGCCCGTAACCGATAGTCAGGATTCGCGCTGGCATTAGCCTCCACGTCGCGTACGTACATATCCTTTTTGCGCAAATAACTGCACACTTTGCGCCACAGTGCATCGAATTTCTTTGGCTCGAAAGCGAGGTTCACTTTTCCCCAGTTCACTTTATTGGCCGTAAAACTATCTTTCACAATAAAGCGGTCATCGGGGGAACGGCCCGTGAATTCGCCCGTATATATGACCAAAGCCCCAGAATCGGCCAACTGCCCCATGCCTTTTGAGATGGAATGCTCCACCAATTCTTCAGGGGAGAGATTCCAGTAGGCAGTTTTCCAGTTTTTAAGTCCAAGTTCTTGAAGATTGGCGCTGGGGTTTTTGTGTCCTAATTCTTGCATAAATTTAGCTTTAAAAATTGGTTCGTCAATTAAAACGCGCAAGCCTAAATCGTGGTGAGACTTGGCGGCGGCGCTAAGGTACAGCGGAGCGAGATTCATTTTTACCTTCTCCAACCAATACTTCTACGGCAATCTTATCAATAATTTTGCCTCGTTATTATCCAGCACTTTTGAAATCTTTAACCAATCCTTGTGCAACTCCAAGTCGGATGCCGCGTTACTGGATAAAATTCAGAAAATCGCCCTCACAATCACAATTTCAACAATGAACAAACTGCTTTTTGCCTTTATCGCCTTTTTTTCGACACAATGTTTAATGGCGCAAACTACTGCCGCGCCCGAAAAAAACGACCCGCAGGCCAAAAAGGTGCTCGATAAAATCCGAAAGAAATACGATGCCTATAAAACCGTGGAAGCTGCGTTTTCTTTGGCAATAGAGGTTCCGGGACAGCCTAAAGAAATGCAAAAAGGCACCATTTCACAAGAAGGCAACAAATTCCGCCTTGACATGAGTGACCAGATAATTGTCAGCGATGGCACCACCACTTGGGTTTACCAGAGAAAATCCAATGAGGTGCAGATCAACAACACCGACCCAAACGATGCCAACGCGTTGCTCACACCGAAGGATTTGCTCAGTCGCTATCAAAAGGGGGATTTCCTTTATACCATTACTGACAAAACCACTGAGGGCGGGAAACTGCTCACTCAAATCGAGTTCAAACCTAAAGACCGAAATTCGGAATATTCCAAGCTTCGAGTGGCTATTGACGAGAAGGCCGGGACCATTCAGAGCATCAAGGGCTTTGCTAAGGACGGTTCTCGGTACACCTTTGCCATTACACGGCTCTCTCCAAATAAAGCCTTCGCAGCCACTCAATTTACGTTTGACACCAGCCTTTTCAAAGGGGTGCGGGTGGAGGATTTGAGGATGTAGTTTTTAGCAACAGTTAAAAGGTGGCAGGTAGCATTTTAGCCTGGGCGGAATTGCTACTTGCTACTTTTAACTTGTTACTTCCTTATCGCTTCCACTGGATCCATGCGGCTTGCTTGAGACGCAGGGATTAGCCCTGAAATAACACCTACCACAGCGGAGGTAATGATGCCCCAGAAGGCATTGCTCATCGAAAGATGAATGTCGAAATCTATGGCGGCAGAGATACCCGCTGTTACCAGCCATATTAGTAACAGACCCAAAAGCCCACCGAAAATGCACAAGACAACGGCTTCGATAAGGATTTCGAGGAGGATGAACCAGCGTTTGGCGCCAAGTGCCATTTTGATGCCGATGATGTTGGTTCGTTCGCGTACGGACACAAACATGATATTTGCTACTGAAAACATTCCCACCAGAAGCGCGAAGCCGCCGATAAAAATACCCGCCACATTCATGGTGCCGAAAAGTTTGTCAAATAGTCCGCTGATGATAGACAAAGTGTTGAGGGCAAAATTGTTTTCCTCTCTTGGTTTTATACGACGTTCACCGCGCAAAACGCCCGTAATTTCGTCTTTCAGTTCCTCAATATCCACACCTGGTTTGGCTTTTACCTGTATACTGGTTTGCTGACCACGCCCACTGCTGCGCACTCCGAAGCCACGCCGGGCAAGGTTGTAACTCACAAGCACACCATTATCGAAGTTGAAAGGCTTGAGTAATTCTTTCCCTGATTTTTTGG
Source organism: uncultured Saprospiraceae bacterium (assembly GCA_964589365.1). GTDB lineage: Bacteria > Bacteroidota > Bacteroidia > Chitinophagales > Saprospiraceae > M3007. The sequence continues at coordinate 7,635 of CAZPTQ010000091.1, forward strand.
TTACGCCAATGATGCGAAGTTTTCTCCCACCTACACTGATGTCTTTGCCCAAGGGGTCAATGCCCAAGCCAAATATCCCTTCAGAGATCACTGCACCAAGGATACACACGTCTGCGCCACTCTGATATTCGGCTGCAGAAAAATAACGCCCTTCGCCATCGAACTCAATGTGAAATAGTTCGTAGCAGTCCTCCGTGATTCCAAGAAAAAAAGCGTTTTCTACACTGGAGGATTGCCATTTGACCGTTTTCGAACCTAAAAATTGCCAATAACCCACTTGGTCTGCCAGTTCGAGGTCTTCTTTGAGACGCTCAAACTCATGGAAAGTGAAGTTGGGGCGGCGCATCCATTTCCAAAAGTTTTGGCCCGGGTCTTCAGCCCAGGAAAATTTTTCGATATAGATCACATCGTTGCCGAGTTTAGCCATCGAGCCGCGGATGTTGTCTTCCAAGGAATTGACTGCACTTTTTACTCCGATGATGCAGAAAATACCAATCGTGACGCCAAGCAGGGAAAGAAAGGAGCGGAGTTTGTTGGCCCATAACTGTTGCCACGCCTGCGCTGCGCCTTCGTAAAGAATTCGGAAGAATTGTTTCATCGAAACGTAGATTTGGAAATTGGGATATCTCAATATCCCAATTTCCCAATTTTGTAATTGCTCGCCGAAGGTAAAAAGCCTTTATGGGGCACAATGCGGGATTCGATGAAAAGCAAAAGTTGTTGGATGTACGCTGGGCTGTGATTTATTTCTAAGCGCTTTTCTGCCGTTCCTTTTCCCGCATTTGCTCGCTGGTCATGGTGCTGCCGTCGTGGCTCCAGCCAGGCGGGCCGAATACATACCAGAACTTGGAACGAAGTGGTTTTTTGCTAACTAAATCTTTGAAAATGTTGATCCACTCATGGAAAACGATGTTTATAGGATCCTTTTTCTCAAGTGGTTTGGTAAGTCCATAGCGTAGGGGTTGGTACGCCGATTCAGGCAACTCTGGTTGGAAGGTCCCAAACCATTTGTCCCAAACAATCAGGAACATGCCGAGGTTTTTGTCCAAATAAAGCGGGTTGGAGGCATGGTGTACACGATGGTGAGAGGGCGTGACAAGGATGTATTCCAGCCAGCCCAGTTTGCGCACATGATCAGTATGCACGAGAATGCCCCAAATCTGGGTAGCTGCAAAAACGAACAAGATGTCCACAGATTTGAATCCAACCAGGCAGAGCGGTATGAAATAGATGAAACGATACAATGGCTGAAACACAGAAGAGCGGAATCCCACCGTCAAATTAAACTGTTCAGACGAGTGATGTGTGACATGTACCGCCCAGAAAAAACGGCTAAAATGATCCACCCGGTGCAACCAGTAATATAAGAAGTCCATGCCAACTACGAGCCAAAACCAATACCAAAAGGGAGTTGTGAATTCATATAGCCGATGCACCCAAAACCATTGGAAAATAACGAGATACACGAGTCGGAAAGCCAGGTCTACTCCGCTGTTCAACAACATCAAGTAAAGGTTTGTCAAGGTGTCGCGCACCGTGTACGACTTCGTGTGGCGGTAATGACTCAACAATATTTCGGCCACTATGACTACCACATAAAGTGGTGTACTGATCAAAATCAAAAGTTGCTCGCGCAGAGATTCCATGCCTTAGTTGGTGACTGGTTTATTGGTGACTGGTGATTTGTGTAATTCAAAATGCGTTTTGTGCGACTCGGAAAAGTATCCAACTGCTCACACCCATGAGGATAAAGCCTGCAAAGCGCACGATCTTTTCAGGAACACCAGGTTTGAGCCTACGTCCGATTTGGTGTGCCAAAAGCACTTTGGCGAGATCGGTGCTGAACAAACCAATCAAGGCCGCAGCCATAAAAAACCGCAGGTAATATTCGTCGCCATTGGGAGCCTCTGCTCTAGCTGCCGTAGCCACGCCCAGCCAAAAAAGCCAGTTGGAGGGGTTTGTCATATTAATAGAAAAACCTTGGAAGAAGGCATAGCGGCGTTTGGCAATGGGTTGGGTTTCATTCATTTGCTTGTCAAAATTCCGCTTGCGTGGCCATGCAGCCGTAAGACCGAAACCGAACAGCAACAACCCGCAGACCAGTCCAAACCAACTTTGAAACAAATTTTCACTGGTTATTGCAGCCAGCCAGCCAGCGCCCCACCAACATGCCAACACCATGAGCAGATCGCTCGTGAATGCCCCTGCTACCAATGCTACCCCCTGCCGTATTCCGTGGGCAAGCGTAGTGCGGATGTTCATAAAAAAAAGCGGTCCGATGAGTAGACCATAAGCCAGCCCTGAGAGCAGACCCTTTATTATTGGCTCCATATACAGCGTCGTTACTACTTTCGCAGCGCAAAACTAATAGGTTCGAGGGTTTCAGGTATGGATCAAGCTATCAAAATCCTCTATTCAGAACACTTCAAAACCATTTCTCTCTGTTCACCAAACCATATTTCTTTTCAAATGAAAAAGCTGCTTTTTTCTGTTCTCGCGTACGCTACGTTCTTCATCTGCCTGGGATGCCCCAAACCGGTTCCCTTACCCGTCGTCAAATTCAGCATAGACCGCCCTTTTTCATTACAGGTTGGCCAAACCGGCGAATCTAAAGAGGTTCAAGGCTTTACGATCAAGTTCGAAAAAGTTTCAGCCGACAGCCGATGTCCACAGGGTGTTGAATGCATCACAGCAGGTAAAGCCGACGTGGTACTTACCCTGACAAAAGCAGGTGAATCTCAAACGCTTACCCTGCCTTTCACATTGACCAACGGCACGAGCAATGTTACAGATTTCAAAGGCCATACTGTGCGTGTACTGGGCGTTTCACCCATTAAATACAAGGACAAAGAGATCAAACCTGATGAGTACAACATTATGTTGTCTGTCACCCTCACACCACTACCTGCTCCTACGGCAAAGCTAGGCGAAGCTTTCACGCTTGGGGTAGGGGAGCGCATTGGCATAGAAGGCGATCTCGCCAGCACCATCCGTTTCGATTCGGTAGTCGGCGACAGCCGTTGCCCTGAAGGCGTTCAGTGTATCTGGGCAGGCCGTGCGGATTGCGTATTCTCTTTGACCACTGGAGATCAAATACAACAAGTCACACTCGCTACGGGAGACCTAGGCAAAGGCGGCACAGGCGAAACCAAATTTGGCGAATACATATTGAAAATAAATGCCATAGCACCACCCAAAAAACAAGGCCCCCCGATTCCGCAAAAGGATTACAAGGCTACTTTGATGTTGATGAAATGAGTTGGAAATTACAAGTGGCAAGTAACAAGTGGCAAGTCAACTTGTTACTTGATACTTGTTTTTCTGATAATACCCTACCTTGGGCGCTAGGAACAGTTTCCTTCTTTCAAACTTTAAATTTTTTTCTTATGAGCACAGGTACGGTGAAATTCTTCAATGAGGCCAAAGGCTTTGGATTTATTGTAGACAATGCCTCTAACGAAGAAATTTTTGTTCATGTCTCCGGACTCATTGACAATATCCGTGAAGGCGATCAGGTCACTTTTAGCACAGAGCGCGGCAAAAAAGGCATGAACGCGGTGGAAGTCAAGATAGCTTGATAGTCTACACTATTGGCAGTTGAGCATATTTGGGCTTTCACTCCTCGCTTTTAATCCGATATACCTTGTTTCCCAACCTTTTCTTGGCAAACTCGAAATACTAGGGCACCACTTCAAACCCCAGATACGCACGCCCATCAAGCTGGCTCACCACGGCCGTTTGTCCTGAGCCAAGAAAGGGGTCGAGGACCAGATCGCCGGGTTGACTGCTGTAGGCCAGAATTTTGCGAATGAGTTCGGCGGGAAGTTTGATGGGCGTTTTTACGTCGCCCGTCCAGTATTCGCGTGGTATAACCCATACATCTTCTTTGTCTTTATAATGGGCGCTGCCACCCTCTGGATGGAGTGCATCTTTCTTGTGGCGGGCAAGTGCCGGGCCATGCCTGCGATGCAGTCTTCGTTGAAAATGATATTAGTGGGTGTTGCTTGGAAATTGGACATTTTATGTTTGACACCTGTCTACCGGCAGGCAGGTTGGACATTTTCAAGTTGTTAGCCCCCGCAATATTTCTTCCATCTTTTTACGCTCCTCCCGTCGAATTACAACCAAAGGCGCTGCGGCGCGTTCGGCACAATCTTCCAGTGTGCAGCGTTGGCAGGTCACGTTCACCATTCTTTGGGGAATAGCGGGATCGTCCCAGAATCGAATCCGCTGTTTGGTATGGTCGTCAAGCAATACACCTAAGGTCACGCTCACATTGCGTCCAGGTGTCGGGTGGCCGGGCTTGGCGATGGCGATACAAAGGTATTCTTCGCCTGAAGCGACAAACACTTCACGTTGGATGCCAACTACTTTCAGGCTTGGGTTTTCGGATTTGGACTGTTGTGTTTTCAGATTTCGGAGCAGTGAAACAGACAACCAGCGACGGCAATAATGTTCGCCAAGCCCAGTGGCATGAGGCTGGTGGCGACGGTTGAGATGAAGCTCCTTGTCCATCTCGAAAGTGTCTCGTTCGAGATCATGTACCACGCGTTGGAAAAAAACTTTGTCGAGGCCAAAATCCTTTGTCAGCACATTGAAACGCTGGAACAGTACTTCCGGACTGGCTTGGTATTTTGTCATAAAGCCGATCAGTCTGTCTGCATCCCATTTTTCATTGGAAAAGAACTGCGCGATGTCGTGTACAAAAGACTCGCGATTCACCAAAATCGCTACGGCGAAATAGGCAGCTTTGTAGTTGTTCAATACTTCTTCAAAAGAGTTGACCCGTAAAAAATTGGAAGCCCAGGGGCGTTCTTTCAAGCCCAATTCGTTGAATCCCAATTCCTTGGCCAATTGGTAGGTCCGTTGATGTTCGTTGAGTTGGCCGTTCAAGAGAAGGCGTCGCGTGTGCGGGTTGAATACTGATCGCAACCAGAGCAGCGGTTCGTAAGTATCAAGTCCATTCGGTATAACAGTACAATTATGCGTTTTTTCCAGAATATCCGTGAGCATTGAGAGCGAAACCCCGCCGTTTTTGGGAAGTTGGTGCGCTTGTACAAAATCATTTGCCGCAAGTTCGATTTCCTCGAAATAATTGTTGCGCAATTCCTGATAGGCCCGCAAAGCAGCAAAGTAAAAATGCTCTTCACGCAGGGCGTAAACTCGTGCGATCTCGAGCAGGGCAGAGATGAAAGCATTGACTTTGGCTGGATCGCTGGCGATGATCTCCACCAGTGGCTGCATTCCGATGCCGAAAAGGTCAAGCGGTAGCTCGTTCAGAAATTTGCTGTGTAGTAGTTCGCCGAGCGGAGCAAATTCCTTGGTTAGTTCATTTGAAATTAGGAAATCGTAGGGAATCTCAAGCACCTCGGCCAAGCGCTTTCGATACTCTATTTGCGGGTATTTTTTCCCTTTTTCAATCTCGTTCAGGTATGAAATCGAAATACCTGTACGTAGACTCAGTTCCTCAAAATTCCAGTTGCGTTCTTGACGGAACTGTTTGATTTTCAGCCCAAAAATGATTCGTTGTTGTTGCGTTGCGGCCATTATGAGGGCGAAGATAGCGTGGTGGTTGGGGAATTGTTGATTGGGTGATTTGGTTATTTGTTTGCCAGGGCTTGGCTTTTGTTTTGGCTACGCCCTACTATTCCCCCATTTCCTTAACTGGTTCAATAAGGCAGCAAAATCCTTTGGCAATTTAGTGCTGAATTCCATGATTTCTCCCGTTGCCGGATGTTGTATGCGTAAACGCGCCGCATGCAGTGACGTGCGTTCCATAATCGGACGCTCCTCCTCCGTGAATTTGCCCGATTTGTACTTTTTGCCTTTTATTTCAGACAAAAAAAACTGCGCGCGACGACCGTACAAAGCATCAATGGCCAAAGGGTAACCAATGCTCTGGAAATGCACCCGAATCTGATGCGTGCGACCTGTTTTGATTTGTGCTTCTACGAGTGTGAACCGCTGGAATCGCTCAATGCTGCGGTAAAAAGTCAGCGAAGCTTTGCCCGAATTTGTCACAGCCATCTTGCCGGGAATATGGTAGTGCTCGCCGATTGGTTTGTCAATCTTACCCTCTTCATGGTGCAATACACCGTCTAAAAGGGCGAGGTAAAACTTGTCGGCAGTGTGGTGTTCCATCTGCAAAGAAAGATGGCGGTGCGCAGCTTCATTGCGGGCAAAACAAAGGATACCACTCGTTTCACGGTCGAGGCGGTGTACGATAAACACCTTGCCATACTTGATTTGCAATGCAGCCACCAGACTTTCTTGGTTGCCAAAACGGTCGGGAATGGTGAGCAGCCCTGCGGGTTTTGCCACGACAAGGATGTGTTCATCTTTGTAAATCAGTTCGTAGTTCATACTTGTAGCCCGGAACTCCGTTCCGGTATTTGGCATCCCGGAACGGAGTTCCGGGCTACAATTTCGAAAACATCTTTACACGCCGCAGGTAATGCGCCAAAATGATGCTTCCAGGATAAATTCCTTGCTTGTTTTCAGGTGCAACTTTTTGTTTTTCAATGATTTGCGACACAGCCTGGCGTTTGCGGAGCGTTTTCCTAAAGTTGTTGTAGAAAGAAAAATGCGCCCGAAAAATAGACCAAATAGCGCGGTACTGGCCTTTGACCGCATACCTGGCACCTGCCAGGCCATCGAGCAAAACACGGGCAGGAATCAGCCAAAGAAGTTTTCCCCAGGGTTCGTTTTTCAGGAGCGAGAATAGGCTGTTTCGGAAATTGAGAAACACTTTGCGCGGGTTTTCATATTCAAGTGTTCCGCCGCCCAAGTGCCAAACAACTGACTGAGGAATGCACCATACACCATAACCTGCCCGTTTCAATCGCCAGCAAAGATCAATTTCCTCATTGTGGGCAAAATAGTCGCCGTCGAAGCCTCCAAAAGCATGGTACAAGTCAGCGCGAATAAAGAATGCTGCACCCGCTGCCCAGAAGCATTCCTGAGGCTCGTCGTACTGTCCGTGGTCTACTTCGCGTTGACTGAAAATCCGTCCCCGACAAAAGGGGTAACCGAGGCGATCAATCCAGCCGCCCGCCGCGCCAGCATACTCAAATTTTTTACCCGCCGTAGCTTTAGCGAAGGCGGGGTGACGGGTGGA
>CAZPTQ010000091.1:14851-21578 GCA_964589365.1 uncultured Saprospiraceae bacterium
CATACTCAAATTTTTTACCCGCCGTAGCTTTAGCGAAGGCGGGGTGACGGGTGGACTGGTCATTGTGGGGCTGCTCCAAGGACTGAGGCCCAAAATCTGATGTCCAAGCCAATATTTTGGGTTGTGCAACGGCTATAGTGGGGTCTCTTTTCATAGCCTCTAATATCGGTTCGAGCCAGAAGGGCGCAACTTGTACGTCAGAGTTTAGGATGACGTAAATATCGGCTTGTACCTGTTGAAGCGCCCGATTGTAGCCTTCGGCGAATCCCCAATTTTGTTGAAGATCAATAAGTTCTACTTCAGGGTAGTGCTTTCGGAGAAATTCCAGGGAGTCATCAGGCGAGCCGTTGTCGGCCACGATGATCCGTGCTCCTGCACTGTTGGAGACCACGGATGGCAAGAATTGTTCGAGATGACGACGGGTGTTAAAGTTGAGTATGACTACGGCGACCTTGGACCTTGGACTTTGGGTGCCAGATTGCAGACCTTGTATCTTGGACACAGGACTGGACGGGGCTTGATCCAAGGTCAAAGGTCCATAATCCAAAATCCGACTCAACCGTTTCTCTATCTCGATTTTGTCTGCTTCAATCTGCTTTTTCAATTCATCCAAACTTTCCAGTTTCTTGTCGGGGCGGATATAATCCAGGACTTCTACACTCAAGTTTTGGCCATACAGTTCACCCTCGAAGTCGAGTATGTTCACCTCTATGACCCGTTTGCCATCGGTTGATAGGGTAGGGCGTGTGCCTATATAAAGCGCGGCCTTGTTGGAGCCTACTTTAGCAGCATAGATACCCTCCGGCAACACTAATTTGTGCGGGTCTGCGATTTCGATGTTAGCGGTAGGGAAACCGATGTTTCGACCAACTTTTTGACCTTCCACAACCTTGCCAGTGAAAGAAAATGGATGGCCAAGCAATCGGTTTGCCAGCACGATGTCAGTGCTTTCGAGTGCCCTTCGGATTTTGGAGGAACTGACGGCAATTTCATCCAGTACTTGCGCAGGGATTTCAACCACCTCGAAACCAAACGTTTTTTCAAATTTTTTCAAAAATATAATATCTCCCTCACGGCCTGCGCCAAAGCGATGGTCGTAGCCGATGACAATGAATCGTGGGGCAAATTTTTTAAGCAAAAAATCTTTGACGTATTGAAGGGGAGTTTGTTGAGCAAATTTCAGGGAGAAGGGCACTACCACCACATGGTCAATGCCAGCTTGGGCGAGTAGTGCGATTTTTTCGTCGGTAGTTGAAAGGAGTTTAAAGGAACTGTCTTCTGGCTTGAGCACCGCACGTGGATGCGGGTCAAAGGTGATGACCACACTTTCGCCGCCATGTTTTCTGGCCAGCGACTGTACTTGTTCTAGAATTCGGCCATGTCCAAGATGAACGCCGTCGAAGGACCCGATGGTGACAACGGCATTGCGAAACGCAGGTAACTGAGATAAATCGGTAAAAACCCTCATAAGGGCGGCAAAGATAGAAATCCACTGCGCCTAGACCTCGTAGGTTTCCAAAAACCTATGAGGTCTCACTTATTTTATCACCGCAGCATAATTTTTTGCGCCTGTGTACCAGCGGCGTGTCTGATTTTCAAGACATACACCCCTTCGGGTAATTTTGGCGTGAGTACAGGGTATGCCCCTACATCTGGAAAAATGGCATTTTGCTGGAGTATCAGCGATCCTTTCATGTCGTAAAGTTCGATCATGACCTCAGAAAATGCACAAGATTTCACTTCGATTATAAAACCGTCTCCTTGTCCAGGCTGCTGATAAGCGTTTAAGTCGCAAGGGGGCCAGGATGGATGTACTCCAACATTGTTTTGAAACGTCGCAGTCGCCCAATCGCCGTGTTGTATTTCAGCCAATTGTGCCATTGAAGCGATGGTGGCTTTTACAACGTTTGACATGAACGTGAAACTGAGTTTCTCGTCTAAGGTATCTCCCGGCGTGTGGTAACATTCATTGCGGAAATTGGCTCCGTCGGTGAGCATGAGTGCTTTTTTCCCTGCTATCCAAAACGGGGCATGATCGCTGCGCTGCAAATCGGGGGCAATAGAACCGTCTCCTGGCACATCGAGTGTAATCACCTTCAAATCGGGCACATACTGCTGCGCAGAATTGCTGAAAAGCAGCGCAATTGACTGAGAAGCTGTGTTCCCTACATTGGTTATGAAATCTCCCCGGTATTCGTTGGCGGCAACAGCCGCCGCCGCGGCAGGGAATAAAAAAGGGAAGCCCTGCGGAAGTATCTGGGTATTTGGCGCATCGCTCCAATAGCCAATCATTTCATAGTTGAATACCCCTTCAATTTGTTCATTAGCAGGAATACCCATGCTTACATATCGTGTGCTGCCCACCAAGCCCGATTCTTCGAGGTCGAAGCCGATGAATCGAAGCGTTTTTTTGAAAGGGTAGCGGCTCAAAATCCGAACACCCTCCATTACCCCTACCGTGCCGGAGCCATTATCGTCGGCACCTGGTGCGTTGATTACGGTATCATAGTGTGCGTCGTTGATGACCACTTTTTCTGCCGAGGAAGTGCCAGGAAGATTGCCGATGAGATTTTTTCCGGTATAATTTCCCAGCGGAACGGCCTGTTCTTCATAGTGCAAACCCGCAATTAGGAACAAGTTTTTTAAAGAATCCCGTGTAGCGTTCAGATGGGCGTTGCCAGCAGTACGGTGGCGGATTCCTTCTACAAATTCGAGCTTGGCGCGGAGGAGATTGCTGTCCACATCGTTCACCAATGCTTGAATATCAAAAGCTTGCTTGTCGTCGGCAACCAATCTGACGGTGAAAGAAGTGGATATATTGGCCAGTACCGCAATGTCGCAAGTGATGCTTCTGTTGCCGGGTTGAACGGGGAAGCCTACGTCGCCAGTAACGGGGATTTGGCCGGTGAGGGAATAGGTTTTGCCGCCATTGTCAGAGAACTGGACCAAGATTTCTATCGGGTCATTTTCGTTGTCGGCCACTTCGTAGCTGATGTCGAGGCTTAGGTTGGCCCAATCTGGCGTGACGCTCAGATTGGTGATGAGGGGCACTTGGTTTTGGCCAAAAAGCAAGATAGTGGCTAGGAAAGAGAGACAGGAGGCTGAGATTTTTTTCATGGTGGAAGGTTTTGACTTATTGGTCTGACAACACCAGATCGTCTGACCAGTAAAGCGCAGCGAATCACAAAGAACGTAAAGGAGCTTTGGATGGCAAAATGAATTTCATGCGATGCCGAACGGTGAAACGAATTTCGCCCTACAAAATACAAAAGGCACGCTTAACAGCGTGCCCATTGAAACAAACAAAACCAACTAAAAAACCTGCTTTTTCTCTTCGCAAAAACTGTTTTCTGCGAAAGATGAGATAGAAACGAGCGAGGCTTTCCCTTCGCTGCTTGTGGCTTGAAATTTTTTTGCTCACCAAAAACTTCGTATATGGAATTGCCGAACCAGCACCGCTGTATCCTGGATAGCAGTATCCTCAAAACGGCCATTTTTCCACAATAATAGGGATGCGGACTCATACACCCGCTCAAGAGGCTCGTCGCCGTTCGGCACCATACTGTGTTGAATTTCTCGCCGGACAATGTCTTTTTTGTCGTCGCCGTTGTAGTCGAACAACCAACTGCCGATGAGCACCTGACCGCCGTCACCACCATACCATTCGGCTACAGTGATGCGATCCGTGAATAACTTTTTAGACGCGTCGTACAAAAACAAGGAATGGTGTTGAAACCAGAACTGCCTGATTTCCACCCAATAAGCGGTAATATGGTTGTCTATGGAGAATTTCTGTCGACTCAGTACAAGGGCTTGGGAGGAGTCCGCCAGGTAGTCAATGGATTGTAAAAGTGCCGTTGGAATACTGGTGAAAAATAGCCGATTGGGAATAGTATTCCCTTGTACAGCTTCTTCGTCTGAAACCTCGATGTGAAGGGTGTCTTTTTGGGCTATCGGCTGGAAATAAGCATTTATCGCCGGGAATTGAATGTGACCAGGTGTTTGGCAGTTGGCCCAAAGCACTAGCATGCCGATACAGAGGAAATAGCGCAATGCGTTGTAATGGAACATAAGTTTTCTTGATTGCCTTATACACCGCTGGATTTGGATGCCAGCCGCCTCAACTACGCCATTATCGGCACAGGCGTCGGGTTTGCAGTCATTACTCCGACGCAGGTTCTCTCTCTACGGTAATAGTACATTCGCCTATCAATGCCGCCATAGCACCCAATGCGGCTAGAACGGGCGCAATCAACGCGCCGACCAGTCCAAAAGTCAATGGGAAAGACATCAATTCCTTTCCCGATTTATCGTGAATGCTGATTTTTCTGATGTTTCCTTCAGCAATCAGTTCTTTTACTTTTTTTAAAAGAATTTCGCCATTGATGCTGAACGATTCGTGTGTTTTGTTTTCCATGATAGTTGTATTTATTTTGAAACAGTTTAACGATAGAAAGCGCATAAAGTTGAGTATCTCCTTGCCGGGCACCATGTTAAAAAGCGCTATTCATTCCGGCCATTAAAGATCGCGGAGCGGTTTTTAGGCGCAAAATTCTAAGGATATACGTTTTAAATCCACCCATTTCCTACTTTTACTGCCGTCTTTGCGCCTTATACAATTCCTTGCCAATGCACGAACCAATACTTCACAATCTTCTTCAACAAGAACTTATCGTACCCGAAGACGCAGAAAAGATCACTCTTTTTGAATCAAAAAGACCCTTTTCGCTGCACTGGGAACTGAAAACCCTGCTTTACCTCGGAGTGCTTTTGCTCAATATCGGGCTTGGATTTATGATTTATGAAAACATAGACACTATTGGTCACGCCGTGCTCATTGTACTGATTGGGGCAGTCAGTGCGGGTTGCTTTTGGTATGCAGTTCGCCATCGGGAGCCTTTCTCCACAGGCGAGATTAAAAGCCCGACGCCATATTACGATTACATCTTGTTATTGGGCTGTCTGACTTTCCTGATTATGGAAGGTTATTGGCAGTATCAATACGAGATTTTTGGGACGCGCTATGGTCTGGCGACCTTTATCCCGATGGTGTTGTTTTTTGCACTGGCTTACTTGCTCGACAATCGGGGTGTGTTATCGTTGGGTATCACGCTTCTGGCTACCTGGCTCGGCATAACGGTTACCCCACAGGAACTGCTTTCAAAAAATGATTTCAACAACGCAGCCATTGTCCAAACGGGTGTTTTCCTGGGCGCATTCCTTACAGTTGTACCGTTCTTAAGCGAGCGTTGGGGGGTGAAAAAGCATTTTTCACTGACCTATCTCAACTTCGGGGTACATATTTTGATGATTTCCACTCTCGCTGGGATGATGGCATTGGGGCAGACCTTGCTTTATTTTCTGGTGCTGTGTTTGAGCGTCGGCTTTTTTTTATGGTACGCCCGTACGCGCAATTCACTCTACTTCCTCACCGTGGCCGTTCTATATGGTTATATTGGGCTTACGTATATGCTTATCATACACACCGAAAGCCTGAATTTGGGTTTTAGGTTCTACCTCTTCTACTTTGTGCTTTCCTGCGCTGGGGTGATCATTTTTCTAAGCAATTACAAACGCTTTATTAAAAACGACCAGCCATGATTGCTTACAACAAAGACTGGCTGGATGCCATTTTGACCAAAGACCGTGCCCGCGAATGGCACGAGAAGGGCTTACTTTCTGATGAAAAATGGCAAGCAGTCCAGGAGCGTTACCACTCTAATTTCTACTCGCCAAATCTATTTATCCGCATCGGGTTGGCGATTTTCACCCTGATCCTACTGTTGGCGGCTGGAGGATTGGTGGCCATGGTTATCGAGCCGAACTCCGAATTTGCTTTTTCAATTTTCGGCCTGTTCTGCGGTGTTGCTTGCTTTGTTTTTCTGGAATCGCGAGTCATCAAAACCGGAAGGCATCGCGCCAGTGGCATAGACGATATGTTGCTCTATGTGAGTATCTGGGCTATTTTGGCCAGCCTTTGTGTTCCATTGGATTACAACACTCCTGCTTTGGTGTACTTCATTATCGCATGGCCGTTTCTGGTGGCAGGCAGCATCCGATATCTCGACCGCATGGTGGCTGTTGCGGCGTTTATGTGTTCGCTGGCCATTGTTTTGTTGATGGTCAAGGAGATTCCACGATTGGCGGTTTACCTATTGCCCTTTGCCGGGATGTTGTTTTCGGCTGCGGTTTATATTTTTTCAAAGCAAGGCCAGAGTCGTTACGCGTGGCGGCACTGGCATGGAGTTTTATTGGTGCTGGAATTGCTTGCGCTGGCGACTTTTTATGCCAGTGGGAACTTTTGGATTGTGCAACAAGCTGGTGAGATGTGGTTCCAATTAGACCAAGTGCCAATGGGTTGGTTTTTCTGGACATTCACCTTTGTAGTGCCCTTAGCCTATATTTTTGAGGGCATACACAGCAAAGACCGCCATTTGTTGGATATTGGGTTGGGTTGTGTAGCGGCGGCAGTGTTTTCGTTTCGATACTATTACCATGTGATGCCACTGACCTGGGCTGCTGTAATCTGTGGTGCGGTGCTGTTTTTAACGGCCTATTTTTCTATTCGATACTTGCACCAAAACGGGGGAGTCTATACCTGCGAAGAGGATTCAGAGACCTCTTTGCTGCAAGAAATCGAGGAGCAACTCATTGAGCAGGCCATCGTCAATCAGCCTGGACCAACGCCTGATAAAAGGGAATCCTTTGGAGGTGGGCAGTTTGGTGG
>CAZPTQ010000092.1:0-21435 GCA_964589365.1 uncultured Saprospiraceae bacterium
AACCAATCACCAATGAACCAATCACCAATGAACCAATCACCTCCTTACCTTCGCCCCCATGGAAGTTTTACCTACTGGAAATTTTCAGCCCGACATTATTGTGGCAGGGTTGCGTCTCGGAGAACCCATGATTGCGCTGACATCTATATTGGTCGCGGTGGTATGTTTTTATGCCTGGCATCGCTTGGGCAAGGCTGCCGAGCGCGACGATGTATTGCGGCTTTCGCGGATTTTTTTCTTGCTAATGGGGATTTCTACCCTCATTGGCGGATTGGCGGGGCACTTCTTCTTGTACCGGCTGCCGTTTGTTTTTAAAACGCCCGGTTGGGTGCTAGGAATGATAGCAGTGTCAGCATTGGAACAAGCCGCTATTGTTCGGGCAAGGCCGTTTATTGAATCAGGGTGGGGTAGGGCACTCACTTGGTTGAATATTTTGGAACTCACGCTGGCACTTTGGTTTGTGACTGCCACGTTCTGGTTTCCGGGCGTTGAAATCCATTCGGCTTTCGGCTTTTTGTGCATCATTGCGCCGTTGGAAACCTGGTTGTTTATTAAAACAAAGCACCCAAGGGCCCGCTACATTCTATTAGGCATCTTGCTCCTCTTATTAGCCGTAGGGGTACATATTTTGAAAGTTTCGCTGGGGATTTGGTTTAGTTATTTCGACATCGCACACCTCTTGATGTGCGGAGCGTTTTGGTGCTTCATGTTAGGGGCTGAGGAAAACCGAATGACTGCTAATATTGTCAGCAATACATGAGGCAATAATTACGCGAACATTTTCAAGAACTTCACACCAGGATTGTGCTGTTCCAACATTAATTGCGCAATTGTCTCAAAAACGTTTGCATTGTGCTGAAAATCAAGGTCGCCGAGTTCCAGTATGAGCACTGGTGTTTCGGTTTCAGCTTTCAAATAATCAAAATAAGCGTCCTGAATTTCAGTCAAATAATCCGGAGAAATATGCTGTTCTATATTCCGGCCACGTCCTTTGATCTGTTTCAACAATACTTCAACCGGGCGGTGCAGGTAAAGCAGCAAGTCTGGTTTTGGGAAAGTAGCGTTCAACACCGAAAAAAGCCGCTGGAAGAGTCGAAATTCCGCTTCACTGAGGTTGTTTTTGGCAAAAAGCAGTGTTTTTACAAAAAAATAATCCGCTACGGTGAATGACCTGAAAAGATCCGGCTGGGAGAAATGCTCTAGCAACTGCTTGTGCCGCTCGGTCATAAAAAACAATTCAACCGGAAATGCATAACGTTCGGGCTGCTCGTAAAACGGTGGTAAAAAAGGGTTGTCGGTGAATTGTTCTAGCACAAGCGCACAACCAAAACGCCCGACCAATTGATGGCAAAGCGTCGTTTTGCCCGCCCCGATATTGCCTTCAATAGCAATAAAATTGTAGTTGGCCCTTGGCTGTTGAGCGTTTTTCACCTATTCTTTTTGCGATTAATCAATAGTTCAGCATGACGACATCCAGACCGTCCTCGCAGTCCATGTAAAGTTCGTCAATCTGCTTATTCAGCACTGGATGTTCAAATTCAGGCGCTATTTCCATCATTGGCACCAAAACAAAAGCGCGTTTGTGGAGATCTGGGTGAGGGATTTCAAGGCCTTTGTCGCGTATCAAGCGCTTGCCGTAAAAAAGAATGTCAATGTCAATGATACGAGGGCCCCACTTTTCTTTTTGTTCGCGGCCAAGTTCGCGCTCGATTCGGCTGATTTTGTCAAGAATATCGCGTGGGTCGAGGGTCGTATTCACCATCAACACTTGATTGTAGAACGGATCCTGGTTGGGTTCTCCCCAGGGTTGAGTCTCATAAACGTGGCTCTTTTTGGCAATTTTACCAATGTTTTTTTCAATCAAGCCAACAGCAGCATGGAGGTTGGAGCCTCGGTTTCCTATGTTGCTGCCGAGGCCGAGAAAAACGTTGATGTATTTTTTAGTATTAAATGTCTGCATAGAGGCAAAGGTAGCAAAAGAGTTTTGGGAGCTAATAATTCGCGAACATCCTACCTTCACGCCGACAATATTTTTCGGATATGAAAGAAAAAATTCTCGCAGTGAACACCCGCTATACTTCGCAAGTGCAGACACTTCTGAACGAACTCGCCGCATTCGAGGACGAACGCCTCAACCAAAAGCCTGTTGACGGCGGTTGGTCAGGCATTCAGACCCTGCACCATTTGATTCTGGTGGAAGAAAACTCCCTGGCATATATCCGTAAAAAGTTGAGTTTCAACCCCCAACTTGAAAAAACAGGCCTAGGCTCCTGGTGGCGGAGTTTATTGCTTCGGGCAATCCTACGGATGCCATTCAAATTTAAAGCCCCCAAATCGGCGGGCAACGAACGTATCCCCGAAACGGACACATTGAAGGAAGTCAGCGCACGTTGGCAAAGCATCCGGGACGAATGGCAGGAGTTTTTTGAAAAAATGCCAACAGAACTCGCCGACAAGTCCGCATACAAACACCCTCGCGCCGGGAGGCTCGGTTGGTTACACATGCTCGATTTTTTTGCTTCACACTTTGAAAGGCATCGTGGGCAAGTGCATCGGACGGTTCGATAGTCACGCCACAAAAGTGTCTTGAAAGATGCGTTTGACAGTCTTTATTTCGAGATCAGAAATGATTCCGTTGAAACTTATGATCCGCTCTTTTGCGATTGTACGGATTTGGTCAACCGAGTGTGGGCGAAAGATTGACAATTGCAATTTGGTACTGTTTCATTTTCGATCAATTTTCAAAGGTTTCTTCTTCAAAAATATCAGGTATTAGGAGTTGATCATCTCCATTTTCCCGCATCGAACGAAAGGCTTCGTCCCATCCTTCTCTCGCCTTTTTTACTGGGCGAAGGATGATGCAGTCTGGCACTAAGGAACGGTGTCAAAATAACTTCCCAATTTGATGCCATTCTTTTGCCGCCATCCATCCTGTCTTTTTCGTTAAATAGCCCCACTATTCGCCTCAAAAGACAGTTGGCTAACGCCAAAATAATTGGCCTGAAATTGGAAAGTTATTTTGACACCGTTCCTAAGACCAGCTCTATCACATCTTCGATGTTGTATTTTTGAAGCAATATTTTGTTTAGTCGAATGCCTTTCGAATTGCCGACAGAGATTATGGGTATTTGCATGACTATTCAATTAGTATGTACGTAGTGAGCTCAAATCTAAGATTTGAAACTCAAAAACTCCACATTTTTAGCAAGAATTATTTTGAAGCCTCGATTGGCGTTGAGGCAACAACAAGTGCAGAGTATTACAAAATTAAATACTTTGCGCCCGCAAGTATTGTTCACAAAACCATTTCAAACAAACTTATGCGCTTATTCTTTCTTCCCCTTTTCGCGGTTCTAACCCTCAGCCTTTCGGCTCAAACAACGTACACCCCGGACTGGGAATCGCTCGATTCCCGACCAACGCCAGCTTGGTGGCTAGATGCCAAATTCGGCATTTTGATCAATTGGGGCGTGTATTCAGTGCCCGCTTTTTCCACCAAAGGCAACGACGCAGCATGGTATCAGCATGCGCTGGAAAACAATTCCCACAAAGGGAAAGTCCGAACTTTTCACGAAGTCAATTATGGCGAACGCACCTACGCCGAGCTGGCGGACAACTTCCACGCGGAGCTTTACAACCCCGATGAATGGGCGAAGCTTTTTGAACGTGCTGGCGCAAAATATGCCGTGCTTACTTCCAAGCACCTCGACGGATTTTGCCTTTGGCCGAACGAAGAAGCCAATCGTGCTTATGATACTCCCTGGAATGCTGAAGTGCGCGGGCCTGGACGCGATTTGCTCGGCGAACTGTTTACCGCGCTGAACAAAACCAAGGTTAAACCCGGCCTCTATTTCTCTCTGTATGAATGGTTTAACCCGATTTGGCAATACGATCACGCCCAATATGCTGCAGAGCATGCCATGCCCCAACTATACGAAGTTGTGCAGCGATACGAACCTTGGGTGGTATGGGCAGATGGTGATTTGGAGGCATCATCCGAGGAATGGCAATCGCCACAATTCCTGAGCTGGTTGTATTCGGAAAGCAGTGTGCGCGACAATGTTGTGGCCAACGATCGCTGGGGCAGCGACACTCGATTCAAACATGGCGATATCTACACTCCGGAAAATCAAGCCGATTTGGATTTTGAAGCTCAGGCCTGGGAAGAAAGCCAGCCTATGAGCGCTTCTAATGCGTTCAATAGAGCCGAGGACGCCTGGGACTACAGCTCTTCGCAATCCTTGGTGCTGCATCTGGTGGACAAAGTGTCCCGTGGCGGCAATTTTTTGCTTTCTATTGGCCCGGATGCGCATGGGAAAATCCCGCCCATTATGCAAGACCGGCTTACGGACATTGGCAAATGGTTGAGTGTGAACGGGGAGGCTATCTACAATACCCGTCGTTGGCGCGTTCCGGTACAATGGAGCATGGGTCGCAGAGATTGGAAACCTGGTCTCGATGCATCCAAGACCGTGGTGGATCCGCTGTTGAAACAAACGGTTGACCCTGATGCAGGCTTTGCGGTGAAAGAGATATTTTTTACCTCAAATCCCAAAACCAAGTCGGTTTATGCAATTTTTCCCCGTTATCCGAACGACCGAAAACTAGTCTTAAAGGGACTCCAATTGCCGCTTACAGGTGCTGAGGTTACGTTTTTAGCGACCAAAGAAAAATTAAAAGCAGAAAATATTGGCGGAAACGTGGTCATCACCTTGCCAGAATACAACCCGAGCAAAATCAAATCGACACATGCATTTGCAGTGAAGATCATCGGCTTTGGCGAATTTGTTTCCAAACCTAATATTGAAGTCAACTACGATCCAAAGACTGTAAAACCGATCGTGAAAATTGCCACCAAAACCCTCGGCGCTACCATCCGCTATACTACTGACGGCAAAGAACCTTCTGAAACCTCGCTAAGCTACACGGTGCCCTTCACGCCGCCTGTCGCTTGTACGGTACGTGCGAAAGCCTTCAAAATCGGCCTTGTTGCGAGTTTTACCGACTCCGCCCAAGTAAAATTGTACAAACAACTTCCTGCACAAAACCTGCTCCGTGAGCCTGCTGCCGGCCTCCGTGTTGAACTTCGCACTGTAGAAGGCGAAATGTACACCGCAGACAAAGTGATCCGTGGCTATTTGGAAAAAACCGACGACGTGGGCATCATCGAACCTGACGCCTACTGCGCTGAAAACAAGTGCGGTATGGTTTGGAAAGGCTTCCTGGATATCCCCACCACGGGCGGCTACCGATTCTGGACAGAATCAGATGATGGCTCTTTGCTATCCATTGACGGCGAAATGGTGGTGAACAACGACGGCGTACACGTTATGACCGAAAAAACGGGGGTCGCCTACCTTCAGAAAGGTTGGCACTCCATTCGCATTGTTTATTACAATACAGGCGGAGATTTTGGCTTGAAAGTGCGCTACGCGCCGCTTGGAGAGGAAAAACGGGAATTTGAGGAGGGGATGTTGGCGCATTAGGATTGAGGGTGATGGAACACGGATGACACGGATTAGACACGGATTTAATCATTAATATCAGTAAATAAGTTTCTAATCCGTGTTTTCCGTGTGTCATTTTTGAAATCTAAAAACCCAGATTAAAGAGGCCAGACTTTATCAAATGTGTTTGACTGTCCAAAAGACATGGGCATTTTTGAGCACATTTTCGGGTAGATACAGGTGCCTCAAATTCATAAATTAGTGCATCTAAATAGTGTTCTGGAGTGATTTCTAATTTACTTACTTCTGTCGGCAAACGATTCAAACCTTGGAACAACCAATCAGTAGCTTCTTCTTTGGAGACCGTTCGCTTGTTTTGTGTGTAAGGCTGATTGGTGACCACAAATACAAAAATTCTGAAATGTCCAGGGTTTGGCATGACAAGCGCAGTGAGGTAGTCCCAAACCCCTTCAAAGTCTTGAACGGGATAATCTACCCAGCGGCAGCGCTCTTTTACATAACCACCCTCATCAAACTGCTCCAATTGGGTTACGATAGCGAAACCTCCTGGAATTTTGAAATAGCTGCGTTGTAAGTATTCTTTCGCATCTAATGATTGTTGAATCCGTGTATCAACCTGTTTAAAAGTGGTATTTTGAGTAGATAGGTTGTTGACTAGGGTTTTTCTGATAAAACACTGTGGAGGTGGCCATGGAAATTGAGGCATGGAGATGGAAACATTCGTAGACGGACAACCACCATGACTCACAGGTCCTAGCTCATAAGGACATTTGTCATCAAAGTCAGGTATGCCGTCTTCGTCAGCATCAGGGCAACCCATGAATCGTTTTGGGCCATATTGATCTGGACATTTATCTGCGATATCGGGGATGCCATCATAGTCAGCATCACGAAAGTCTTTGATCGTGTTCGAATTGCCGAATGAGTTCAACATCTTATCCTTTTCGTTCCATCCGGATTTAATGGCTTCCAAACGTGCAGCTGTTGAAGGGTAGCCAGAAGATTGTTCAACTACTTTTCATGTAGAACCCGCCCAACTACGTACAGCTTTGGGCGGGTTGCATTATGAGTAGCATTCACTGCTAAGCAGATTTGGATCATCTTTTATTCTACCACCACAAACCGCAACACCACGCTCCCTTTTTCGGTCCTAAAATGTAAGGAATACATCCCCGCCGGTAATTCACTCAAGCGGATAGGAACCATGTTCCTTCCTTCCACGGCTTGAATATTTTCTGTATAAATCTCTTGACCAAGCGCGTTCGAGATAGTGCATTGCGCCGCTGCATTTTCCGGAGAAACAATGCTCAAATTGAACGCTCCATCATTCGGATTGGGCGAAAGCGCAAATTCCCAGCCTGCTGCTTTCAAACTTTGCTCCCCGGAAATAATAACCGTCACCGTATTCAGTACCACGCTTGTTTCGCAGGTGTTGGAAACCGTGAGCGAAACCGTGTAAATACCTGAAGAATCCACTTCAAACACTTGGGGACTGATGCCAATTCCTACGGGATTGCTGTTGTTGATCGTCCAGAAAAACGATAGGGCATTTTGCGTTGTATTCGTACAAACAATGGTGTCACCTATCACCTGGGTGCTGAAAGACGGATTAACAAGGTTTGGCCAGATTTCTACATAAAGTATGTTATCAATCGTATCTGATCCAACAGCGTTGCTGACAATTACAGTAATTGGATGAACTCCAGGATTTGAATAGGTAATTAAAGGCTCGGTTTCAAAGGATTCTGCCGGGGTGCCGCCAGGACAAATCCAATGCCATTGGTCTACATTATCAAAAAAAGTTGAACCCAACTGTACTTCCAGCGGTGCGCAACCCGTAGTTGGCTCTGCGATCACAAATGCAATCGGCAAGGCCCCCTGAATAAAAACAGATTGCATAAATGTATCTATCCCGCATTCGT
Source organism: uncultured Saprospiraceae bacterium (assembly GCA_964589365.1). Taxonomy (GTDB): domain Bacteria; phylum Bacteroidota; class Bacteroidia; order Chitinophagales; family Saprospiraceae; genus M3007. The sequence goes on from CAZPTQ010000092.1 coordinate 7,391, forward strand.
TGATGGCAATGAGCTGGATTTGAAAGCTGCCAATGTCAGTGTAAGTATGGAACGTGGGGATGGAATGCCCGGATGCTGTAAAACCATCGCCAAAATCTATTTGATATTGAATGATGCTACCGGTTGTTTGGTTTTGTATTGCGACGGACCAGGCGCCCACCTGGTTCGTTGTGAAAGATGCTTGAGGAGGGTTGCTGCATGGCTGACAAGAAATCCCGTCCATTTCGCAAAAAATCATCTCAAACTTGTGAACACGCCCGGTATCTGCTACCTGAGTGTCAAAAACCCTAAGGGTCCAATCGCCGATGACGCTTCCTGTGTTAAAATCTTCAAGGCACCCATTTGCCGGGTAATAAATGCCCGTATAATTAGCGCCTTCTCCCCAAAGTTGCATGCTGTTCCATGTGGAGGCAAAGCCTGGGTCGGGTGTGGCAACCCCGATGCAGGTAGTAAAGCCCACATCCCAGGTGGTAAAATGGGTCGAGCCAAAAAATCCTGTCGGGCCTACCAATTGAACCGATTGACCTGAAGGTGAAATGAGTTCCATATTCAGGTCGCCCATGTATTCATGATCAAATTGGACCCTTACTCCGCACACGCCTTGCGTTGGGCTGGCGAGATTATCGTTTGCAATGTCGCCTACACTATAAATGAAATCGCCAAAAAACAGGTCTGGGATTGTTAAAGGGCAATTAGAACATCCACAGATAGTGTCCGTGCTAATTAGCTCAAAGGCTCCTGCGTCGTGTTGGCCGATCCGAGGGTTGCCATCAAAGTCGTCGTTGGGCAAGCCAAAATTTAAGGGAAGAAAATTGTAAGCGGGGGAACCGGTAGAAGCGAGGTGGAAATCACGGGCTGCGTAGTCTACGAATGCTATGTCGCCGGGGACTTTCAAGTTGAGGCTTTCTGACAGCGCCGCTCCAGGGTAGACCTGTGTATAGACGGAAGTGTCGGTCACCCCTTCATAGATCAGTATATTACCTTGAGCCACAATCGGTTTGTCGTTGCAGCATATACCGATGGGCGCGTAATCGGCAGGAGAGCCGCTTGGCTTGGCATAAAGCGTATTGTTTCGGATTTGGACTTCGGTTGGCTCTATGGGCGAACCGAAGCCATCTCCTTCATAAAAGATCGGATGGCCTCCTACATCGTAGATGACGTTGTTGAACACAAGCACAGGCGCTTCCCCCAAAGGATCGGAGTTGGCAGAAAATCGAATGCCGTGTTTTGTACAGTCATGGATTTGGTTTCGTGTGATTGCCACCGAATTTAAGGCCCAAATACCATAACCATGTTGGTTCGTACTGTCTATCGCATGGTGCAAATGGTTTTCCTCAATGCGGGCATCGGCTCCGCCCCACCAGATGCAAGTGCTGAAACCGCCCAAAAATCCCGGGTAACTTATATCGTTGCCCCGGATGATGGCATTCGCAACATTGTTGCCCTGGATGCCCAGGTGGTCTGCCCTGCTAATAACGTTGTTTTGTACAACGGCTGATTCAAGGGCAGGGTCTATTGCGCCGATGGCCTCTATGTAGATTCCAAACCCCATACAACTGTCAATGGTACAGCCTTCGATTTCAACCAGCATCAGTTCGGATGCCGAGATTGCGTTGCCGGTGCCAGGTTGTGCAGGGAGTCCGTTTACACGCCGGATACTGGTACCTCTTACAGAAAACAGTCCGTAAAAAGGGCCATAACTGTCGATTCCGTTCCCTACGTCCTCAATATTGCATTCGCTTACTTCAGCGAGTTCACAGAAAAGAAAATACAGCCCAGTCTCAGCGATGTTCGACAACTGGCATCCCTGAACAACCACCGTGCTAAACTCGGCATACACACCATCTCCAATGATATTTCGCAGGGTGTCGTTCACCAGATATATCTCGCTGCTGTCGAGCACGATGCCAGAACCTGCGATGTTTTCAAAGGTACAATCAGAAATAACGGCACCACATTTGTGGAGGGTGAGCGCATCGCCTATAATATTTTCGAAGCGGCAATTTTGAAAAGTAATGAACTCCGACTCATCACTTAGTGTGACAGGTGCAGTAAAAATGCTGTCTTGAAAAACAAGACCTTGAGCGGAAATTTTTCCAAAAAGTAAGAAACAGGCAAAACCGGAGATGAGGATATGTTTCATGATGTAGGTTTGTGTTGAATCAGAGGAGTAATAAAATCATGCCATATCCCTGATAATGACAGGAGGCTGCCAAATGTCTTGGTTTACGACCTGAGATAGTACCTTCGCGAGCATATTTTAAAACATACTAGCTGTGCCAGTTCAATTTTTTAAAGTGCTGTACTTGGGCCTGTTCCTCTGGGGCACCAGCTCCAATATTTTTGCTCAAGCAGAAAAAATCCGCCAATTGGAGGAACAACTGCGCGGGGCAGAATCCGCCAAGCGTGTTGAAATACTCATCGCGCTCGCAGATGCCAACCTCTATGCAGGGGAGTACGCCAAGGCGATCGAAAATGCAGACGATGCAGGCGACCTGGCTTCTAAACTCCGTCTGCCCGAACTCCGTGCCAACGCCCTCAACCGCGAAGGGAAAGCCATGATGTTCAGTGGAAAACGCAAGGCAGCGGGCAAATTTGAACAAAGCGTCAAAATTCTTCGAGACACCCGGAGCACCAACAATACCCTGATCTTGGACAATCTCGATCATCTGCGCACCCTCGCACAACGCGCAGGCCGTGACCGGGAATTGAAGGAATTGGATGAACAAATTGCGCAAATCCGCTCTGGTGGGACAATCAGTGGGCAGCCCACAGGAACCCGTCAAGAGATTCAAGCCGAACTTTCCACGACCCAAAAACAACTGGCTGAAAACCAAAACAAATTCCGCAATAACGAATCTAAACTCCTCGAAGAAAGCCAGGCGCTTCAAGCCCAGCTTGCCGCCCAAAAAGCCGAACTTGAAAAAATGACGCAGGAGCAGATGAAAACCGCTATGGTGGTGATGCAGCAGCGGGTACTGCTCGATTCGGTGTTTTTCAGCAGGGGCATGGATTCTCTGGCGATTTCCAATGCCAACCTTGCCCTCCGTGAGGCGGAGAGCAACCGTAAATTTAACTATGCCATCATGGGCGTGTTGTTGTTGTTGGCTGCAGGCGCTACTTTCAGTTTTGTGAGAGCACGCATGAATACGAGAGTGTTGCAGGAAAAAAACAAAACCATCCGGGAAGAGCAGGTACGTTCAGAAAACCTTTTGCTCAACATTCTCCCTTCTTTGGTGGCCGATGAGCTCAAAAAGAAAGGTCGTACCACCGCTCGATATTTTGAGGATGTGAGCGTGTTGTTTGCTGATTTTGTTGGCTTTAGTCAAATTGCAGAACAACTCACCCCGCAACAACTCGTTTCGGAACTTGACACCTGTTTCCAGAAATTTGACGACATCATCGCCCAGTACGATCTCGAAAAGATCAAAACCATCGGCGACGCCTACATGTGCGCCGGCGGGCTTCCAAATGGGGGAGGAGCGCAACTTCATGACATGGTATCTGCTGCCAAAGCCATGCAAGCCTGGCTTTTTGAATGGAATGCTGGCCGTGACAAAGAAGGGTTGCCTCGTTTTGATGCCCGTATTGGCATTCACCGCGGGCCAGTGGTGGCCGGGGTGGTTGGCTCCAAAAAATTTGCTTTCGACATCTGGGGCGACACGGTGAACATTGCCGCAAGGGTAGAACAAGCAGGCGAAGGGGGGCGTATCAACATCTCTGGCGAGGCTTTTGAAGTGGTGAAAGACGTTTTCCCCTGTCATTATCGCGGCAAGATTTCGGCGAAGAACAAGGGGGAGATTGATATGTATTTTGTAGAAGATTGAGGATTTTTGATTCAAATTGACAAACTTGGCAGGTGGAACACGGATGACACGGATTAGACACGGATTTATGTCTAAAAAAAATCCGTGTCTAATCCGTGTCATCCGTGTTCCACCTGCCAAACTCAAAGAAAATAATTCAAACATCTTCTAAGACCGAACTAATGCGCATTACAATTTCTCAACTTAACCTACACATTGGCAACTTCGAGGGAAACCTCGCCAAAATGCTTGCTGCGGTGGAAACAGCCAAAAGCCAGCAAGCCGATCTAATCTGTTTCCCAGAATTGGCCGTATGCGGTTACCCAGCCCGCGACTTTTTTGAGTTCGACGACTTCATTCGGCGTTGCCAACATTCGGTAGACGAACTCCGAAAAGTTAGTCGTGGCATCGGAATTGTGGTCGGTTCGCCTACCCGCAACCCCGTGGCAGCGGGCAAAGACCTGTACAATTCCGCCTACTTTCTTTACAATGGCGAAACCATTGGTATTCAACACAAAGCATTGTTGCCAACCTACGATATTTTTGACGAGTGCCGGTATTTCGAACCGGCCACAGCGTTCAAGACCGTTGAATTTAAAGGCAAGCGCATTGCCCTCTCTATTTGTGAAGACATCTGGAACGTTGGCAATGAAAACCCGCTTTACACCATCTGTCCGCTTGATGAGATGATGCATGAAAAGCCTGATTTTATCCTCAACCTTTCAGCCTCTCCTTTCGATTATGCCCATGCGGCAACCCGCATACAAATCGCCAAAGTAAATGTGGAACGGTACAAAATACCAATGTTTTACGCCAATCAGGTGGGCGGACAAACGGATGTGATTTTTGATGGAGGAAGCCTCGTGCTGTCGCCCGATGGTTCGGTTTTTGATGAGATGCCTTATTTCGAGGAATGCCTGAAAACGTATGAGTTGGAGGAGGTTATTAGATTTTCTTATGCCCAGAAGAGCGGCGCAGTGGGGGACAAACCCTCCTTCGCTAAAGCTTCGGCGGGCAAGGCGGGTAAACAACCCAAAATCAAAATCCAACTCATCCACGATGCACTCGTGTTGGGCATCCGCGATTATTTCCAAAAATTGGGCTTCAAAAAGGCCATCCTTGGTCTGTCGGGGGGCATAGACTCTGCGGTGACGGCCGTGCTGGCCGTTAAGGCGCTTGGTCCGGAAAACGTACGCGTACTGCTCATGCCCAGCCAATTCAGCAGCGGTCACTCGGTAGATGATGCGAAGCAGTTGGCCGAGACCCTTGGCATTCAGTACGACATTGTGGCCATCAAACCGATGTATGACGCCTTTGAAGCGGCACTTGCCCAGCAATTTGCCGGACAGCCATTCAACGTTACGGAGGAAAACATTCAAGCGCGTGTACGCGGCACTTTGCTCATGGCAATGAGCAACAAATTCGGCCATATTTTATTGAATACCACCAACAAAAGCGAAATGTCGGTCGGCTACGGCACGCTTTATGGCGACATGTGCGGCGGCATCGCAGTGCTGGGCGATGTGTACAAAACGGAGATTTACGAACTGGTGAAATACCTGAACAATGACGGCGAAGTCGTCCCTCAAAACACGATCACCAAGCCGCCCTCCGCCGAACTTCGGCCCGGCCAAAAAGACACCGACAGCCTGCCGCCCTACGAAGTGCTAGACCCCCTGCTTTTCCAGTACATAGAGTGTCGAAAAGGCCCAAACGAATTGATAGCCATGGGTTTTGAAGAAGCCCTCGTAAAGCGTGTACTCCGAATGGTGAACATCAATGAATTCAAACGGGAGCAGGCCGCACCGGTCATCCGGGTTAGCACCAAGGCATTTGGAATGGGGAGAAGGATGCCAATTGTTGGTAAATATTTGTCCTGAGATTGTGCTGGATGCTTTGGTTGTAAAAAAGTCGAACTATTCGCTGATTTGGGTGCTGAAAGAGTGATTGCTGCAGAGCGGGGCAGTGAAAAAATTGCTGTTGAAATCAAATCATTTATCACACAGTCACCCGTTTCAGAATTTCAAAAAGCCCTTGGACAGTACGATAACTACTTACTTTCCTTAGAGGAATTAGAGCCGGTAAGGCAAATTTGGCTCGCAATACCCGAGGCTGTCTGGAATGATTTTTTTCAAAGGCCCTTCATCCAGAAAGTTATTCGAGTTAGGAGTATTCGTTGCATCATTTTCAACCCGGACACACAAATCATTGTAAAATGGATAAGATAAAGCAATATCAAATGGCAATTCTAGGAATATTGGAAGAAAACGCTGCCATCAAAAAAAGCCTCACACCTGACATTCGCTCAGAGGTTGTAATTGACAAGGAGCATCATCACTACCAATTGCTATCTATCGGCTGGCACAAACAACAGTTCAACTACGTTGTGGCGTTTCATTTTGACATCATTGGCGACAAAATCTGGATTCAGCAGAACAACACCGATGTCATGGTAGCTGACGAATTGGCAGCGCGAGGTGTTGCTAAATCGGACATTTTGCTTGGGTTTCTCAATCCATCGGCAAGGGCGTATTCGGAGTTTGCGGTGGCGTAGATTGTGTTGATAAATTCATAGTTTTTGGGTTAAAGCGGAGATTATTAAGTTTGTTAGACTGTTGAAAACTTCCCACCCCCCATTTCTTTCCCAAGCACTATTTTCGCCCACTTTTTGTACCCCGGAACTCCGTTCCGGCTTCCAAACCTGCACCCGGAACGGAGTTCCGGGGTACTGATATGAGGCTCAAATCATTAGAAATAAAAGGATTCAAATCCTTCGCCAACGAAACCGTGCTCCACTTCAACGCCGACGTGACGGGCGTGGTGGGCCCCAACGGCTCGGGCAAAAGCAATGTGGTGGATGCCATCCGCTGGGTGCTGGGTGAGCAGAAAAGCAGCCAATTGCGCTTGGACAAAATGTCCTCGATCCTATTCAACGGCACCAAAAAACGCAAGGAAGGCCAAATGGCCCAGGTGACGCTCACGTTTGACAATACAAAAAACGTGCTGCCGACTGATTATACCAGTGTCGCCATCAGCCGTATCCTGTATCGGAGCGGTGAGAGCGAATACCGCCTTAACGGAGTCTCTTGCAGACTGAAAGACATCACTTCCCTTTTTCTCGACACAGGCATCGGGCCAGACAGTTACGCAATCATCGCGCTCAACATGGTGGAAGATATGCTTTCCGACCGCGAACAGGCACGTCGCAAAATGTTTGAGCAGGCCGCCGGCGTGAGCAAATACAAGGCCCGCAAACACGAAACACAGCAAAAACTAGAAGCCACCGCCGCTGACCTCGATAGGGTAGAGGATCTATTGTTTGAAATCACCGATCAACTCAAAAAACTCGAAAAACAGGCCGAACGTGCCCAGAAGTACTACGAACTGAAGGCCGAATACAAAACCATCAGCGTCGAATTGGCTGTCCACAACCTTGCCCGGCACAAAAAGACTTACAAAGAACTCGAAAATCAAATCACCCGCGAAGAAGACAATTATCGCAGCACGGAGGCCATGACAAGGCTTTTGGAAGCCGACACCGAAGCCAAGCGCAAGAGCCACACAGATAAAGAAACCAGTCTCAGCGAACAACAACAGCATGTAAACCAACTCACTGGACGCATTCGCGGCAAAGAGAACGAGAAGGCCATGTTGGAGCAAAAACGCTCTTTTGTCAACAACGACTTGCAACGCCTCGACGACCAAATTGCGAGCAGCACACGCAATCTGATTTCTCTCGATTCAGAAATAGAGGGCTACCAGACCGACCTCAATTACGAACGAAATCTTGAAGGCGAATTTGAAATCGCCCTTGCTGAAGCGCAAAAAGGCCTGGAAAAAGTCCGCTCCGACCACAATCTGATGAAGGGGAATCTGGACGAATTTGTGAAAGACCAGCAGGGCTTTGAACGTGAAATCGTAGAGTTGGAGAAAACCAGAGCCATTCAGTCCAATCAGATCGAGAACCTGCGCCGCGACGTAGAACGCACCCTCGGAGATATCGCCACGCGCCGGGAAGAGATGAAAATGTTGGAGAAAAACCTGGCCGAACAAACCAAGTCCGAATCTACCCAAGCCAAGAAAATAGCCGAAATTGACGAAGCAGAGACCAAGCGCAAGACAGATTTGGCCACTGGCGAACAACAACAAGACGCGCTTGCCAAAAAACTCGCCGACCACAATCGTGGCCTCGATGCCCGCCGCAACGAGCAAAAACTGACCAAAAGCATGGTCGAATCGCTCGAAGGATTCCCCGAGAGCATCAAATTTTTGAGTCAGGACAAGGAATGGGCCAAGCGTTGTCCGTTGTTATCGGATATGTTATACGTTCGGGAGGAGTATAGGATTGTGATTGAAAACTATCTGGAGAGTTACCTCAACTATTATGTGGTGCCCAATGCTGCTGAGGCGATAAAAGCCATTGGGCTGCTCGGCCAAAGCCAAAAAGGTCGCGCCAACTTCTTCATGTTGGATGCTTTCCGCGATTATCAGGCACCACTCACGTTGTTGCCCGGCGGCATTCGCGCCGTGGATGTAGTGGAAGTGGAGGCTCAGTACCGCCCGCTGATGGAGTTTTTGCTGGAAAATGTGATGATTTCGGAGGAAAGCAACCCGTCGGTCAGTCCGAATTCTGACGTGACCGTCCTCTCCAAGTCCGGAACTTTTGTGCGGCGGAAATTCTCCATGTCAGGTGGTTCCGTAGGTCTTTTTGAAGGTAAAAAGATTGGCCGAAAGAAGAACCTTGAAATCCTCGAAACGGAAATAAAGAAGTTGGAAGGCACTGAAAACCAACTCAATACGCAACTCAGCACGCTACGTACCCACATTTCCGCACTGCGTAATGCCGACCAATCAGCTATGCTGCAAAGCGAGCGGGAAGTACTCAACCGCCTCAGTCAGGATAAGGCCGGGATGCAGGCAAAATTGGACAATATCGCGGCCTTTGTAGCCAATTTTGACACCCAGGCGGGCGATGCTAATCAGCGCATCAAAAACCTGACGGAGAGCAATGCGTTGATCGAAACCGTATTGACCAGTAAAACCGCCGCCGCCGATGCCCTGCGCGAACGCCTCACCAGCGCAGATGGCTCTTTCCGCAATGTGGCAGAGCAACTGAGCCACGCCAGCGCGGATTACAACCAAAAAAACATCGAATTCATTCGGCAACAAAACAAGGTGAACACGCTTCGGCAGGAACTCACTTTCCGCGAAAATCGCCGCAACGACCTCCGTCAAACGCTCGCCACCGCTCAAACAAACCTTACCCGAAACAAGGAGGAGATTGGTCTGATAGAACTTGACATCCATCGCATTACGTTGGAATTGACAACTGCTTATTCTGAGAAAAAAGAAAAGGAAGCAGCATTGAGTGGGGTAGAGCAGGCCTATTTCAAAGCCCGGAACGAAATCCATGAACTGGAGAACAAACAGCGTGATAACTTCCGCAAACAACAGGATTTGCAAGTCCTGGTAAACCGCTTGAAAGAGAAGTTCAACGATTCAAAATTTGAGATCACAGCTATTGGTGAGCGACTGCGTGCGGAGTTTGGCATAGGTGTGAACGATGTGATCAACCAGGAGCCAAACCCTGAATATCAACGCGATACGCTGGAGCGCGATGTGAACAACCTCAAACGCCGCCTCGACAATTACGGCGAAATCAACCCCATGGCCATCGAGGCATACAACGAGATCAAAGAGCGCCACGATACCATTGCCGGACAACGCGACGACATTCTTGCCGCCAAAGAAAATCTCGTGCAAACCATGAAAGAAATCGAGGAAACGGCTACGGCTCGCTTCCTCGAATCCTTCGCGCAGGTGCGGGAGAATTTTATCAACGTGTTTCGTACGCTCTTCACTGAAGACGACTCCGCAGATTTGCTGCTCAGCAACCCGGACAATCCGCTCGATTCAGACATTATCATCATTGCCAAGCCCAAAGGCAAACGCCCGCAGACCATCGCGCAACTTTCAGGCGGCGAAAAAACACTGACGGCCATCGCCCTGCTTTTCGCGCTCTATCTGCTCAAACCTGCCCCATTCTGCATTTTCGATGAGGTAGATGCCCCGCTGGATGACGCAAACATTGACAAGTTCAACCGCATCATACGCCAATTCTCCAAGGATTCACAGTTTATCGTGGTGACCCACAACAAAGCGACCATGACAGCGGTGGACACTATTTACGGGGTGTATATGCCCGAGCCGGGGGTTTCGTCCGTCACGCCCGTGGATTTCAGGGCCTTGGGGCACGAGGCGATGGTGTTTGAGGCGGGGTGATTATTTGGTCTATATTTGCAACAAAAAAGACTCGAAATGATAATAAAAAAGCATTTTGAACAAGTTTGGAATCAACTTCGGGCCAAGAAGCGAGAGTATACAGAATTTCTGGATGAGGTGACTGTCCAAAATATCAGAGGCATTAAAGACCTCCCGGTCAGGTTCGACTTTCCGGTCTCCGTTTTGGCCGGGCCAAATGCTTGCGGGAAATCTACCGTTTTGTTTGCCTGCGCCTGCGCTTATCAAGTGCCCGGGGCGAAGATCAAAGATTTTTCTCCTGCGACACTCTTTCCTAATTTGACCAGCAGAACTGAGATTCATTGGGAAGGTGCTCTTGTTCTTGGAACAACAATTACCCAAACTCCAGTGAGCAGGTATTTCGACACAGAATTTCCAACCGTACTTCAATTCCGATACATCCACAACGGAAAGAGCACAGGTATGCAATGGGCTAAGGGCAAATCGTGGAATCGAAGTTTTCTAGGGCAAAAAAGTGGCGAACAGCCCCGCCGCCCAGTTTACTTGCGGACACTTGCCAACCTTACCAGCCCCTCAGAAGTCAGAAGCGTTTTACAGATTGGCCTTCAGGCATTTAGCGTAGAAACCATCACTTCTGATTTGATTGCGTTTGCCCAAAGAATTTTGCCGTTCCAATATTCTGAAATGGCGTTGTTAAGAAAAGGAAGTAAAAATCTGCTTTTTGCCTTTAGAGGCGAAGAACCGCAATATTCCGAGTTCCACATGTCGGCGGGCGAACGAGCATTGCTCCGAATTTCCAAAGAAATTTCCTCCCTCAAAAACGCCCTTATACTGATAGACGAAATTGAAGCAGGGCTTCACCCTTACACCCAGCAGCAAGTGATGCTTGAATTGCAACGTTTGGCTTTGCGCAATGACCTTCAAATTATCATCACCAGCCACAGTCCAGTAATTCTGGACTGTGTTCCGGTAGAGGCCCGTATTTTTCTGGAAAGAACTGCTGATAACGTTGAAGTAAGGCCGCCCTATCGGGACATTATTCAAAAAGCATTCTATGGCCAGGCCATTGAAAAATTGAGCGTGCTCTGCGAAGACGACATGGGTGAAGCATTCCTGCTGGGAGTTATGGATTACTTGAATCCCAAATTAGGTTTAGTGCCAAGCGATATCAAAGTTGGGCGAGATACTGGCAAGACGCAGTTTGAGCAACACATTGACACACTTGGGAAATTTCAACTCCTTGACGACTTCCTTTTTGTGTTGGACGGTGATGCGCGTGACCTCGAAAACAAATTAAAAGCCAAGGCTGCACAATTTGGGGCTGCAATTCAGCCGCTTTTCTTGCCCGGGCAAATACCTGAAGAATGGGCATGGTCCATCTTGAGTCAATACGCGAGTGAATACGCTACCATTTTCGGCTTTGCGACACTGGAACAGCAACTTATCCGTGCCGACACCTTATTTGCCAGTGCGACCGACAAGCAGACAGCGAGAATAAAAAATAAATTTTCCACTTTTTGCGAGCATGACCTTAAACGTGCCCCCACGGATACCATTCGCATCATTGCTCGAAAAGAGGCAGAACGGGCTACCAATGATTTCAAGCTCTTTTTGGATGCCTTTGAACTCGGAATACGCCGTTGGCGAGGGGAATAGGACACGAGGCGATGCCCCGCTAGATGATGCGAGCATTGATAAGTTCAACCGCATCATTCGCCAATTCTCCAAGGATTCACAGTTCATCGTTGTAACACACAACAAAGCGACCATGACGGCGGTGGACACTATTTACGGGGTGTATATGCCCGAGCCGGGGGTTTCGTCCGTCACGCCCGTAGATTTCAGGGCCTTGGGACACGAAGCGATGGTGTTTGAGGCGGGGTAATTATTGCAATACCGGCCCGCCAGCAAGAATCGTGGCGGTTTGATTTTTAGTCAACTTCTTCATCGCTTGTAATTTTTTGAATGTGACGGCCTACTCTGTTTCAGGTTTTCGGCTTCGCCTATTTTTCTTTGGATGCGGCTCTATTGAATAACCAGTCCCGGGCCACTTCCATTGATGGTAGATGCTTGGCCTTTAGTCAACTTTTTCATTGTTTGTTTTATTTTAAAGTGATTGCCTACTCTGTATCAGGTTTTCGGCTGCGCCTGTGTTCTTTGATGATACAAAGGTCAGGGCCGGGCCAGGGCCAATGGGTAAAAAAGTATTAACAAGCATGAAAAAAGGTCAGCGAAGCAGTTTATAGCATATCGCCATCAACTACACTGTGGTAGCGCTTTTTCAGGTTCCTGAAAAAATACTGGAGCAGGGTCTTTTCCTCAATAATAACAACCGCAGTGCCGTCCATGCCGGGTTGTAACAGGCCCTTGAGCCGACCCAGATCGCCCAAAGAGACGTATAGGTTGAATTGACTGTTCTCATCGGGAGTGAGGCTTATCTGCCGGATATACCCCGGAACGCTACCATATTCGTAAAAAGGGAAGGAATGCACTTTGAGGTTGCAGGACTGCTGCACCTGAAGTTTGCCCACTACGGAAGGCGGACATTTAAGGAAGGCATAAGTAGCCTCATTTGAGCTGTTGATTTTGAGGACGGTGGCTCCACTTGGGATTTCTTTCTCGCCTTCAAACAAAAAAGACACCTTGCCTTCAATAGCACTTTTGACAACGATCGCGCCTTCTGTGATGTCGCAGGCGCCGAAGGTGTTGAAAATTCGGCGGCGGGCGAGTTCAAGTTTGCCTAAGGATTCCGCTGAATCGGATTGGAAATCGGCTTCCAATTTCGCCAGCTGGTTTTGAGCAATCTGGTTTTCGATCCGCGATTGGTTGATGGCTGATTGTAAGCGCAGGTTCTCTCGGTCAAAGCGCAGTTTTTCCTGCTGCAGGGCATTTTCGGCTTGTTTTTGTTGGTTTTCCTTCTCGGTCATGTCAAAACGGGCTACGGTCTTGCTATCGTAAAGGCTTTTGTATGCCTCCGATTTTTCGGTAGCGTCTTTCAATTTGAACCGAAGTTCTTGTTCGTGGGCCGCCCAGGTTTGGTTGCTGAGTTCCAATTGCCGCGTGTTTGCCTCTATACTCGCAAGATTTTGCCGAAAATTGGCGCGAACCATGTCAAGTTGCCGAAGCGTGGAAGTGTGCCGGGCGCCACCAAGATTTGCGGAATCATACAATGCTGCGTTGTAGTCGTTCAATAAAGCCACTACTTCTGGCGAGGTAAGTCGCAAAAGCCGATCTCCGGGCTTTACTTGTTTGCCGGTCTGAACATATTGCTCCAGCAAATAAACCGGGAAAGGAAATTTATAGACTTCTTCCCGCACATCGTTTTTCAGCACAAAGGGCAATTCGATCTGATCAGGGAATTTGACAAAGTAGGCTGTGGCGCACATAATCACAAACACTGCAATGGCTGCGTACAACAGCTTGCGCAAAAGGCGCACACGCAGGTCGCGCACGGGCACGTCTGACTCCCAATAAAGTCGGCGGTATTGTTGTGGTTCTAGTTCGTCGGTCTCTTTCATGTCGTTGCTCAATAGTTCAAATAAGTGCGCATGAAACTGAAATACAGCCCGTCTTCGCGCTGCATGAGGGCTTCGTGGGTGCCTTCTTCTGCAATTTGACCTTCGTCCATGACCCAAATTCGATCGGCGGTTTTCAGGGTCTGCAATCGGTGTGCGATGCTGATGATAGTTTTTCCTTTGAAATGGGTCTTGATATTTGCCATGATTTTTTGTTCAGATTCAACATCCAACATGCTACTGGCCTCGTCGAGAATGATCAGGTCAGGATCGCTCAGGAACAACCGCGCAAAACCGAGTTTAAGTTGCTGACCGCCAGAGAGATTCGCCCCGTAATCGCCTATTTTGTAATTGTACCCAAGGTATTGGCCCGCCACAAAATCGTGCAGATCGGCCAATTTTGCGGCCCGGATCACGTCGTCCATATCGGCATTTAGGTTGGCGTACAGTATATTCTCCTTGA
>CAZPTQ010000093.1:0-16003 GCA_964589365.1 uncultured Saprospiraceae bacterium
TGGCTAACCATGCCAAGCCGAATCTGCTTCCGAATGTCTTGAAAGCGAGCAGATTGCAACAGGGCTTCATCTAGTTTGGGGCTATTCTCCAACAAGCCGCGGACTTGGAGTAACGCGGCAGTCAAGTCGTCGCGGGCGATAAGGTCGCGGATATTGGAAAGAAACGTCTGGTTGTCCATGCAGGTATAGGTGTTTTTCGCTGGCAAGTTATGGTGGATAACCAAGATGGGAAAGTCCAATTTTTTCCTTATTTTTGATTCCGAAAACCTCCCGCACCAATGAATTCTTCCGCCTTCCCTACCCTACCCGCCCCGCATTCTTTTAAGGGCGTCTTCTTCGTCACCCTGCGGCTGCGGGAGGCGCTGCCGGAGAGCTTTTTGCAAAACCTCGGACTTCAATACTACACCAGGCAGCTTGAACTCGCTCGACATGCTGACTCTACAGAACAACTGCACCAAACCCGAAAACGACTATTCGCTCGATTCGACGCTGCGTTGGATCTGGAAAAATACGGACATGATTATCTGCGCGAACCCAGGCTGGCGCAAATTGTATCAGATGCATTAAAGCGCCTGGATGGCTCAATGTACGATCTGCTGGCTTACTCCATTATGCCCAATCATGTACATCTGCTAATCGATTTGCGTCCTACGCTTACGGTGGAACCAACCTTGGATGATCTCGAAAGTTTGCTCTACAGACCTCTCCGCGACATTATATCGGAAATTCAAAACGCTACTGAAGCACCCTTAAAAAAAGTGCTGCGACTTTTGGGAGAGCATATAGACCCAGGCATTTTCCAAAAGCACAACCTAAATGGCGAAGTTAAATCAGCCGGAAAATTTTGGCACGAACGCAGTTTTGATTTTAGGGTGCTGGATGTCGAAGAGTTTGAAAAAATTGGCCATTTCCTGCTGCAAAACCCTGTGAAGGCAGGCTTGGTAAGCAATTGGGAGGATTGGCCGTTCAGGTCGGAAGTAAGAATTCAAAGTAATTCTCTGGCGCAACAACCTTAAAGCTTGCCTCCGGGTAAGCCTGCAAGAATGTTTTGGGTGCGCGGGCCGATTTGACAGGATTCCACTTGAATTCATACGATTCGAGCTTGCCATCGTACTCTTCGAGATAATCAATTTCCTGCTGTTGTTGGGTTCTCCAAAAATAGAGGTTGCGCCCTAATCGGTTGTGCCGGAGGAACTTGATCCTTTCGCTGACCATGAAATTCTCCCAGAGAGCGCCTGTGTCTTGCCGGACGGCGAGTGGCTGGAAAGCACTCAACAGGGCGTTTCGGATGCCATTGTCATAGAAATAAATCTTACGGCTTTTTTTAAGCTCGGTACGCAGATTTCGGGAAAACGAACTCAGACGGAACACGATGAATGTTTTTTCCAACAGGTCAATATACCGTTGCACGGTGGCATGGTCACTTTCAATGAGTTGTGCAAGATAATGATATGTCACTTCGGAGCCGATTGTGGTAGCCAAAGCTTTCAGCAATTTTGGGAGCAAATCAGGCTTCCTCACGTCCTGAAATGTAAAGATGTCTTTATAGAGATAACTGGTGGCCAACTCATTCAACAGGTTTTGTTCGTTTCCAGGGTTGTTGACCACATCGGGGTACATCCCAAAAATCAAACGGGCATGCAGGCTGCCCTTTTCGGCCAAAAAATGTGTGTGCGCCACCATTTCCTGGGTTGAAAAAGGCAAGAGCATACATTCCCATTTTCGACCTGTTAGCGGCTCGTTTATGATGTTGGAAAGTTCAAAGGCCGAGGAACCACTGACGATCAATTTGACACTTGGGAAATTGTCCGTGATGAGTTTCAACGCAATGCTGATGTCACGTACCCGCTGAGCTTCGTCGATCAGCACCAAATTGGCATCTCCCAACAAAAGCCGCATTTCGGCCACGCTCCTCACGTTTTGAAGTGCCTCCCGGCTGAGCGCTTCGTCGCAATTCAGAAACAATTGCTTGCCACCTGTCCTCCGGGCAATTTCTTTCAGGAGCGTTGACTTCCCAGTCTGCCGGGGGCCGAGAATCAAAAGAGCCTTTTTATCGGAAATATGCGATTCCAAAAAATGGAGGGTGGTGCGATCAATAAACATTTTTCAATTTTTTACGATTGTAATCGCAAATTTATATATTTTTTTGAGATTGTATTCTGAGAAATGGATAAAAAATGTCACGATCAATCCGGCAGCTAAAGCAGCCGGTACACAAACGCCCGCCCGGAATTCCGGGCAGGCGTTTGTAACTTGCTATTTGTAACTTTTTACTTGCTGACTACCAACTTCCGCACACCCACTTCCTGACCAGTGCGGAAACGAAGCGAATATACCCCGCCGGGCAGGTTCGTGCAGTCAATCGTGACCACGCTTTCCTGCTCACTGATGTCGGTGAAAAGGATTCGACCTGTTGCGTCAATCACGGTGATTTCCAAGGTAGAAGCCACTGGGAGACTGAACACAACATTCGTGAAGCTGCTTGCCGGGTTGGGTTGGAGGCTTACCCCTGTGAGCCAAGCCGGTTCTTTCGCGCTGCTGGTATTTTGCAACTTGATGTCTTCTTGTGCGTAAATACAACCATTCGCGTCGGTGATCTGCACCCGGTAAACGCCTTCGCCGAGGCCCGTCACGTCTTCTGTGTTGGCAATCACGTTGGCGTTTTCGTCGGTCCATACATATTGGAACGGCCCTGTGCCACCTTCTACCGTGATGTCAATCGAGCCGACTTGCTGGCCGTTCACGTCGTTGTTCACGGTTACATTCGCGAACACTACTGCGCTGGTCACCTTAACATCGAACGCGCAAGCTCCAGCATTGCCACTTGCGTCCGTGTAAGTATAGGTCACCGTGGTAGTCCCTTCCGGGAATGTCGAACCACTTGCTGGGCCGTCTATTACCCAGTGACCGTTGCCAGCCAAAAGACAATTGTCCTCTGCCACGGGTGATGCATAGTTCACCACGTTGTTGTAAGAACAAGCTACAATGTCTGATGGGCAAGTCAATACTGGGACTATGTTGTCAATCACAGTAACGAGTGCGATCGTAGTGGCTGTATTGCCTGAAAGGTCAGTCACCATCACCGTCACGGTTTGCGCTCCAAGTTGTTGACAATCAAAACTTTGTGGGCTGATGTTTGTGCTGGCAACGCCGCAGTTGTCGCCAAATTGAGCCGCGAGATTGGCGAGCGTCACTTGCACCGAACCGTTGTTGTTGAGCGCGAGGGTAGCATTTTGAGCCGTAACCGTCGGAGCCTCGTTGTCTGATGCTGTAAGTGAAACCGAAGTGCTGGATTGGCAGCCATTGTTGTCAGTCACCTGTACCGTATAAGTCCCTGCTGGCACATTGGAAAGTGTGTTGCCCGTTGCGCCATTGCTCCAAAGGAAGTTGTATGGCTGAGTGCCACCCGAAATGGACGCCGTAGCCGAACCTGTTGCATCGTTCGGGCACAGAGGGTTGACCGATTGAACATCCCAAGAAGCGTAAGGAGAAGGCTCGGCAACAGCGGCACTGGTACTGAAGTCGCAACCGTTTGCATCCAATACGTTTACTGTGTAAGCGCCGCCAGCGAGGTTGGAAATGGTTGCAGTAGTGCCGCCATTGCTCCAGGCATAAGTGAACGGCGCAGTACCGCCCGTGAGGGAGACTGTAACCGAACCGTTGGCTGCGCCCGCGCAAGTCACGTCCACGATTGTTTGCTGGGAAGAAATGGCGCACAGGAAGGAGGATACTTCCACCGTTTGCTCGGAAGAGCAGCCATTTTCATCCGTCACAACCACTGTATAGGTTCCGGGTGTGAGGCTGCTGATGCTCTGAGTGGTAGCGCCATCGTTCCAAAGGTACATGTATGCGCCTGTTCCACCCGTCGGGTTGGCAGTAGCGGAGCCGTCGTTCGCACCAAGAGCCGATTCAGCGGTGGAAGTCACGTTGGCGTCCAAAAGGGCTGGTTCGCTGATACTGATGCTAAGCAATGCAGGGCAATTGTTGCCATCGGTAATATTGACAGTGTAAATTCCGGCTGCAAGATTGCTAACAGTGGCAGTGGTTTCGCCATTGCTCCAGGCATAAGTGGTAGGATTTGCTCCGGTTGTAACAAGCACTTCTGCCGTACCGTTGTTGGCGCCGTGGCAAGCCACGTTGGTTCCTGAAATGTTGGCAGTCAAGGTACAGTTGAAAGAATTGACCGTCACGGTTTGCACAGCACTGCAACCATTGGCATCTGTGACTACAACACTGTAATTCCCGGGAGCAAGGCCCGAAATGTTCTGTGTCGTACCGCCATTGTCCCAAGCAAAAGTATAGCTGACAGTACCGCCCGTTGGGTTGGTAGTGGCCGTTCCGTCATTTTGGCCAAAGGCCGATTGTGCGGTAGCGCTGGCGTTGGCAGCCAAAACGTTCGGTTGTGTAATGATCACAGAAGTCGTGGCCGAACAGTTTTCAGCATCGGTCAGCACAACCACATAAGTACCCACTCCAAGGCCGGAAATGGTAGCGGTGTTACCGCCGTTGCTCCAGACATAGGTGTAATTTCCGTTCCCGCCTCCGCCTGCTGCGGTGGCTTCGCCGTTTAAGCTGCCAAAGCACAGCACATTGGTTTGGGAAGCAATTGTGGCAGTAACACTGAGGCTTTGCAGCACATTGGCCGATGCCGTTTGGGTGCAACCATTGTCTGCATTTGAAACCAAAATGGTATAAGTGCCCACCGAATCCACGAGCGGGGTTTGGGTATTTTCACCAGAAACGATGTGCCCCCCATTGGTGGCCGTCCAAGCGTAACTGATGTTTGCACCTTGCGACGAACCCGTACCATTGAGTTGGAGTTGCGAAACATTGCAGTTCAAATTGCCGGGTGTAACGGCAGAAGCAATGGGCGGAGTATTGTTCAGCGCAACCGTTGCTGAAGCAGTAGAAGTACACCCGTTCAATGTATCCGTGACCACAAGATTGTATATTCCTGCCTCAACCACAGTCGGATTTTGCAGACTTGAACTGAAATTATTAGGACCAGTCCAGGCAAAAGCAGCCGCGGTATCAGCTGTGGTACCGGTGATCAATACACTATTAATCACGCAAGTGAGCGTGTTGCCTGTGGCAGATGCGCCGGGGGCATTCGTGTTGGAGGTTACGTTGGCTGTTGCCGTGCTGGTGCAGGTGGTGATGCTGTCAGTGACTACAACGATATAGGAACCAGAAACGATCACCGTAGGACTTTGCTGGGTGGAGGAATATCCATTTGGCCCCGTCCAGCCGAAAGTTGGGCTTACAGCATTGGTCGTGGTGAGCAGCGTAACAGACGTGGCGATACAATTGAGGGTACCGCTGGTGGTGTTGAGCGTTGGTGCTGGAGTGCCGGTCACTGTGGTGGCCGAGGTTTGGGTGCAGCCATTGGTGCTATTGGTTACTTTCAAAGTATAAGTTCCAGCCGCATTCACAACAGGCGTAAGCGTTGTGCCGCCACTTACAATGTTGCCGCCATTAGCGGTCGTCCAGAGGTAACTAAAATTAGAGCCCAGGGAACCTGTTCCCTGCAAAGTAGCCAGTGGCACAAGGCAGGAGATAGTTTGTGTCGGCCCAGCATTGGCCGCAGGCGGATCCAGGTTTGCCTGCACGTTTTTGGTCGCGTAAGAAACGCAAGTTGTCTGCGTGTTCGTCACCTGAAGCGTATAGTTGGCCGCAGCATCTACGGTCGGTGTGGTGGTCGTTCCGCCTGACACAATATTCCCGCCGACACCTGCAAACCATTGGTAAGCAATATCTGGCCCATCGCTCGAGCCAGTCCCGTTGAGTTGAATACTGGGCTGGCTGCAAGTGATGGTGTTTGGGTCGGCGATGGAAGCAGTTGGATACACGACCGGAGCTATGTTCACCGTAATGCTCACTTTGCAATTGTTGTCGTCGGTCACGCTGACGATATGATTGCCCACATTGAGGTTGAAGGCGGTTTCTCCCAATTGGCCGTTTTGCCAATTGTAAGTATAATTGGCGTCCCAACCGCCATCAGCGATCACTGTAGCGGTGCCAAGTATGCCGTTGCAGCCCATAGGGGTAGAAGACTCCAAAGCCAGCGTGAGGGGCGCAGCCGGCCCTTCCACTACAATAGCATCAGAAATGCCCTCGGTGTCGGCCTGGCCTCGCACTATGACGGTATAAGTTCCTGCCGGAACGTTGTTCAAATCCTGAGTAGTGGCACCATTGCTCCAAAGATAGGTGTAAGGAGGAACGCCGCCACTGGCTGTGATATCTATCGAACCTGTGTTAGTGCCGTAGCATTTGATACTGGTAACGCTGTTCGTGGTAATGACCAATGGCGGGGGCACACAATGGGAAAGCATGAAATCATAAAGCCCGGATGTGGGCAATTGCCCCGCCTCGTACACCTTTTTATCGAAAGGGCAAATGGCGAAAATAGTGGGATAATAACTGATTTGGTACGAACTGGCAATACTTGGACCTTGAGCGTGGATGATTGGGTATGGAGTTCCCGCTGTCCAGTCGCCTTGTGTACCACCGACACAGCCGGAGGGGCCATAAAGACAAGCCTGGTTGGTAGAAGCGTCCCCTTCGATAAAAAACACACGGACTTCATTGGTGCCACTGGGGCCATATTCATTATAAAGATCTTCAAGTGCCCCGGAATTGTGGTAGTTCCAACAGGGACCGCACCAAGTAGCGGACACGTCCAAAAAGACGGTGTAGCCCGAATCAAGTAAGTTGTAAAGATTGTGAGAACCTCCGTTAAGGTCGCTGGCATTAAAATCAGGGGCATCGCTTCCATCTGGGATTTGCGCATAAATTGAAGTCAAACCCATCATGGAGAACACAAGGAGTAAAAGTTGCTTTTTCATAGGCGGATAGCAAGAAAAGTGAAGGTGAATGTAAAATCGGGGCGAAAAGTACAATTCCCAAGTGGTATTCCATATTTATAGAGAAATATTTTGCAAATATGAATGCCGGGCGACAAAACCGCCTATGGAATTAAATCCCAACCAATACCGCCTTGCGTCCACCAACTATAAGTAGAAAAACGGACAATGCCATTTGCTTTGGAAAAAACATAGGTTTCTCCATTGCCGTCAAAGGACATGGGTGAATTCTCCACCACTACATTCAATCTTGGGTAAGTTTGTCCAAAGAGGGTATAATTCTCGGTATAACCGACTCTAAGGCATTCGCAGTAGGGCAAGTTAGTCTTCCAGCCTGATATTTCTATTTTCGGTGACGCGATGTCCGCCAAGGGGAGACCATTTTTAGCCGTATGATAGCCAAAAATGCGCGAATTAACATAAGTACCGTGGCTGGGGTTGATACGCAGTGTATCGTCCAATATTTTCAAATAATAGTGATACACGCTGTCTTTATCGAAAGTCAGCCATGAGAGCACATTGCCAGTATAAATGAATGTTTCTTCAACTTTGAAGCCCTTTGCGTCAAGACCTACAATTCTAAGTTGTAAGGTATCGTCTGTGTATCCAAAATTGTTGGTGTTGTTCGTGTGATAGTCTTCCCCCCAAAGTCCCAGATAGTGGCTTTTCTGGCCTACGGTCAAATTTTCAAATTTGATTGGGTTAAGATTTGGAACGGGGTCTGGTTCTGGATAAACACGAGGGTCGTGTCTGCAAGCCGAAAACAGAAGTGTGCTAAGAATAGCCGTGGCGAAGAAAAGGTGTCGTAGTTTCATGTTGAAATGTATTTTTTTCAAAGACTACAATTCATACATCCAAGGTTGGCTTGCCCCATGATTTTTATCCATACATTTCAAGGTCAAAGCGGCACATCCTTCCGATAATCCTTCAGTTCGTCTTCCGTTAGCGGGGATGACACTTCATATTCGCTACGCCAATCTCTGACAGGTAAACGATCAAGGGGATACCAATTACCCCACCAGTCGAAATACTCCAGGTTGTTGAAATTCAGCTTGTAATCGAACTCGCTGGGTACATCGTAGACAAAACCCGGATAGTAATACGGACGCGTGTGCTCCATCGCAAACTCGATTTCCTTCAACATAGTAAACGTGCCCAGGCCGCGCTTCCACTCATCGGGTTCATGGATGCAGTAATTTGCCGCCATGCTCTTGCGCCCCATGTGGAAATAGCTCGTGGCCACCAGCCGTTCCCCACTGAACACATCGAATTGAATGCCATAGCAAGGCATCAGGCTGCTAAAGGCGCTGAAAAACCCATAAATGCTTTCTGGCCGATTGTATCTAAACCTACGTGCGTGCCGCTCAAACAGCAACTCATGCATCGGCTCGATACGGATGGGACGGCGCAGGATGACCAGGTCTTCATTGCGGCGCAGGCATTTGCGCTGGCTTTTGCTAAACTCAAAATTGCGCAAGTCAATGCGCAACAAGACTACCCTACAAGGCTGTCCGCGCCATTCCCAATAGTTGCGCCGGAAAATCTGATCCGACCAATACGTCCAACCATCCTCGCAAAATCGGTCGAACACCATCGTGTGCAAGGGCTGCATCGGGATGTACTCCTCGATGTAGTTCGGGTTGAACGAAATGTGCTGAAAAATTGGGAGGGTTGGCCTGTTCATTTTTTCTTCTTTTTCTTCCCTTTCACCAACTTCATTTCATCCAGCAGATACCCCGCTCCACCAAACTTGTCCACGATGAAAAGTACATACCTGGCGTCTACCATGATGTTGCGGCAAATGGCCGGGTCATAGTTTAAGTCGCTCATAGTGCCTTCCCACACACGGTCAAAATTGAGTCCCACGAGATTGCCGTTTGCATCAATTGCAGGCGAACCAGAATTCCCGCCCGTGGTGTGGTTGGTGCCGATGCTGGCGACAGGCAAACGCCCGTCGGCAGTGGCGTACTGGCCATAATCCTTTGATTTCCAAAGTTGGATGAGTTTTTGCGGCACATCGAACTCATAGTCGCCGGGGATGTATTTTTCCATCACGCCGTCGAGGTCGGTTTGGTATTCGTATTTGACGGCATCGCGGGGGGAGTAGCCACGCACTTTGCCATAAGTGAGGCGAAGTGTGCTGTTTGCGTCCGGGAAAAAGCGTTTTTCTTTAAATACTTGTATTTGCGCGGCCATGTACTGGCGTTGGAGCAGGTTGATTTGGGGCTGCAATTCTTGGAGTTTAGGCTGAACTGTTGCCACATAATAGCCTTGCAAACGGTCGTAAAGATCGTAGGCTATGTCGTTCGTCAAATCATTGAAGATTTCATCGGGCTTTCGAGCCAGCACAGCCATCATTTTTTCGCGGTTTGCAAGAACGCTGCCTTCAAAAATTGCTTTGGCGAAGGCTGCATAACCATCCCAACCCTTTGCCATCGCTTTTACGTCGGCGCCACCCCATTCGGGCTTCATGTTTTCGCCGTACATCTCCAACATGGCAGCCAGCACAGCCTCGTCCACTTCCGGGCGATAGTCTTTGTAGAAATTTTCCAGGTTATCGGCAATGTTCTTTCTGCGGCTTTCATAGGTTGCCGCTCCCGTGTTTTCCTCTACCAACGGGCGCAAATTGGCGGCTTGCGCCAAAATCTGGTTGTTGCGCACCATTGTTTCCAAGTAATAATCGCGAGCCAAGGCATACGGCTCAATCTCCTGGTAAAGTTGGTTGAGACGGGGCAGGAGATTTTTCCAGCGGATGTTCCAATCTGGATTTTGCTGAATACGGGAGGTAAATTCGGCTTCGTACGCGCGCTTTTTTTCAAGGGCCTTGTAGGTTTTCAAGCCTTGCATTTCGCCCAGCCATTTTTTCCAGGCGTTGGCAATGCTGGCGTAGCGGGTTGAGTACGCAATTTTAACCGCCGGGTCTTTGCGCATAAAACCGTCCATGATCTTGAGCGCGCGATCGCGAATGGCAACCCTCGCTGGGTCAAGCACTTCGCCTGTTTGGCGTACTGCCACTTCAGTCAGGTACTCGTTGGTCGCACCAGGAAAGCCATAGACCATCGTGAAATCACCCTCATCGGCCCCATCAAGCGAGATGGGCAGGAAATGCCGCGGACGGTACGGCACATTGTCTTTTGAATACGGCGCGGGGTGGTTGTCTTTGTCGGCATACACCCGGAACATAGAGAAATCGCCCGTGTGCCGGGGCCAGACCCAGTTGTCGGTGTCTGCGCCAAATTTTCCAATGCTGCCCGGCGGGGCGCCTACCAAGCGTACGTCGTTGAAGGTCTGCGTCACGAACAAATAGAATTGGTTGCCATTGTAAAACGGACGCACCGAAATTTCTTCCCACTTTTCTTTTTTGGCGGAGGATTTCAGGCTGGCGATGTTTTTGTCAATTTGCGATTGGCGGTCGCGCTCGCCCATGTTTTCCGTCACGTTTTGCAAAACGACAATGGTCACATCTTCCATCCGAGTTACGAACATGGCCGTCACGCCTTCTGCGGGAAGTTCGGAAGCGCGGTCTTTGGCCCAGTGGCCGTTTTCGAGAAAGTTGTTTTCGAGTGTGCTCAGTTGCTGGATGGCATCAAAACCGCAGTGGTGGTTGGTGAGCAGCAGCCCTTCGGGGGAGATCATTTCGCCCGTGCAGCCACCGTCAAATTGACAGATCGCGTCCTTGATACTGGGATCCACTGGGTGGTATATATCGTCGGCTGAAAGTTTCAGGCCGAGCGATTTCATGTCCTTTTCGTTCTGTTTTTCAAGCAAGGAGGGCAGCCACATCCCTTGGGCGGAAAGGCTTGCGGCGATGTAAAAGGAGAGGAAAGAAAAAAGTAGTTTTTTCATGTGCGGTGTATGTAGCGGTTAAACCTCCTGCGCAAATGCTTCGGCGGTTAAAGCGGTTGAAGGCGCGAATGTACGCCTGAATGAGATTTCGGAATTCAACTTCTCGAAAGTTCATAGCTTTCGGGAAGTTCGTTTCACAGGAGTGACACTTTTCTAAAAAGTGTCACTTCCCAGACCACTACCTTTGCCCATTCAAACTGCTCATACTTTTTTACTATGTCCATGCAACGTATTTCCCCACTCTTTTTTCTCTTGTTTTTTGCCCTCGCGACAGGCTGTTTTTTGGACGAAAAGCCGCGTAAACTCCCCATCCTCGGTGAACGAGACGTAAGCCCGGGGGGCGACACAATTTACCCCCAAGTCCCTGAATTTCAATTTATTGACCAAGACAGCCAAGTCGTGAACAATGCCACTTTCGCGGGCAAAGCCTACGTCGTAGATTTCTTTTTTATCCATTGCCCCACCATTTGTCCGAAGGTGAAGGCAAACGGGCTGAGGGTGTATCAAAAGTTTAAAAACGAAGACCGTTTGCTACTGCTTTCGCACTCGATTGACATACGAAACGATACTGTGCCGGCCCTTAAACGCCACGCCGAAAAACTCGGTATCGAAGCCAAAAAATGGCACATGGTGACTGGCGACCACGATGCTATCTATGCCATCGCCGACAATTATTTCAGTGTGGCGAAAGAAGACCCTTCGGCCCCAGGCGGCTTTGACCATTCCGGGCGTTTGATTTTGGTGGACAAAAACCGGCACGTCCGATCCTTCTGCGACGGCACCGACGCGGAGGATGTTGACAGGTTTATGAAAGATGTTGAAACGCTCTTGAAAGAGCAATAGGGAAGTCAAACGAGGTTTTTCAAGGCTTCTAAATTCGCAACTTCTTCCAAAACAGCCCGAACGGGGATTGAAAAACCCTTGATGACGCGGCTTTCGATACCATCGTCAAGCCGATGGATGCGTGCGGGAAAATATTCTCTTGCTTCTTCGGTAGGCAGCAGATATTGTTCAATTTGAAGCCGAACAGGGTCAACAATCCAGTATTCACGGATGCCATGAGCCGCGTAGTCCTCGCGTTTTACGCCCCGGTCGTTCTTGGCGGTTTTCTTGGAAAGGATTTCTACTACAAAATCGGGCGCAGGGAACAGCACTTGTTCATCCTCGAAAGTTGCCACTTGTGCTGCTGAAAAAAAGCAAATGTCAGGTTCGTAGTCATTACGGTTGAGTGAAATCGTGGCCTTTTCCGTAGCGACCTCGCCCAACTTTTTGACCGTAACATGAATGCTAAGCAGCCTTGATAACAAGTCCCACTGCCTTCCAATGCCTTCGTTTCACAGGAGAATGGATGACAATTTCCCCATTGATAAATTCGGCTTTCATGTGCTCCGTTACCCATTCATAGAACTCGCTGCGACGGCGGCGTTCATCGTTGAGAACGTTTTGTATATGCTCCAACTGTTGCGGGGCATCTGGACGTTCAAGTATTTTTTCAGCATAATCGTACATGAGCACGTTCGTTTTCTGTGTGCAAATATAGCCCGAATTTCTTTTACTGAAAATCAGATTGCCAGGTACACCTACCTTTGCTCCATCATTTTTCGCTCTATGCCAAGCTATATCCTTTTCACTTTAACGGCACTCGTTTTTTTTCAGGCTGCCGAAGCGCAAACACCTGCCCGTGCCAGCCTTTCCTTTCAAATCGAAGGATTGAAGTATTCAAGTGTCACACTCGGTTATTATTACGGTGGACAAGCCTACCGCCTTGATTCTGTCAAGGTTGATCTTAGCACCGGGAAGTTTTCTTTTCTGAAAGAGGGCCTAAAGCCTGGGCTTTATTTCCTGACAACGGGCAATGCACGGTTGTTTGATTTCATGCTGGCAAGCCCTACAGATTCGTTTATGGTGCGCGGTAATTTGTCGCAAGCAGGTGCTTTTGTAGCCGAAAATTCTGCGGAGAACACGGCCTATTTTGCTTTTGAAACCGAGCGGAAAAAATTGGAGGAAAAAATCACCGCCAGTGAACAAATGCTCGATATGGTGCGCCGTGCTACCAACGGTGACCAGGAGGCGTTGAAACCCATACATAAAGACCTTGTTGCCTTGTACCAGTCGGGCGACTCGATTGCCATTACTTTCACAAAAAACTATTCTTCAACGCTGTACGCCCAAATGTTGCTTTCCGTTCGGCCTCCCCCCGAGCCCTCGGGGCCACAAAAACTGAAACCGAAGCTCAATGGCAAACCCAATCCCGCGTTCGCCCGATGGCAGCGCGAGCACTATTTCGATCACACGAATTTTGGGGATGAGCGACTGTTGTACAACAATTTCTGGCATTCGTTTTTTGATGGATTTTTTGCACGGCATGTGTTTCCACAGCCCGATTCATTGATTCGCGCCATAGATGAAGTCTTGGTAAAAATGCCTCGTAACGGAGCATTTTACCGCTTTTCGGTGCTGCGGCTGACGCAGTTTTTTGAGCAAAACGAAGCACCGGGAGCCGACCGGGTATTCGTACACCTGGTAGATAAATACCAACAAAAAGACGAGACGCCCTGGCTTGACCTTGCGACCCTCGAACGCCTGGCCTACAAAGCAGCGGTGCATCGCCCAAACCTCACAGGCAGTCTCGCCGTCAACTTTGAACTGCAGGACGAAACGGGGAAAACCCGCACACTCTACGGCTTGGAGGCCCCAGTTACAATGCTCGTTTTTTATAGCCCGCTTTGCGATCATTGCAAGGAAATGATGCCAAAGATTTACCAAACCTACCTTGACTACACGCCAAAAGGGTTGAAGGCTATCGCGCTGAACACGGACAAGCAACACGTTTATTGGAAAAAATTTGTGGTGCAGCAAGATTGGCAATGGCTCGACCTTGCCAGCCCAAAAGGCCTGGAAAACTTGGAAAAGCAGTTTGCGGCAGTCAATCTTCCAGTCATTTACCTGCTTGACAAAGACAAACGCATCATAGCCAAACGCATACAGCCCGACAAACTAGGCGAAACCCTCAGCCGAATGACTTGGAAATAGTTTATTTGGTTATTTGGGGATTTGGTTATTCGAGCGGCCAAGCTTGAGTACTCGAATTAACCAAATAACCCAATCCCCAATTAACTCAATCAACAAAACATGGAATTAAACATCCAAACACCCGCCCTGCTTTTCCCTGCTGTGTCGCTGTTGCTGATAGCGTTCACCAACAAGTTTTTGGCAATTGCCAGCCTCATTCGCAAGCTCATTTCTGATTATGAGAAGAAACAAAACCACGACCTGCTAAAGCAAATCAGCAGCCTTCGCCGTCGCCTCATGCTCATCCGATGGATGCAGGTATGCGGGGTAACGAGCATCCTGGTTTGTGTGATTACTATGTATTTTATCTACGAAGGTTGGCAGGTCTGGGCCAAAATTTTGTTTGCCATCAGCCTGCTTTTGATGATAGCCTCACTGGTTATTACCCTGGTGGAAATTGGGCTTTCAGCAGGGGCTTTGCGGGTAGTGTTGAAGGATTTGGAAGAGAAGAATAAGTGAGTTACAAGAGGCAAATTCAGAGACAAGAAGGCCACTTGAAACTTGACCCCCCACTTGAAACTTGAAACTATTTCTGGTACATCTCAAACTTCCAAAGTCCCATCCGTTGAAGCCAGTGGCAGAACGACACGCGCAACACGCCAAAGCCGTACTTCATGCTCCTGCTGAAGTTAATACTCGATGCTTCTGCGAAATATTTCGTTGGGCAGGTGACCTCGCCAATATCGAAGCCCGCATACACAATCTGGGATAGCATTTCGTTGTCGAACACAAAATCGTCCGAGTTCTGGTTGAATCTGATGCCCAGCAGCACCTCGCGGTTAAATGCCCGGTATCCAGTATGGTATTCTGATAACTTGTAGTGAATCAGCGTGTTTTGCACAAACGTGAGGAACCGGTTGGCAATGTATTTGTACATCGGCATACCGCCTTTGCGCGCACCCATGCCCAAGATACGCGAGCCGAGCACCACGGGGTAGAGTTCTTCCCCGATGATATTGACCATGCTCGGAATAAGTTTAGGCGTGTACTGGTAGTCGGGGTGGAGCATGATGACGATGTCCGCACCGATTTCGAGGGCTTTGTTGTAAAGCGATTTTTGGTTGCCACCGTAGCCTGTGTTCTTTTCGTGTACAATTACATGCTGAATACCCAGCGAAAGGGCGAGTTTGGCAGTGTCGTCTTTGCTGTGGTCGTCGCAAAGAATGACCTCGTCCACCAATTCAAAGGGGATTTCCAGGTATGTTTTTTCAAGCGTGAGGGCGGCATTGTAAGCCGGAAGCACGACGACAACTTTTTTGTTTTTGTACATGTACTAAGTGCGTAAACGGTCAGATTTTGACCATTATGGAATTTACCATAAGGGAATGGTTTGCTGAATAAGGGCGCAAAATTTCAAAAAACAAGCCACATTGGCGCGTTTTTTTTAAAAAGACTTGACATTAGAGAACAAAAAAACACAGATTAAATCAGGGTAAAAATATTTAATTCGCAAAATTTACGCAAAATTGGAGAGTATGATAGCCAGATTGTTGAAAAAGGCATTCATCGTGTTCCGATTGCCTGGCTATAGCAGAAACCTGCGAAAAGAAGTGGTGAAAATGGACAAAATTTACTTCTACGACCTTGGTGTGCGCAATGCTGTGATTGACAATTTCAATCTCCTGAATGCACGCAACGATACCGGGGCTTTATGGGAAAATTTTCTGGTTGCCGAACGCCTGAAAAACAATGCATACCGTCACCATTACGCCAACCGCTATTTCTGGCGCACCTACACCTGGGCCGAACTTGATTATGTGGAAGAAGGTGGTGGGCCACTCGTCGGATTCGAATTCAAATGGGGGTCTAAAACAGCCAAAGCTCCCCAATCATGGATGGAGGCATATCCTGAGGCCTCTTTTCAATGCATCAACCGCGAAAATTATTTGGATTTTGTATTGTAGCTAACTCAAGTTTGGGCCTTTCTTACCGTGTTTTGACGTATCTGTACCGGCGGCTTTAGCCGCTGGAATGCTTCAAAACCGGTCAGCCTAATGTACATCCTGCGGCTAAAGCCGCCGGTACAGACGCTTAAACCACTACAATGTACATCCTGCGGCTAAAGCCGCCGGTACAGACGCTTAAACCGCTACAATGTACATCCTGCGGCTAAAGCCGCCGGTACAGACGCTTAAACCACTACATTATACATCCTGCGGCTAAAGCAGCCGGTACAGACGCTTAAACCACTACAATGTACATCCTGCGGCTAAAGCCGCCGG
>CAZPTQ010000093.1:16103-21167 GCA_964589365.1 uncultured Saprospiraceae bacterium
AAAGCCGCCGGTACAGACGCTTAAACCACTACATTATACATCCTGCGGCTAAAGCCGCAGGTACAAAGGCTTAAACCACCAAGTTTATCATCCTGCCCGGCACAAAAACAACCTTTTTGGGCGTGTTCCCTTCCAGCCATTTTTGCACCAGCTCCAGCTCCAAAGTCGCCTTTTCGGCTTCCTGTGCCGTGATGCCGGCGGGAAGTTCGATGTTGGCGCGGAGTTTTCCGTTGATTTGAATGGGGTAATTGACGCTGTCGGTTTTGAGGTTTTCCTCGTTGAGAATCGGCCATGCTGCATCGCAAACGCTCGTATGGTGGCCAAGCCTGTTCCAGATATCTTCCGCCAGGTGCGGGCCAAAAGGTGCGATGAGGATAACCAAAGGCTCCAGCACTGCGCGTTTGGCGCACTTAAGGCTTCGAAGATCATTGGTGGCGATCATGAAGTGACTGACGCAGGTATTCATACTGATCCGTTCTATATCGTCGGTCACTTTTTTGATACAGGTATGCAGGATGCGAAGTTCGTCGCGGGTGGGTGCTTCGTCGGTAACGCGGAAGTGCTCCCCCTCAAAAAACATACTCCAGAATTTGCGCAAAAAGCCGCTCACGCCCGTGATTCCCTTTGTGTTCCAAGGCTTTGCATCGGTAATTGGCCCCAGGAACATCTCGAACATCCGAAAACAATCGGCGCCGTGTTCGGCCACGATGTCGTCCGGATTGACCACATTGAACTTGGATTTCGACATTTTCTCGACTTCCCAGGAGCAATTATACTTTCCCGCTGCGTCAAGTTTGAAATTCGCACGGGCAAACTGCTGCGTTGCACGGGCTTTTTCCAAATTCAATACATCGTTATCAACGATGTTCACATCCGCATGAAGTTTGGTAACTGCCTCTGGGCTGTATTTGTACAGAAGGCAGTGCGAGACAAATAGTTGTTCACCAATCGGCTGACTTGATGTGACGATGAAATCCTCGCGACTGGCGAGCGCGAGGCGCACTTTTTCAGCGATGGCTTCCGGTTCGTTGATCTGGTCCGAAAGTTCTTCGGTGTAAAGCACCATAAGCCGCTTGCCATCCTCTTGAGAAGTTTTGCGGATGCGCTCAATTTTGTCCAACTGTTTGATAGAGGTGACTTCAATAACGAGGTTGTTGGTCTCGAAAGCAAAATCGTACTTGATTTCTTCCTCAAAATCTAGCCCTGAAATATGGGTTGGCCCCTCTTCAGTAAAGAAAGGTTTGAGCACTTTGAGCATCAGGTATTCCTCGAAAAAACGCTCTTTGGCGCGATAAACAAAGTTAGAGCGGCCCTGAATCATCCCTTGGTTCACCAAGCGTTTGGCAAACTCCCTGTGCGGTACCAAGCCCAGATCGTACAAAAAGTGATTCCAAAAACGGCTGTACAACAAGTGGCCTACAGCGTGTTCTGAGCCACCGATATAAAAATCTACCTTTTGCCAATAGTTCATGGCTTCTTTCGAGCAAAACTCCTGCTCGTTGTGCGGATCCATGTAGCGATAGAAATACCAGGAAGACCCTGCCCAACCGGGCATGGTGGAGAGTTCGTATTTCCAGCCCTTGGCTCGGGCGAGGGGTGGCTCGCCGGATTCGGTGGGCAAATATTTGTCCACGGAAGGCAGCACGAGTGGCAGATCTTTCTCGTCAATCAAATATGGCACACCGTTATCCCAATGTGCAGGCACTGGTTCGCCCCAGTAACGTTGGCGGCTGAAAACAGCGTTGCGGAGTTTGTATTGCGTTTTTCCACGTCCCAACCCTTTTTCTTCAAGCCATTGAATGAGCATCGGTACGGCTTCTGCGTAGTGCATGCCGTTAATCAGATTGGAATTGATGTAGCGACCTTCTTTGCTCGGATCGGCGGCTGTATCCAACTCTTTTTGGCTGTCTAAAATGGGCACGATAGGAAGCTTGAACGCTTTGGCAAAATTCCAGTCGCGCTGGTCGCCGGAGGGAACTGCCATCACCGCGCCAGTGCCGTATCCTGCGAGTACATAGTCCGCAATCCAAATCGGGACACGCGTTTCCGTGAAGGGATTGATCGCATAGGATCCTGTAAACACCCCCGTGGCTTTGCGGGTATCGGCCATCCGCTCGATTTCGGTGCGAGCGGCGGTCCATTTTATGTAGCCTTCCACTTCGGTTCTCTGCTCGCTGGTGCAGAGTTCTTTAACCAGGTCCAATTCTGGCGCGACCACCATGAAAGTCACACCGTAAATCGTGTCTATTCGTGTAGTGAAAACCTCGATGTACAAATCTTCGAAGCCGTCCACCCGAAACTTAACCGATGCCCCCACCGATTTCCCGATCCAGTTACGCTGCTGCTCTTTGATGGATTCGGGCCAGTCAATCGTGTTGAGCCCTTCGAGCAGACGGTCGGCATAAGCAGTGATGCGCATCACCCATTGTTTCATGAGTTTGCGCTCCACGGGATGGCCGCCGCGTTCGCTCAAACCGTCTTTCACCTCATCGTTGGAAAGAACCGAGCCGAGGGCTGCGCACCAGTTGACATACTCTTCTCCGGGGAAGGTAATACGGTATTTGAGGAGGAACAGTTGTTGTGCTTGCTTACTCCAGGCATTCCACTCCGCTGCTGAAATGGCTGGCGTATCGTCGTCGCAAACTGCGCGAATGCCCGCATTGCCTGATTGAGCGAAACGGTGTTCCAGTTCGCTGATTGACAATGCTTTGTCTGCGTTTAGGTCATAGTAATGGTTGAAAAGTTGGATAAAAATCCATTGAGTCCACTTGTAAAAAGCAGGGTTCGAGGTTTGAACTTCCCGGCTCCAATCGAAGGAGAAGCCGAGGTTTCCCAACTGCTCGCGATAGCGGGCAAGATTTTGCTCGGTAGTGACGGCAGGATGCTGCCCCGTTTGGATGGCGTACTGCTCAGCGGGCAGGCCGAAAGAATCGAAGCCCATCGGGTGAAGTACGTTGAACCCGCGCAACCGCTTGTATCGGGCCAGAATGTCGGAGGCAATATAGCCTAAGGGGTGACCCACATGCAACCCAGCTCCACTCGGGTAAGGGAACATGTCGAGGATGTAATACTTTGGCTTATCACCCTGATTTTCAACTTTGTAAGTGTTGTTTTCTATCCACCACTTTCGCCATTTTGGCTCGATTTCGCTCGGTCTGTATTCCACTATGCAAGAAGATTTTTGTTTTGCGAAGCGGCGAAAATACGGCTTTTGACGGAATTAGATTTTTGAATGGCCGCTCAACAAATTAATACTTACCGTTGCCAAATCCGAGTCTGGAAACTTGCAGAAGTGCGCAGGATCGGGGAACAGGCCCGCCTCTGCGGCAATCTGGTTGAAAATATCTACCTCAAGGATGTACTGATCAGAGAAACCGTGGGTAGCATCGTAGGCCGTGGCCGCTGTATGCCCGAGTTTGGCGGCCACGCGCTGGGGTGGAACAGTGTGCAGTTCGATGACCAGCAAGCCAAACTTTTGGACGTAGGGCGACCAGCGGCGCAGGTGCTGGAGCAAGCTTGCTTCTGCGTCGTTATTGCGGATGCGTTGGCCTCTGTAAGCATAGGCGCCAGTAGAGGTACTAACGCGGCCCTTCAAGGGTTGTGCGGGGGCTTCCCAAGGGCGGTTGTGATCGAGAAAGGTGCGCACATTGAGCAAGTCTTCGAGGGCGATACCATAATCGTCGCGCAGGTCGCGGGCCAGCACATCGGGTCGCCCAATGTCGCCCCAAATCACCTTGGCCCAGATGTCTGCCTTGGTGAGGTTGGCACGGGTAACACGCAATGCTACCTCGTTGAAATCGGCGCCAACGAGGAACAAAGGGTGCTCCTCAAGCATTTCACCGCGCAGGGTGCGTTTGGCAATCACTTCGAAAATATGCTGGAGAAAGGCGCCGTTGCCACAGCCCATGTCCACGATACCCTTGGGCTGCTCGTCCAAAGGGCGGTTGAACAAGTCAATGACCACCTCATCTATTTTTTTGAAATAGGTAGTGTGTGCCCCGCCGCTGCCCCACACGTTCATCTCCCGGTCCACATGCAGTTCGGGCGTGCCCGGCGGGGTGTCCCAAAGGATTTCGGGATTGCCAAAAATGAGTTCATCCAAGTTTCGAAAAGTGGGTATATACGAAACCGTGACCCCGTAGGCGCTTGCCCTGCGGGCAAAAAACAATCCCGTTTCAGTGAATCGGTAAGTGTGCCCTTTTTTCTCAAACCAACCAAGAAATGCAAAAAAATCGAGGATTTTGTCAAAACTCTCCGCGTCTTCGTGAAATTCTTCGGGCTTGAACGAGGCTTCCATGAAATATTTGTGGAACATGCCACCCATTCCCAACGACACAATAGTCGGCCCAATGGCGATGCCTTCAATGTGCTTGAGCACCTGATCCTGGATGGTTCTGGTTTCGGGGTTATCGGACAATTCGATGCCGTAATGGTCCCGATATTTTCGGAAAATCTTTTCCAACACGGTAAAAGGCGCGCGCTCAAATTTCCTTTTGTGAAAACGGCCGGAGAAGCGCAGCAGGTCTACCACATCCTTGTATAGGTGGCAAAGATCAAAGGCGATGGCGCTCTTTGCATTGGTGCGATAACAAACCCGGTTGTTGGCATTGTCCACACTGCATTCCAGCCAACCTTGTGAGCAAAGGACGCGCAAAGCGACGTTTAGGTAGCCCTCATTGGCACTAAACCTTGTGGCCAATTCGGCAACATCGGCTTCCCCGTGGTTCAGGAAGTGTTCGAGCACCCCTTTTTCGAGCAGGGCGTATGCGGTAGGTGCCGTGGCAATGCCGTCAAGGTGGCGAAATATGGTGGCACGCAAGGCGGCCTTGTCAGGTTTTGTCAACGACATGGAATCAATGGAATTGGTTCACGATTACCGGCGAAAGTAGGAACTATAAAGATACAATCCCTTCGGGATTTCCTCAACGATGGCCCGAAAAGCACAGCCCCGGCACCATAATATGGGCCGGGGCTGTGCTTCAATATCCTATCAGCGCGAACCTTACTTCGCCTGTATCATCTTCTTCGTTGCACTGTCCGTAGAAGTCTCCAACTTGTAGTACA
>CAZPTQ010000094.1:0-21090 GCA_964589365.1 uncultured Saprospiraceae bacterium
CTATCAGATTGATATACGCCGGGGAGATAAGCCGGAAACTCTTAATGACATTCCTTTATACCAAGAGGACACTACGATCATTAAACGCGATCAATCTTATATTGATTATTACATCAGCAAAAAGCACAATTGGATAAGAAAAATTATTGTTGACAGATTATTTCCCCTCCTGGATATAGGTACGCAAGATTATAACCACTTGGCTTTTAAATCTCGCCTGGATTGTATCCAGCATGTGGAAACGGTTACCTGGTTGGAGTTTGTCATCAGCCTTAAAATTGACAGTTTGGAGATGAAATCTGGGCACAGTGCCTTTTCACACAACCTATACAGCAGTCCCAGTATGCTTAAAGAAGGATTGGTTGCAGTTAGGCACCGCATTGACGAACTCATGGGAAAGGAGTTTTCCATGTACCGTTTTACAGAAACTTCCAAAAAAGTGATCAAATCTGTTTATGCCGAGCATACCAATGATTTCTTTTCTATACATAACAACGATCGCGATTTAACTGGGGCTTTTCGCATAGAAGTTGCGACTGATATTTTCAAGCTCCGGCTGTTTAGTTCTTTTAGTGATAAATGGTGGAATCTAAACAGTCGAAGTTGGTACTCTTATCAAAGCATTTTTTTTGGCGGGGAAGGTTATACGCCTTACCTGCGTGACACTTCTATATTCAAGGCCTCGAAATCATTTGACCCTGACGACAGGCCCTATGCGTCTATTCAGTACATAGGAAGGGCAAAATACCGTATCTACCGTCATGGTCAGTTTCGGATTTTTTCTCAATTTAAATTTGGCAGCATAGGTTCCGCTACGCCAGACAATGTACAGTCTACCATTCACCGGGACATTACAATTGGCTCTTATAAGCCACAGGGCTGGGGCGCTCAAATTGCGGCTGGCGGGAGAATTGCGGTTAGTTATGAAATAGAGCCAGAATTGATGATTATTTCAAAAAACTGGTTGATTTCGCGAAAGTGGAGCGATGTCACCGAAATAAAAGGCTGGGGATGGATAAACTTGTCCATGTTTGGCGAAGGCAAATTTGGCCATGAAATGACCTCAGTTGGTGCAGGATTAAACTTCAGCAATCGAAACTTCAAAGAAAGTGGAGGTATCCTCATGCCCTTTGTAAGCCGCGAACCGAAAAGTTTTGTCAGTTTTTTAAAGAAAACAAGCTTCAATATCAAGGGACAATACCGATACGTGATTCATAACTCCATGCTAGAAGGATATGGAATAACCAAAAGAACTGCAGATGAAGCCCCCAGTTCCCCTACTGACCCTTGGTTTTTGAGGAGAGACCTCGGACAAATCAAACCTCATGTCTTTATCCTAGAGCTCACCCTCACCTTTCGATTTAAATACTGCGGACTTGTGTTGAAGCAAAATTTGATGAGCCCAGAATTTAATATGCCTGTTAATTCCAAACAATACAAATTTGGCGAAGGAGCCTTTCCCGGCAACCACAATACCAGTCCCTGGAATCATATCGGTACCATTGGTTTGATCTTTAGGGTTTAGGTAGTTTTGGGTAATAATTTAACCAACCATACCAATCCCACACAAGGAAACCCAATCCAAATCACTTCACTAGCCAACACCTCCAGCCCCCAGGGGCTAACAAAATCGGTTACAGACATCGGCGACACCTGAATAGGCCGCCAAGGAAAAAAAATACGTTCCGTACTGAATGGCCACCACAGCGCACAGCCGCGGCCACCATTGGTCAGCATGTCGAGCAAAGGGTGTGAGGCCATGCTGAGCACGAACCAGGCCGTCAGACTCCTCCATGGGGTCTGACGGTTCCAAGTCGCCAGAACACTAAACATCAAGCCTATCAATCCCCCCGCAATGAGCGCAAACACAAGCGAATGCGTCCAGCCACGATGCCCCCATTCACTGCCGTAGGGAATTCCGAAACGAAACGAAAGCACATCCAAGTCCGGCGCAAATGCGCAAAAGCCCGCCACCACCAACGTGAGCGGTCGCACATGTTTTGGGAAAAAAGAATAGCCAATGGCGGTAGAAACTGCGATGTGGCCGAAAAGAGATGCCATGTTTATGGAGTGATGGAGTGATGGAGTGATTTATCACTTCATCCTAAAAGACCAAGTGATGCTCACCCTTGCCGCTTCGCGACCATCAGATAATGTGCCAATAGACTGAGCTTCAAAAATTTGCGCTTCGCCCGAATCAATTGCTTTTTGAATTTTTGCTTGAATAGCTGCTCCATCAGAACAAGTCAGGGTCAAGGTTTCGGAGACTTTTTTCAAAAAATTCGCCTCGATGTGGGTCACGAGCATAGAAATCGGGGGCTTTTCTTGAAGGTGCGCCAAGGCCAATAATCCAGTGGAAAGCTCAGCAGCTGCACATTGTGCTGCAAAATAAGTGGAGCGGAAGGGGTTTTGCGAACGCCAACCGTAGGGCAGTTCAACGATACATTTTTCCAAATCGCAGGAACGGACGCGAATACCCATGAACCATGCGGAAGGGAGCTTCAAGAGCATGAAGAAGCGCATTTGCCAGGAATTGTTGGCGCGACGGAGGAAATCGAACTGAGACAATTTATAAAGTGATGGGTGATGAAGTGATGAAGTGATTGTTTACCCGCCGAAGTTTTAACGTAGCAGGGGTGATTGGACTATTGGTTTTTACGCCTAGAAAAAGCTCGCCCAAAACTCTTCCACATGTCTTCGAAAGTATCGTAGTCCTTTTGAAAACTGAGGCCGAGGCCAAAGCGCAAGCTTCGTTGTCCAGACACGTCGGGCTCGGTGCGTTGATATACTTTTAACCTCCACTGACGGTTTTCAGTGAGCGCAATTTGCACGGTCACGTCCTCGCCAAGGAATCCATCAGCAGTAGTGATACCAGTGCCGCCAACGCCAAATTGCGAACCTACCTGCACCGTCACCCGATCATTGATAAAGCCACTGCTGAGCCGCACATTTACCTCACGTGCAGGGTCTGACAAGACGTCGTTCTGGTAATCGCTGTACACAATGTCAAAATCAAGGCTCGATACAGCTCCACCAAACCATTCAGAAGCCAGTCCCCCCAAGTAGTTTGAGAACTGGTTGCTGATCATC
This sequence comes from uncultured Saprospiraceae bacterium, assembly GCA_964589365.1. GTDB lineage: Bacteria > Bacteroidota > Bacteroidia > Chitinophagales > Saprospiraceae > M3007. The sequence continues at coordinate 3,091 of CAZPTQ010000094.1, forward strand.
TGTGTCAGGGTATTGAACGCCGTGGCAACCGCGTCGGACCCTTGGAAAATGGCACTCGAAGGTGGCAAGAACGAGCCAATAACTACCAGCCCAAAAACCTGACGCGAAAGTTCGGCCTGGTCTTGTCGGATCAGGCGCAACTTGTTGTCTGTCAATGATTTGAGTTCGCTGGTGATATTGGGAAAATTGAGTCCGAATGTGATATTTGGCTTTAACAAATCGCCGGCCAGGTGCATGTTGACGATGACCCGTGTGGCCTTGGATGCTTCGGCAAGCAAGCGTGGCACTTTTCGCAACAATTCCAGCTCTTCTTTTATGAAGTTGTACACCGAAGTGTTTATCTCATAGGTCGCATCGAGGTTAATTTGTGCGCCATAAGGATCACCATACCAGTTTATGGTGCCACCTTTGGTCACTACAAAGGGCTTGTTCACAAAATTGAGGAGCGTAAAAAGGTATTCACCGCGCACAATCTGGTAACCACCATACATCGTGAATTCCCCTTCCCGGTTTATGCCCAACCGAATATTGCCTTCGCCCCGGCCTTTGATGATATCGCCCGTTTGCTCGTCGAAAATGAGTTGAACTTCCGCCAGATCGGTCACAGACAAATCCATTTCGAAATTCAGCCCCTTAAGGTCAGCGCTGACAAAACTTTTGTCTTTTCGAGATTCGGTTTTGGGTTTGTTTTTATCAAAATTGATAAATTGGGTCTCCTTTGCATCCGCAGTAGAAGAAAGCGGAATAAACAGCCGCGTCCCGGAACCGGTGGTGGCTTCAATGGCGATGTTCGTACGACTGAAGGTGCCACTAAAATCGGCTACAAAACTCCCCTCAGCCCGGCCGTAATAAAGATCGCTGTCGGCAGCAGAAGTGTTGAGTACCAAGAAGTTCTGATCCCTCGACTGGACGCGGCAATTCACCCGCCATTTTTCGAAATAATCATGTTCGAGACCGCCCGTCACCAGCGCAAAATGCTCCCGTGTTGCATCAAAAATGGTATCGCCGTCGGCAGAAATCTTGTTTTTTGTAAATTTTATGGGTTGGTTTTTGATGTGAAAAAGGGTTTTGAGATAATCAATTTGGAATGCTCCCTCCTTTACCAGGAGCAGGCCTTCCACCATAGGGTGTCTTATATCCCCTTTCGCCATAAGATTCGCGTCAAAGAGGCCTTCAGTTTCGGATATTTCTGGCACTATGGTCTCGATTACTTCGAAAGGGAAGTCGTTCGCAGTTACTTCAGCAGAAAATTCGCCAGGGCGAAGCACAATGTCGGTTCCTTGAACGGCTTGTTCAACATTTTCCGCCTCGCTGCCAATCAGGTAGGCTCCCGACACGCGCAGCCGTTGTTTTTGGGTGACTTTTTCCAGCAAAAAAACCTTTCCTGTGAGCGGCTTGGATAGGTCTGGAAGTTCAAAATTGCACAATACCTCTCCGTATGGCTTCTCGTTGATATACAGCATTTCAGAGAGCAGGTCCACCCGAATGGCTTGCATCAGAAACACATCCTCGATCCTGATTTCAAAGTCGTACGCCTTGCCGCTCAACCTGATTTGCTCCGAATCTAAAAACCGGTTGACTTCGCTCAAATCGAAATTGGTCAACCCGAATTTTAAGCCGCGCCCCTTGTTAAGGCTTTCAAGTGTAATACGTTTGATGCCGTTAAATAGCTCTAAGTCTTTGGTTTCAAAGTAGTTAGCCCCAAAACGAATGTAGTTTTCATCCTCGATCAACCACTCTTGACTGAAAAGTTTGATCTTCGAAGCGTTGAGACTTAACTGCCAAAGCGAATCAATAATGGATAGCTCACCGTTGAGGTAAATGTTTTCTACAATACTGTTGGGGGTCTCGTCCTTTGCCTCCAATTTGAGGTGGAAAACATCGCCTACCAGCGGGCCTCCAAGCGTAATAGCCGGAAGTTTACTTTTTTTGCCCGTCCGGTTGTCAGGCAGACGGAGGTAAAGCCAAGCCGAGTCGCCCTCGCTGGTCCATCGGAGACTTGGATCGCGGAATTCGGCTTTTCCAAAACGGATAAGCGGAGCCTCCACCACAAGATTTGAATAACCTCGGCGTGCATCCACACTGGCAGTAGCCCGCACATTGCGCAGCGTATCGAGGCCTGGAGCAAAGAGTTGGGCGAGGTTTCGGGAGTTCCGGATTTGAAAACTGAGGTCGTAATGATCTGACAGCGGTATCGAGTCATTGGCCGGGAAACCAAGTTTTTCAACGAATGCCGGGTGGTGTCTCCCCAAAAGGCGCAAGAGATTTTTGGGTGCCTGGGCTATGCTGAATTCGCCCGTCACCTGCCCTGTGGCGACATCCGAATCAAAGCCAAAAAAGCGGGTCCCATCTGGTCGAAAATAGGAGTTAAAGCGCAGATAATCAAGGTTGTAATAGTCTTCTCGGTTCTCCAGGATTTTGAAGTTTTGCAAATTCGCCGAGCCTACAATCTCGTCCACATTCCGGCCCCGAATTTCCAGTTGTTTGATATCGCCAATCAGTACCCAATCTTGTTTGACCAATTGCAAAACCCCTAGATCAAGTCGGCGAATCTTGGCCGAAAAGTCAAAAACCGGGATGGAGTCCTTGAAATTGATGTTACCGTCGAACACAAAGTCTACGTTCGGGTCATTGCTTTCTACCGTTCCATCGAACACATACTTTTCAAATTTCCCGTTCAGCTTTATGTCACGGTAAGGGTAATTGTTGTAAAAAAAGGTATCAATTTTTCCGCTCACCCGGGCATTGATGGTCGGCAAGGTGAGGCCCGTTGAATTGTCCGCAACGTTGACCTGGAATGTGCTGGGGCCAAAATTGCGGTCGCCCGTCCAAGTCGCCATATCAAAACCCCGAATTTTCAAATCCCCTCTATAAATGGCCTTTTCTGGGCCATCTTTTAGGTTCAACTGCATATCCAATTTGCCGGGGCCAAGGCTTGTGACAAAATCTCCATACAGTACGTGGTCGAATCCGTCAAAAAGCTGATAACTGCCTGTAAATGAAACCCTGTTGAGTTTGAAAAACTGTTTCGGTGGCCTAAATCCCGGCACCACACGAGCAATGGTGTTCATGTCTGTCAGCAGTTCTTCAAAATCAAAACTCAACACCATTGGCTCGTCGTTGTCACCGAGTCCCCTCCCGTCGAATTCGCCTCGCAAGCGGGTAGAATTGCCCACTTGGATATCAAAATCATCCGCTTTTATTTTGCCGTTGAGTTTGCCGCTCACCCGGCCTGAAATATCTGCGATGAGGTCTTTGTTAGTGGTAAAGAATTCATTTTCAAACACCGACGCTTCAAAATGCCGCACATCTCCCAGCCGGATTTTCGATCCGGCGGCAAGGTGTATGTCCATGGTTACCTTTTCGCTGTAATCACCCAAAAGGTCGAGCCATGGGTCATCTTCTGGCGTGTCTTCATATCGAAACACAAGTGTGTCGCCTAATGATGAACCGCCCGATGTCTGGATTTTTGCACCATAGAGTGCCGTCACCGAATCGGTCAACATTAGCCGCTTTGCCTCGCCGTGCGCCAATGCGAAACCGCTTTGCTCACGCGCAGCGATGTGTTTCATAAAACAAAAAATATCAAACACGTCTTCCGTGCTTGGTCTGCCTTCAGCATCCACTGCGGCCTTTTCACCAATGTAAATTTCCACCCTTTCTGCTTGTGCGTCAATATCTTGGACATTCAAATGGTTGTAGTCCATTACTTCCGAGGGCGTCTGTTTGTTGGGAGAACTTCGAAAATTATCGAAGCGGAAACCGCTGCTTTGAAGTACCAATTCCCCTATTGTGATGCGCAAGGGAGGGGGGATTTTTAAAGTGTCGGTCTTAAGCAATACGGGTCTCACATACGGCACGAAGCCTGGTGGAGGATCGCTCGTGCCTTTTTCAAAACTAAAATGAAAACCAATGAACGACAAAGAGCGAACGTCCACTATGTTGTTAGCAAGATCAATATTGTTGATTTTCACGTTCCCCTCATCTACCCTATAGGACATTATTTTGCTGCGAATCTCGCCTTCACGATAGGAATATCGTTCTTCAAAAAATACAACGTCCCGCAAATTGAGATTTTGAATTTTAATAGAAAAAGGGGTTTGTTTCTTTTTTGTTTTAGAGGGAACGACGCCAAAAAGGTCTCCGATCCGGTAGAGCAGTTCGTTGAGGTTGCCTCGGCGTTGGTCGGCCATTTTGCGGAGGTGGACACGACCGTGCGTTAGGCTTATCTCTCTGAATTCCAACCTGTTCCAAAGAATAGAGAAGAAATTCCCTGATAGTCCGGCACTAAATTTATCAGCAATCAGCAGGGTATCTCCATTTAAGTCCTCGATATAAAGCCCTTCTAAAACCACATTGTCGAAAAACTCGATGTCTACGCGCTTCAACTCTACTCTTGTGCCAAGTTCAGTAGAAAGATACGTAGTGGTTTTTCGTACGAGCCAGTTTTGAACAGCGGGGAGTTGCAACACAAAATATGCTGCTAAAAGCACGAGGAAGATCGCAAAAAGGAGGTTCTCGACACGGCGCAGCAGATTTTTCAGCAGACGCCAAGCGGGGGAGTCGGGCTGTTGGGGCTGCGAAGGCTGTTCTTGTGGCGTGGGAGATTCAGTCATGCGTGTCGTTGGAGACGCAAAGAAACGCAGGTTTTACACCAAAAAGTGCAGATGAATAAGCAAGCTCCCTACTTTTGAGGCGAAAAAGTCATTGAGTCATTCGTTATTGAGTCATTCGTCATTAGTCATTTTACCCGCCCCCGCCTGCCAAGCCTTGGCGGGCAGGGAAGCCAAAGCGTAGGCGGGATCACATTAATTCCATGGAAATCGCCATCGGCTTACTCGTACTTGCGCTGATCATTCTTGGGCTTCGCAACCGAAAAAAGGAAAAAAAGGAATGGGTTAAAGAAGAGCGTTACGAAGAGAGCGGCGCTTGGATTGACAAACGTTCGGGTGAACGAGGCACCTATGGCTCCCTCGACGAGGAGATGGAGACCAACCGCCATTACATTGCCGCACAAAGCAAAATCAGTGCCTTAGCCTTGGCGACACAAGCCTTCTGTTTTGCACAACACCGTGATTTTCAAAGTCTAAACGATGGTCAAATAAAACGTCACCTCGCATTTTGCAAATCAGAAGCCGCTGGGATTTTTGCCCATATCGAAAGCCTTACACATGGTCGTGGGATCAGCATTGACGAAGCACCGCTGGCACCCAATGAACTCCGCACAGCATTAAAAAAATATGTTCTAAGCATCTCATACGAGCATTTCCCAAAGTTGTTAGATTTGGAAATCGAGCAGATTCAAAAGTTTGACCTCGCCGTGGAGCATGTTTCCAAACGAGTGCTTGAGGAGATAGAGCGGCTGAAGACTTGAAAAATTTTATTTCTTTTAGCACAAAGACGAAGCCCTCTGAACAAAATTTATCGCAAGCCGTTACACTTAATCTTTCCTAAAAATTTTTCCGCCTAAATCTTTCAACTTTCGCCTTATTTGAAAAAAATAGGGCGCAAACGCTTTGAAAAATTTAACTTTGCGCCGAAAATAACACAGCAGTACAAAATACATGAGGCAGTTAAAAATTACGAAGTCCATTACGAACCGGGAAAGCCAGTCCCTCGAAAAGTATCTCCAAGAGATTGGCAAAGTGGACCTCCTGACCCCCGAAGAAGAAGTTGACCTCGCCAAACGCATCAAGCAAGGCGACCAAATAGCACTCGAAAAGCTAACGAAAGCCAACCTCCGCTTCGTCGTTTCCGTTGCAAAACAATATCAGAATCAAGGACTTAGCCTGTCTGACCTTATCAACGAAGGCAACCTAGGCCTTATCAAAGCCGCCCAACGTTTTGACGAAACCCGCGGCTTCAAGTTCATTTCTTATGCCGTTTGGTGGATTCGCCAGAGCATCCTCCAGGCCTTGGCTGAGCAAAGCCGTATCGTACGACTGCCCTTGAACAAGGTAGGCTCGCTCAACAAAATCAACAAGGCTTTTAGCCAACTTGAGCAGGAATTTGAGCGCGAACCAAGTGCGGAAGAACTTGCCGAAATGCTCGAAATCACCACCGATGAAGTAGAAACTACCCTCGGTGTGGCCGCCCGTCACGTTTCGATGGACGCACCTTTTGTGGAAGGCGAAGACAATTCGTTGCTCGATGTGTTGGAAAACAACACCATGCCCGGCACCGACTCACACCTCGATTACGCTGACTCGCTGCGCCGCGAAATTGAACGTTCGCTCGGCACGCTCACCGACCGTCAGGCAGACGTGATCAAACTGTACTTCGGGATAGGCGTGGAGCACCCACTTTCCCTGGAAGATATTGGCGACAAATTTGGCCTCACCCGTGAGCGCGTGCGTCAGATTAAAGACAAGGCAATCAATAAGTTGCGCGCTACCAGCCGTAGCAAATTGCTTAAAACATATCTCGGGGCGTAATACTCCGGTTACAGATTTTCGTTTAGCGGGGGTTCGACATCAAGTCGAACCCCCGCTTTTTGTTTGGGCCAACTTTTCTCGAAGTTCTGCAAAATAGGCTGGCACCTGGAGCAAGCGACTGCCATACCAGGAAAACAGTTCGCCATCAACGAGTTGAATCCGGGCGGAAGGGCAAGTCTCCTGAAGTTCGGCGATATGTTTTTCCGCGAACGGAAAAGGTTCAGAAGAGAGAAAAATGAGATCCGGGCGGACGATCGCAAGTTGTTCAGGGGAGATTTCGGGATAGCGTGAAAGGTTTGCAAAAGCATTTTCAAAACCCGCCCTGTGCAACATATCGTCAATAAAAGTACTGCTGCCGACAGCAATGTAGGGCTTTCGCCAAATCAGATAGGCCACTTTTGAAGGATGAATGATAAATGATGAACGATGAATAAAGCGTAGCTCGATTTCGGAGGCTATTGCGTTCGCTTTTTCAGTTTTTTCGGTCAGTTCACCGAGTTTTCGCATCATGTCCAAGGCATCTTCCAAGGTGTAGATGTCGCTCATCCAGACGGGGTATTTCTGAGACAGGTATTCAATTTGACTTTGCTCGTTTTCTTCCTTATTGCCAATGATCAAATCGGGTTTGAGCGCCTCAATTTTTTGAAAATCAAGGGTTTTAGTGCCCCCTACCCGCTTCTTTTGCTGAAACCATTCTGTCGGGTGGATACAAAACTTGGTGATTCCGACCACCTCATTTACTAAACCCAGATCAGCCAAAAACTCCGTCTGCGAGGGCACGAGCGAGACAATTCGACGCGGTGGCCAATTATCTGATGTTATGCTGCGGCCCATTTGATCGGTGTATAGCATGGAGTGATAAAGTTCTATTACATCAACATGCCTTCTATCGGTTGCAAGGAAGCTGGAATGTCTTTTTCTTCCAGCATCTCTTTCAGGTCAATCTCGATAGTACGGCTGAGGGCTGATATTGGAACGTCGTTGTAAGTACCTTCGAAGGGATTTTCGCTGTAATCGCCGATCATTTCCATCAAAATGAACACCCAGGTTACGATGGCAGAAAAAGGTATGGTTAGCCAAACCAGATGAGGCCCCAGATTTTCAAACTCGTCCAGCAGTGCAAAGGGAACTAGAATCGAAGTTATTTTGATGAGCAGCAGCGGGATGGAGGCGTATTGGCGCGGAAAAGGAAAGTTTTTGATGCGTTCGGATTTGCCCTGTTCGTCGTACATGGCAGAAACAAATTTCTGCAGTTCCATGTGGCGGAAATCATCTATCAACCCGACCTCTCGAATCTTTTTGAGTTCAAGTGACTGGCGCACCAAAAGTTGAGCGGCGCGGTTGCTTTTGCCATCCAATCGAGCAATCTCCTCTTTTGAGAGGAATTTTTGAAGCTCGTCCTCCAATTTGATGGTAAATTCCAGGGTTTTCACCTGTGGGTAAATGTTGTGCAACAATTCGTCGGTATGTTCCCAGTTGCGCGGGGCACGAAGTTGGTACCTTAAACAAGTAACCCAGGCTAGATGTGTGTAAATCAGTTTTTTATGAATGATTTGCAGTTCATCTTCACCAACTTTTTCGGCAGCGTGCAAGTTGCTGACATAGCCCAGCACAGCAGCGCCGAATGAGCGCGAACAATTCAAGATGGCACCCCAAATTTTGCGGGCTTCCCATAGTCGGTCATAAGAAGCATTGTTTTTGAAACCAAGGTAAAAAGCCAATGCTGTCCCAATCAATGCGACCGGCTGCCAAGGGACGGCCATCCATTTCAAGCAGGCTACTTCGTACAAAATAACAGCCAAAAGGCCGGTGGCCGCTCCAAAATAAAGTCCTTTGCGCGACCAATGAATGGTCATCCAATAGCCATAACGTCTTTCTGTGTACATAAAAACAAGTTGATTATTTCAAAAAAAGCCCAAGGGCAAGTTACGGAAGCAGTGGGCTGGTCAAGAAGGGGTAAAAGTAGAAATTGTGTTTTGTTTTGAACTGCTTTTTGCATGACGGCTACATCGACCTTTTTTATTCCCAGAGACCAAAATACAAAACCCTTGCAACGGCATTTGTCGTTACAAGGGTTTTTCTATGGCTACTATATGTATATCTACTTCTTTATTCTTATTTTATTCAGTGTTTCATATAAAAATAATTCTGCTTCAAGGTTTTCAGTCTCTTCTTCTAATTTTATCAAGTGTAGGAATATTTCTTCGATTTTAACTTGATGGTTGATGGTGGTTTCTCCCAGCTCAAAGCTCCCGGCTGCTTCAACTTCTCTTCCACCCGGTGTGTCGGGCAAGTGATGATACTTTGAAATATAAGCCTCTAATTCTTCCAAAGGCATAAGCGGGTAGTCTTTTTCGAACACATAGTCGGCCCAGCCGGTGTTCGTTACTTTTACCTTGTCAGTGATGATTCCGTTTTTTACAGTTAGTAACGCTTAAAAAACAAGTTCACGATTTTGTTTTAAAAAGGAGTAGTTCCATTGTGGTAAATCTTGATCGAAATGAACAAAGTCGTGAATGTTTTCAGTAAAAATTGAAGTAGCGGTTCGTCCGGTTTGATATTGCTTTGGGTTAATCCATGTTTTGACTTCTAACCCGGTTTGGGTTTGTGTTTTATCTGCTAGTTCTTTGACAATTTGGATATTATGAAAGACAGCGCCTTTCCAGGCTTGTTGTACTGGGAAAATAATCGGTGTTCAATGGGGTTCCATTTGGAACAATAGGGTGGATAATGTGCTACAACGATGTTGATATCCAGTACTTGGGCCAAAAACCATAAATCTTCTTTGACCAGATAGTACCTGGAATTGTTAGAACCTCCACCATCGCAAAGCAGCAACATCCATTCAGCATTGGGATACTTCCATTGCAAATCGCTTTGCCAAAAATGGGCCAGGTTGTCGCAAACAAAAGCAGAGGTATCGTGACTGTTTCCAAGCGTCAAGTAGCCAAGTTGTCCGCCACATCATAAATGCCATGTGGGATGACAAGGCCTTGAGCAGTACTTTTGAAATCGTGGTCATTCACTTTGCGGTGCGCTTTGTCATAGTATTGGCCAGGGCGGTGAAAGTTGCCCAAAAGTTCTTTTTGCTTCGTATCAATACTCAAAACTGGCATTCCAGCATCCAAAAAGCGTTCTTTGAGCAAGGCAATACGCTCAAACTGATCGTTGCGGCGCGGCACTTTGTTCAAACAAGCAGCTTTGAGATAACTACGTCGCCTTAAACCTGCATGGTCCAAAAGTTGGTGAACAAGATAGTCGGACACCTCATAGTTGTGTTCTTTTAGTCGCTGCCGAAGTTCCAAAGGTCGCAAACCAGTCCATTTGACCGCCTCGTCGGTAGGGCTTCCAGCTGTGTAGTTTTCTACAACCTGGGCGAAAATCTTGGGCAATTCAGGAGATTGAAGAATTTTTTTTTCTACCTCCACCAGCCCGGCGGATACTGCCGCTGGGCAAATCAGGTTGCCCAATACTCAGTTCCCGAGCCCCCGTACGAACCGTAACAGGGTCGATCTCGAAGGCTTGGCAAACTGCTTTGATCCCCCCATGACCCAAATCCTTGGCTTCCAACGCTGCAAAGTGCCGGCGCTGCCGCTCGTTCAAACCACGGTAAAATGTCTTTTTTAATTCCAGATTTTCAATTTCCATATTCCGACCTTTGCCGAAAGGTAAGGCTAAATCGTGAACTTAATTTTTAAGCGTTACTTAGCAATGCTATGATTGAATTTGCTGGTACAAAAGTCTGAGCGACTACTTGATAAATCTAGGACACTTTTTAGGCCTTATTCCACATTATAGCAGGTGGTTTCGGACAAATCTCAACATGGAAGCCTTTGAATCACGTATAAACTTGCGCTGATAAGCGCGGGCAATTGGGTACACCAAGCGCGCTACCCAAACCCGTGGCCTGGAGAAGGCTTTAAGGATATAACGCACCTTTCCATCAGGCGTTTTTTCTACCATGAACAATTCCTCCCCACACTCTGCATGACCTGGCAGGGTGCCATAGGCAAAGCCGAATTTGTCTTGAGAGTCAATCACATAGACAATCCGACAGGAATTCAACCACCACAAACCCATCACTTTCGCCAGCATTGCCACTGCCTCGCCTTCCCGGAGCGGTGTACGTTCCGGCCAGATACGCGCCCAGCCGCTAGGAAACATTTTCCATTCGCGAACGGCCTCTTTGCCGGCCTCCCAAACTGCTTCACCCTGCCCCAATTCTATGAAATTGAAATCATTGTCGAAACCCAATACAGGCGCTTCGTTTTTGGTGCGGCCAATTTCGGTGTAACTGTAGGGTAATTGACGTTCCCGTTCGATGAAGGCTTGGATTTCTGATTCTTTTGGCTTGAATATGGAAGGCATTAGATCAACTTTTTTTAAAAGCTGCAATCGCATTTTTACTGAATTCAGAAAGCGCCAATCGGCCACTGATGGCAGCACGCTCCGTCAGCAGGGTGTCCCAATGTTCGGTGCCTTGCCAGAACACTTTTTTCAACTCCCTCAAAGCATCGGGACTGTATCTGCAAAGGGTATTGGTAAAATGGGCGAGGTAGGCATCGAGTTGCTCCACGGTATCAAAGGATTCTTGGAAAAGTCCCTGCGTTTTTGCCCAGTCGGCGGTGCGCCACTCGTCGGGCGTGAGTGCCATTTGGGCAAAAGTTGCTGCACCAATTTTGCGTTCCACTGCTGGGCCAATAACGAAAGGCCCAAATCCCACCGCTAACTCACTAAGCCGCACGGAAGCCCATAAAGAGGCAAAACAAATATCGGTAGCCGCGGCCAGGCCTACGCCTCCGCCCACGGCTTTTCCATGCACGCGTCCAACAATAATTTTGGGACAACGACGCATCGCATTGATGACATTTCCAAAACCGGAAAAAAAGGCCTTTCCTGTTTCAAAGTCCTGAATACCACCGAGTTCGTCGAAACTCGCACCTGCACAAAACGTCTTGTGTTCCACACTTCGGAGTACCACGACTTTGGCCTCGGGGTTTTCCCCTGCGGCTGTAAATGCAGCTGCGAGTTCGGTCAATAGTCGGCTCGGAAGGGAGTTGTGATTGGGGTGATAAAAAAGAATGTGCGCCACACCATCCGTAGTGATGTCGGTGCGAACGTAGCCTTGTTGGGTAATATCCATGGTGGTGATTGGTGGACTGGTGATTGGTGATTGCAGAAATCGTCACGCAAAAATATCACGAAGTGCAGCATTCAACTCAGGCCATTGAAATTCGAATCCTGCCTGGGTTAATTTTTCTGAAGAAACACGGTTGCTGTTCAAAATCACTGCCGACATTTCTCCAAAAATAAGGCGCAGTACAAAGGCCGGGGCGGGTAGGAAGACTGCGGGTTGTTTCATGGCTTTGGCCGTTGCTTTTACCAAATCTTTCCCGCGTGCCGGAGTGGGAGCAGTAAGATTAAAAACACCTTCAACTGCTTGATTTTCAATAGCCCAAAGAAAAGCGCGGCACACATCATCGCGGTGAATCCAGGACCACCATGCTTGCCCGCTACCAAAATACGCCCCGAGCCCAAAACGCAGCGGCTTCACTATTTCGGCCAAAGCACCGCCTTCTTTTGCCAATACCACGCCAATGCGGAATTTCACTGTCCGTATCCCCAAATCCAGCATTTGGTCAGCGGAGGATTCCCATTTTTGGCAACACTCCACCATAAAACTTTGCTCAACTGGTGGTTTATCTTCCAACATCCAAGCCTCCCCCGAATTGCCATAAATTCCTATTGCCGAGGCTGAAAGATATGCTTTAGGCCGTTTGGCCATGCCCTCCATTGCTCGATACAGCAGTGCCGCACTCTTTACCCGACTATCTATCAGTTCCTTTTTTCGCGCCACCGTCCAACGCTTGTCTGCAATACCTGCGCCCGCCAGATTGATGACGAAATCAACACCTTGCAAGGCTTCAGGTTCTATTTCACCTGATACGGGGTTCCAATAAAACTGGCCTTCGCCTTTCGGAGAACGGCTGAGCAGACGTACCGTATGGCCTTGAGAATGAAACATTTCTGTTAGCCGCGAACCGATGAGGCCGGAACCCCCTGCAATGAGAATGTTGTTATTTTGCATGTTAGGCAATTAAAATTACCACATAGTCCACATAGCCCACATAGCCCATAAAAATGACTGTGTGTTCAAAACTATGTGTTCTATGTGCACTATATGGTTATGAGCACAAACAACACTTAAATCATACAGTTCACACCAGCAGTTTGCGCATAGAATCCAGCAACTCCTGCGCCGATTCTCCTTCCAGGCCGAGCCATTTTCCAATCACTTGAAATACGTTTTCAGGACCTAAGCCTTCCGCTCGCATGGTTTTCAAAGCGCTCGATCCGGCAGATTTTGAAAGTTTTTCACCTGCCCCATCCAGCAGAAGCGGGTGGTGCAAAAATTTGATTTTCACAAAGTTATCCACTGAAAGTGCCTTGGCCATAAAACATTGGGCTGTTGTTGAATCTTCCAGATCAGCCCCACGAATTATATGCGTGATGCCAAAATGGAGGTCGTCGGCAAAACTCGCCACTTGGTAAGCCGGAATCCCATCGCGGCGGCGCACGACGAAATCTGGCAAAGGAAAATCAGCCGGTGTTTTGATGCGCCATGCAACATCAGGCTCGTCAAGGTTCAAGCCTTGTTCACGAAATTCGGGGGGAAACACATTATCATATAGTTCTAAATCTCGACGCGATTTGCGGCAGGCAAAAAGCAGACCACGCTCGCGTAGGCGATGTAGGATGTTGAAATATCTTGAGAGATTATCTGATTGGTAGATTGGCCCACCCTCCTTCGCGCTACGCGCTATGGCACTACCCTCCTTCGCGCTACGCGCTTTGGCGGGTAAAGAATCCCAGTCTAATTTGAGCCATTCGAGGGTGTCGAAGATGTCTTGGACGTACTCCGGTCTGTTCCGATCCGTATCGAGGTCGTCAATGCGCAGAAAAATTTTAGCAGAAGCGGCATTTGGGGCCTGCAAACTATTGTATTTCGTTGCCAACCAATTCAGCACAAAATTGAGGACATTGCCCGAATGGATAAAGCCAGAGGGCGTTGGGGCAAGACGCAAACGGCTTTCAGCAGTGACGGTCCGAGCAAAACCAAAAAATTGCTGCGAGAAAGAATCCATCAGGCAATAAAATGGTCAATCAAGTCAGGCTTATTATCATTCTCGTCGTCCAGAATGTGCGTGGAATCGGCAAATGCAAAAAAATGTGCACAGGTCACTGCCGGGGCAGTATAGAGTATCCCTATTCCACAAAGCAATGCGCCACTGATGGCGATTAAACCAGAAATGATAAAGAAACCAAGCATATTGGCCCAATTACGGGCGATAAGCTTGCGGCTCGCATCGAGCGCTTCCAATGGACCTACGTCAAAAAACCAGGCAATTTTCAAGGCCCAGGCGAAAAACAGGCCGATGACCAAGCCTCCAATGAGCATTATGGCAAAACCAATCCAAAATTGCGACATGTCCACCATATCGCCGAGGCTAGGGATGTCTTGGAAGAGCGGGTAAGCATCCATAAATTCTACAAGCCACTCAAACATGCCTGCTTTGTACCAAATAATGAGGCCGGGCAGTATGGCTATCAAACTGACCACCATGACCAGTAGATAAGTAAGCAGCAAAGGCCCGATCTTTGAAAAACCTTTGAAAAACTCCCCGAAATCAGGCTTGTGCCCGCGCGATACCATGTAAGCAAATTGGGAGTAGCCAACACTCAATACAGGGCTGATAGCCATGCTCAGGAAAAGGCCCACATAGGGCAGTGACTGACATAAAAAATTGATTACAGCTGAGACGAGCACGAAACCGATCAGCATACCAAAGTTATTATTCATAATCTGGAAACCACGGCTAATATAGTCGCCCATCCGGAACTGTACAGGGGCTTCGGCAAGGATGCGCTGAAGGCGCGAAGCAGGGAAATTCATTGGGAAGTAAGGTTTTTGAATGTTGAGTTTGGCATTATTGCCACGAGCAAAGGTGGCAAATCAACACTTAATTTTTTTCGTCTTTATTAGAAATTTGTTACTCGCTACCCAATAATGTGCTTAACCCTTGGGCGGTGTGGCGTGATGTCGCCTAATTTGGCCTTTTTCATTTCTTCATAAGCAGTAAAATCGCCCTCGAAGAACACTACTTCGGCGTCGTCTTCAAATGACAGAATGTGCGTAGCCAATCGGTCGAGAAACCAGCGATCGTGACTAATGATCAACACACAGCCTGCAAAGTTTTCGAGGGCTTCTTCCAAAGCCCGGAGTGTGTTCACGTCAATGTCGTTGGTCGGTTCGTCCAGAAGCAGCACGTTGCCTCCTTCTTTCAGGGTCATGGCAAGGTGAACGCGGTTGCGTTCTCCACCTGAACAAACAGCGAGTTTTTTCTGCTGGTCGCTGCCTGCAAAATTGAAGCGGGACAGGTATGCCCGGGCATTCACCGACGTATTTCCGACGGTGATGATATCATTGCCTTCACTGACAATTTCATAGATCGTTTTTTCGGGGAGGAGATTTTCGTGGCTTTGATCCACATAACTCATCTGCACAGTGTCGCCGATGATGACGGTACCAGTGTCGGGTTTTTCTCTTCCGGTCAGGATTTTGAACAAAGTGGATTTGCCTACACCGTTTGGCCCGATGATGCCGACAATGCCATTTGGAGGAATCTTGAAGGAAAGGTTTTCGAAGAGAATACGACCGTCGAAGGATTTGCTAATACCCTGAACCTCAATCACATTGTCGCCCAAACGCGGGCCATTTGGAATCCAGATTTCGAGTTTGGCTTCTTTCTCTTTGCCTTCTTCGCCGGCCATTTTTTCGTAGGCGCTCAAGCGGGCTTTTCCTTTTGCCTGACGACCTTTGGCGCCCATCCGCACCCATTCAAGTTCATGTTCGAGTTGTTTCCGGCGTTTGTCGTCGGCGCGTTCTTCTTGAGCAAGACGCTTGGTTTTTTGTTCAAGCCAGGTGGTGTAATTGCCCTGCCAGGGAATACCTTCACCCCGGTCGAGTTCAAGAATCCAGCCTGCCACATTATCCAGGAAGTAACGGTCGTGGGTCACTGCGATGACTGTCCCGGGGAAGCTTTGGAGGTATTGCTCCAGCCATTGTACTGACTCGGCATCGAGGTGGTTGGTAGGCTCATCGAGCAAGAGGATGTCGGGCTGGCTGAGCAGGAGCCGGGCCAAAGCGACGCGACGGCGTTCGCCACCAGAGCAGATTTTGATGGGCCGGTTGTCTTCCGGGCAACGCAGGGCATCCATGAAAACTCCGAGGCGGTAGTCGAGTTCCCAGCCACCCAAATGCTCAATTTGTTCGAGCACTTCGCCTTGACGATCAATGAGTTTCATCATTTCGTCGTCGTCGGTCACCACACCCAGTTTCTCGCCGATGTCTTCGTTTTCTTTCAGCAAATCTACGATGGGCTTCACGCCTTCTTCCACGATTTGGCGCACCGTTTTGGTTTCGTCGAGCGTCGGCTCTTGTTCGAGAAAGCCAATTTTGAATTGTTTTTCAAATTCGATTTTACCTTCGTAATTCTGGTCAATGCCAGCGATGATTTTCAGCAAAGTGGATTTGCCGGAACCATTCAGACCCAGCACCCCGATTTTCGCACCGTAGAAAAACGACAGCCAGATGTTTTTGAGCACCTGTTTTTGCGGAGGGAAGGTTTTGCTGACCCCCGACATGGAGAAGATTATTTTTTCGGACATTTATTTTTTATGAAGTGATAGAGCGATAGAGTGATGGAGTGATGAAGTGAGTGGACGCGGCTTAAATCGCTTCATCACTTCATAAATTCGGCCGCAAAGGTCGCTCGAAGGCGGGAGAATTTGGAGCGCGATAGAAAGTTTATCGCTACTATTTGCAAACGCAAGCCCTATTTTGCCGCCAGAATTGACCAAACATTATTTTGCCATGAAGAATCGTGCCTTTCTACCGCTCCTGATTTTGTTGTCCACTTTTTGGCTACCTACTTCTGGGTTTGCTCAGGCCGATACAGTGTCCGTAGGTGTATTCGTCAAAGATATTTACGACTTGAACCTGAGTGAACAAAGTTTTTCTGCCCAGTTCTGGGTTTGGTTCAATTTTTCCAACGGTGCATTGAATCCCTTAGAGAGCGTCGAAATCCCCAACGCCAAGGAATTCAGCAACCCGAATGATTTTACAGATACCATTCCCAAAAAAAATCTTTATTGGTATGGGAAAAGTTACACTGCGGTGCTCAAAAAAGAGTGGGACATACGGCGTTTCCCATTCGACGACCAGAAAATGACCATCGAATTGGAAGAAAGCGACCACGACACTGAGTCGTTGGTGTATGTGGCCGACAAAGCCAATACCCAACTGGATGCTGGGTTGAGCCTTAGCAACTGGGAAATTACTGGATTTGAGATCATCGCAGGCGCTAAACAGTACAATTCGACCTTTGGCGACCCCGAATTGGCAGAAGCGAGTGCCTATGCCCACGCCGAGCTGAACGTGTACATCAAGCGGAAGTCCCTTGGACTGTTTTTTTCCTTGTTTACAGGGATGTATGTGGCGTTTTTCATCTCTTGGCTGGTCTTCTTTATCCACCCCAAGTTTGTTGACCCACGATTCGGATTGTCAGTAGGTGGGCTTTTTGCCGCGGTCGGGAATAAATATATTGTGGACTCTGTGCTTCCGCAATCCACCACTTTCACCTTGGTGGACAAACTCCACATCATCACTTATTTTTTCCTGCTTTTGTGCATTGTGCTGTCAGTGATCTCGCTGCGCCTTTGGAACCTGGGGAAAGAACCGGTGTCAGCACGTTTTGACCGCTGGGCCTGGAAGGTTATTCTTTTGTTGTATTTATTGGCAAATGCACTACTAATTTGGGGTGCAAATCGGGGAGGTTGAGTTGTCAACGCAAGGGGTTGTGCCAAAAGGTATGACCTTCGAAAGTCTACAAATTTTATATCGTTTTCTTTACCGTAGACCTTCCAAGTTTTAAAAACTTGGAAGGTCTGGCACTCGATAAGGAACAATATTTGGTTTGTTTTTTTCAATCAATCCTTTCGACACAACCCCTGATTGCCTTCGAACAAAAATTTCTTCACGTTCCACCATCCTTTCTCGATGATGGCTTGGTTTTTTTCGTAGAACTTAATGGCCGGTTCGTTCCAGTCCAATACCTGCCACTTCACCAAGCGGCAGCCACGACGGCGACCTTCCTCGATAAAATCGTCGTATAGTTTTTGACCCACTCCGAAGCGGCGGTACTGTTCATTCACCACAAAATCGTCGAGGTAGAGCATTTTCCCTTTCCAGGAGGAATACATCATGAAAAAAAGTGTCATGCCCACCACTTTGCCGTCCATTTCAGCCACATGGCTTTCAAAAAGGCCCTTTCTGAAATCTTCGAGGTACTCTTCGGGCGTGGTGAACACGGCCTCAGGCTCTTTTTCGTACACCGCCAGTTCATACACCAGTGCATGGATGGTTGGAATGTCTGCTTCTGTGGCGGGGCGGATTTTTATAGTATTCGTCATTGTTCGTCATTGTTAGTCATTGTTAGTCATTGTT
>CAZPTQ010000095.1:0-20922 GCA_964589365.1 uncultured Saprospiraceae bacterium
AACTCGCCTTCCGCAACCTCCGCGCTCAAAAAGGTTTTGCAGTGCTCAACATCCTGGGCCTGGCAGTGGGCATTGCAGCCGTGTTGCTGATTTTCCGCATTGTCCATTATGAATTGAGTTTCAATAAAAATTTCCAAAACTACGAACGCATCGTACGCATCGTGACCAAAGATGTTGGCCTCGACGGGGAAGAAAGTTTTACACGCGGTTTGCCGCTCCCTGCCATGTCGGCGGTGAAAAACACCGTGCCTCAATTAGCGGCGACCAGCAGAATCAAAGAATATTGGCCGACGGTGTTGGTGCCCAATCCAACAGGGGGCCCAGCCCTCAAAAAATTCTCGATTGCACAGTACAAGATTTCCTTTTTTGTAGAGCCTGATTTTTTTCAAATCTTTGATTTTAAATGGCTTTCGGGTGATAAAAATACAGCACTCAAGGAACCCAATACGCTCGTCCTGACCCAAACTTTGGCAGAAATGTGTTTTGGAAAATGGGAAAATGCCCTTGGGCAAACCTTACTAATTGAGAACGACCCCATGACAGTGCAAGGTGTGGTGGCCGATGCTCCCGTGAATTGTGACCTGCCCATCAACCTGGTCTTGTCGTATTCGACCATTTTGAGCAACAAAGAAAAATATGAGTACCGCGAAGACTGGGGCAGTACCAGTTCCAACGACCAACAGTTTGGCCTTTTGGCAGATGCAAGTCAGTTTCAGGCGGCCAACAACTTGGTTACACAAGTGGGTCAAAAAGAATACTCGGAGGAAGGGCGCGGCAGCCGTTCTACCCGACAACACCACCTTCAAGTATTTTCGGAGCTGCACTACGATGATCGCTACGGTACTTCAGCCACCCATGTTATCTCAAAAAGCAGGCTGTGGGTGCTTTCCTCCATTGGCTTTTTGGTCTTGTTGATGGCTTGTTTCAATTTCATCAATCTCTCCACAGCACAGGCCCTGCGCCGCTCCAAAGAGGTTGGCGTTCGCAAAACGCTGGGCGGAAGCCGGGGCAATCTGTTTGGCCAGTTCATGTTTGAAACGGCTTTGGTAGTGCTGTTTTCGTTGGTTGTAGGCACATTTCTGGCATGGGCGGCCTCGCCTTTTCTGGAGCAAATTTCGGAAGTGCCTACCGAGTTGCCTTTCTTGAGCCAGCCCATTGTTTTTGCATTTTTGTCGGTTTTGGGAATAGCCGTCACCTTGCTTTCGGGCTTTTACCCGGCGCTGATTTTGGCAGGCTTCAACCCAATTAGGGCCTTGAAAAATGACAGCTCCGAACGTTCGATTGGCGGCAGCTCCGTTCGGAAAGGGTTGGTAGTGCTTCAGTTCATGATTGCGCAGGCACTTGTGGTAGGTACCATCATTACACTGGGGCAATTGGACTATGTACGAAACATGGATCTGGGTTTCAAAAAAGACCTCGTTTACACGTTCGGGGTCAATGGCGACAGCCTCAGCCAATCCAAACTGGCCGGCTTGAAGCAACGCCTCCAGCAAATCCCTGGTGTGGAATCTGTGGCATTTGGCAGCGACCAACCAGCCTCCGGAAATACCTGGGCCAACAATTTTGCCTTTGGCCGTGGAACGGACGACCAAAAATTCAGCACCACCATGAAGTTCTGCGATGCGGATTTTCAAAAAACCTACGGCCTGCAATTGTTGGCCGGGCGATGGCTCGAACCCAGTGATACGGCGAAGGAATATGTGGTGAACGAAACCATGTTGAAAAAGATGGGCATCAAAAACCCTGAAGAAGCGCTTGGGAAAGAAATTCGCACAGGCCGCAACCAGTGGCGTAAGGTGGTAGGGGTGGTAAAAGATTTCCATGCCCATTCAGCGCACCGAACCGTGGAACCGCTCCTAATGGCCACCAGTCTTAAACGGATGTACAGTGCCGGGGTTAAAATTGCTCCCCAAAACATCTCGGCTACCACGGCCGCCATCCAAAGGGAGTTTGACAACACCTATCCTGAACAGGTGTTCGACCCAGCATTTTTCGATGAGAGCATTGCTGAATTCTACATCGCTGAAAACCGTTTTTCAGCTACCTGCAAAGGCTTTGGGTTATTGGCAATTTTCATTTCCTGCCTTGGCTTGCTGGGTCTGGCTGCCCACGCCGCCCAGCGCCGCACCAAAGAAATCGGTGTCCGAAAAGTGTTGGGCGCCAGTACGCTTGGCATCACGGGTTTGTTGACCAAAGATTTCTTAAAACTGGTCATTATCGCGATTGTCATTGCCTCGCCCATTGCCTACTATCTTATGCAACGCTGGCTCGCTGATTTCGCGTATCGTATTGATATTCAGTGGTGGATGTTTGTAACGGCGGCTTTAGCCGCTGTATCTATCGCGTTTTTAACGGTTGCATTTCAGAGCGTACGAGCGGCTTTGGCCAACCCTGTCAAATCACTTCGGAGCGAGTGAATTTTATTGGTGATGCGTGGATTTGGGGATTGGGTGATGCGGGTGCCAAAGCCTTGGATTCGTTTTCACCGGGAAGCTAGGAATGGATGCCAAGCTCAGGCAGAACAAATCCCCAAATCCCCAAATAACCAATCACCCATCCGCAAATCAACAAAAATATGCTTAGCAACTACCTCACCCTCGCCCTGCGCAACCTCCGTAAAAACCGCCTTTATTCCGGGCTGAACATTTTCGGCCTGTCGCTCGGGATTGCAGCCTGCCTGCTCATCATGCTCTACGTTTCGCACGAATTGAGCTACGATCGGTGGAACCCACAGGCAGAGCGGATTGTGCGCCCGGTGGCCGACATCAATTTCGGTGGGAACCACATGGAATTGGCGGTCGTCGCGTCTGTCTTGGGACCCGATGCAGCGCAAGAATTGCCCGAAATCCAAGCATGGTGCCGCTTCCGGCAATATGGCAATTATCTGGTGAGACGGGAGGGCGCTGCCCAGATGAACACTCGCGAAGAAGACGTGCTGACGGTGGACAGTTCATTTTTCGAACTATTCCCCCTGAAAATACTGGAAGGCGACCCGAGGCGGTGTTTGGCCCAACCCAAAACAATGGCGCTCTCTCGCAGCCGGGCAGAGAAATATTTTTCTTCGCCACAAATGGCTTTGGGACAGACCCTCGTGTTGGAAAACGAGGAACGATGGCAGGTGACCGCCGTGTTTGAGGATATGCCCGTCAATTCCCATTTTCGGGCTGATATGCTGCTTTCCATGAATGGCAACGAGGAGATAAAAACAGATCCGCCTTTCTGGGCTTCCAACAATAATTTCCACACCTATTTTTTGTTGAAAAAAGGGGTAGATGTCGAAGCGTTCAAGAAAAAATTTGAAAAACTCTCCGCCGAAAAAATCGCCATTACGGCAAAGGAACTCATGGGCACCACCATAGAGGAAGTGGAAAAAACAGGGCAATATGCCCGTTATCACCTTCAAAACCTGCCAGATATCCATTTGCATTCTGACTTGTTCCCGGAGCTCGCCGCCAATGGCAACATCCTCTATGTTTGGATTTTCAGCGCCATCGCCGCTTTTATCCTGCTGATCGCCTGCATCAATTTTATGAACCTCTCTACTGCCCGCTCGGCAAGTCGGGCCAAGGAAGTGGGGATGCGCAAGGTGCTGGGCAGCAAGCGCGAGTGGCTTATTGGGCAATTTCTCGCGGAGTCCTTTTTGATTGCTGCATTTGCGGTCGTCTTGGCGGTACTTATAGCCACTGTTGCGATGCCTTGGTACCGTGATCTGACCGGGCGGGCGTTGGCGATGCCCTGGGGAAGCATCGTTTTTTGGCTGTCACTGCTGGGCGGAACGACCGTGGTAGGTCTGTTGGCCGGGAGTTATCCGGCATTTTTCCTCTCGGCTTTTGATTCCTTGAAAGTTTTGAAAGGTCAGGTGGCCGGGTTGCGGAGTGGCGGCGGCTTTCGAAGCGTGTTGGTCGTATTTCAATTTACCGTTTCCGTGGCCCTGATTATCTCGACACTTTTGGTATTCAATCAGTTGAATTACATACAGAACAAAAAACTGGGGTTTGAAAAGAGCCAGGTCATTATCCTGGACGATGCCTACGCGCTGGGCAACAAAATTTATTCCCTCAAGCAGGACATGTTGCAGCATGCCGCCATCGAAAGTGCCACGGTGTCTGGCTTCCTGCCAGTGAGCTCCAGCCGGAACGACCAAACTTTTTCCAAACAACGCTCCTTCGACAAGGACAACGCGATCAATATGCAACGCTGGCGTGTGGACAATGATTACCTGCGCACCATGGGGATGGAAATCGTGCAGGGCCGCTCCTTCGACCCTTCGCGTGTGACGGACAGTACAGGGCTTATCATCAACGAGACAACGGCGCGTATGCTCGGATCGGGAAACCCGATCGGGCAAAAAATATACACCCTCGACGGAAATTTCCAGGGAGCGCCTCATCCGGAAGATTTCACCGAGTTGGAGGTCATCGGTGTGGTCAAAGATTTTCACTTTGCGAGTTTGCACGATAATATCAGCGCCCTGTGCCTGCAATTGGGCCGCAACAGAGGCTTGGCAAGTTTCCGCTACAAAGGCACCGAAACCGCATCGGTAATCGCTGCCTTGGAAAAAACCTGGCGCAGTTACGCTCCGGAACAACCTTTCCGTTACCGTTTTCTCGATGATTCTTTTACCCGGATGTATGATGCCGAACGTCGGGTGGGCAAAATCGCAGGCATTTTTGGCCTCCTCTCTGTGCTGGTTTCTTGTCTCGGGCTGTTCGGCTTGGCGGCTTTCACTGCTGAGCAGCGCACCAAAGAGATCGGCATCCGAAAAGTGCTCGGCGCGAGCGTGGCAGGTATTACGGGTTTGCTGGCCAAAGACTTCTTGAAACTCGTCATTTTGTCATTCGTCATTGCGTCACCCATCGCCTACTGGTTCATGCAAAAATGGCTTGCCGATTTCGCCTATCGTATTGATATTCAGTGGTGGATGTTTGTAGCGGCGGCTTTAGCCGCTGTATGCATCGCGTTTTTGACGGTCGCTTTCCAAAGCATTCGAGCGGCGTTGGCGAACCCGGTTGAGTCGCTGCGTTCAGAATGACGAATGATTTCAGAACCCATAAACATGGTCGCCATGATTACCCACTACGTTCGGTTTTTATTTCGGAAACAGCCTGTTTTTACGGCCCTTAACTTCACCGGCCTGGTCATTGGCATGACCGCAACACTGCTCTTGTTTGGGTTCACCCGCTACGAGCATGGATACGATCGTCAAAGCCCTCATGCCGACCATATCTGGCGGGTATTCAACCAGACGTTCGACGGCAGCACGGTCATTACCAAAGATGCCAATACACACAGTGCCGTTGGCCCTACCCTGAAAGCCGAGCTGCCAAGTGTAGTAGATTTTACCCGTTTGTATTGCGGCAACAGCCCGGAAGTGGTGGTATTGGCCGGGCAACAGCCTTTTGAAGTGTTGCGCTGCTACACCACAGACCCCGGTTTTTTGCGCATGTTCCCGCAGCAAGCGCTACAAGGCGATCTCAACACTTGTTTGAACGACCCTGGCATGGCCCTCCTCACCCAAACCCAATCCGAGCGAATTTTTGGTACGACCGATGCGCTGGGCAAAACTTTTCGAATCAGCGAGGGC
The DNA here is from genome assembly GCA_964589365.1 of uncultured Saprospiraceae bacterium. Taxonomy (GTDB): domain Bacteria; phylum Bacteroidota; class Bacteroidia; order Chitinophagales; family Saprospiraceae; genus M3007. The sequence continues at coordinate 5,585 of CAZPTQ010000095.1, forward strand.
ATGATGGCGGGCTCATACACCGTGTCCGCCGTTGTGGCCGACCCGGTGGAAAACACACACCTAAAATTCGACTTGTTGGTGTCATACGCCACTCGATACGCCAAGGGCCATGAGGATAATTTTGAATCGTACTGGGATTACAACTACCTCCAACTCGCACCGGGCGCCGACCCCGAAAATGTGCGCCGCAAACTGGCCGACATCAACGAAACCTTCCTGAAAAAAGAGGGCATACGCCTGGAATTACAGCGCTTTACAGATATCCACCTACACTCCGATCTCACCTACGAACTTGAACCGAACGGAAGCGTCCGTACCGTCCGTTTTCTTTGGCTGATTGCACTGTTGATTTTGGGCATTGCCTTTATCAATTTTATCAATCTAGCCACTGCTTTTGCCCACGAGCGCGGAAAGGAAGTGGGCATTCGAAAAGCCATTGGAGCGAGCAGGGGCATGCTTAGTTTTCAGTTTTTTATGGAAAGCCTTGTGCTGAGCGTGTTGGCTTTTGTAGCATCGGCAATAGCGGTACAACAACTCTTACCCTGGTTCGGCGACTTGATCGGTCGCCCGCTGGATGCCACTGCTTTTGATCCCGCTTTTTGGGCGGGCAGTGCCGGAGTGGTCATATTGATGGCCTGCTTGGCCGGGCTTTATCCCGCGCTGCAATTGTCGGGTTTTCGACCGGCGGAGGCTCTGCGAGGTCGCTTTGCCCGCGGTCAAGGTGATCGCTTGCGGAAGGGTCTGGTCATTGCCCAGTTTGCCTGCTCCGTTGGGCTAATCTTTGGGGTTTTGGTGGTGAGCCGTCAATTGGATTTTTTGAAAAAACATGAATTGGGGGCACAAATTGACCAGATCGTCGCCCTAAAATCCGTCAAACGGGAAAGTCGGGAGGATACCCTATCTGCGCACAAATTGGCGTTGTTCAAAACGGTCTGCGCTCAAATGCCAGGTGTACAGGGCATGGCTTTATCGAGCATCGTGCCGGGGCTGGGCATCAACGGAATCAGCGGAAGCAACCGTCCTATCCATTGGACCCAAGAGCCTGATTTTGCGCGAATTACCTCGTATTTTGTCAACACGGACGAACACTTTTTCGAACTGTTTGGCATCCAAGTACTGGCCGGACAGCATCGTTTACAGGCCGACCCTGCAGCGCGATACAACACCGTCAGCATCAACCAGACGATGATGAAGGCCCTGGGGTTCCTCACACCAGAGTCAGCCATAGGGCAACAAATCGCCTATGAAAACAGCGAAGGCCGCACTAGTATGACCGTCTCTGCGGTAATTGAAGATTTCCACATCGAATCGCTGAAAACCACTCCCAAACCTACCCTGTACTACTGCTTTGCAGCCGATCAACTACAGTACATTTCCGTCAAAATCGCCCCTGAAAACATGGCCCCCACCTTATCCGCCTTGCAAAGCGCCTGGACTGGCCTCTATCCGGAAACTCCATTCCGCTATTGGTTTTTGGACGAGCATTTTGCCCAGCAATACCGTAGCGAAACGCAGTTCGGACAGGTTTTTGGATTGTTCGCAGCCCTGGCCATCTTCATCTCCTGTCTGGGACTGCTTAGCCTGACCGCCTGCCATGTGCAACATCGCTGCAAGGAAATCGGGATCCGCAAAGTGCTCGGCGCGAGTGTGACAGGCATCACGACTTTACTGGCAAAAGATTTCCTGATGCTCGTCATTTGGTCATTCGTCATTGCCGCTCCCATTGCCTATCATTTCATGCAGCGTTGGCTCGCCGATTTTGCCTATCGCATTGATTTGCAATGGTGGATGATTTTAGTTGCAGGAGCCGTGGCAATGGGAATTGCGTTTATAACCGTGGGTTTTCAGAGCGTGCGGGCAGCCCTGGCGAATCCGGTAAAGAGTTTGCGGAGTGAATAAGATCGAAATCCCGACTCGGCGGGATAGTTACCCTCTTAGCAAGTCTGCCGCCGCCCGTACTTTCAAGTACAAATTCTCTGCTTCTTCAAAGTTCAAAGTTTGCTGACCGTCGGAAGCTGCTTTTTCAGGCGTATCGTGTACTTCGAGCAGCAGCCCATCGGCACCAGCCATCACCGCAGCGAGCGCCATGGAAGCCACATATTGTCGAATTCCGACACCGTGCGAGGGGTCAACCACGACCGGCAAGTGGGTTTTGTCTTTCAGGATCGGCACGGCGTTCAGGTCGAGTGTGTTTCGGTAGGCCTGTTCGTAGGTGCGGATGCCGCGCTCGCAGAGGATGATTTTTTCATTGCCATTGGAAAAAACGTACTCTGCCGCCTGCAAAAGTTCTTCCAACGTACCCGACATCCCGCGCTTGATGAGCACTGGCTTGTCCACTTTTCCCAGCCCATCGAGCAGCGTGAAATTTTGAGCGTTCCGCGCCCCGACCTGAAAAATGTCCACAAAGGGGTACATCGCATCAATTTGCGCCGCGTCCATCACCTCAGTAATGATTTTGATGCCCCGTGAGCGGCAGATTTCAGCAAACATCCGAAGCCCCTCAAGCCCCATCCCGCGAAAAGAATACGGCGAACTGCGCGGTTTGAACACACCTCCGCGCATGATTTTCACGCCGTTAGCCAACAGATGGTCGGCCAACCCTTCCACCTGCCGTTCGCTTTCGATGGAGCAGGGGCCAGCCATCAAGGCCACTTCGCCGCGCCGGATTTTCACCTCATCGCCCAGGTCAATTTCGGTGGGTCGCACCTTCCATTTTCGGCTCACCAGTTTGAAATCGTCCGAAACACGGTGTACGTCGGCCACTCCTGGCAGTTGCCCGATGATTCGGATATCGAACTCTTTTTTGCCAACGCACACCAGATATTCTGAAAACTGGGTGTGCACATCCATGCTTTTGTAGCCTAAATCTGCGATGTTGCGCAGCACGGTTTCCTTTCTGGCGGGAGTGATTTCTTTGTCCAATTGAATAATCATGCTGATAGATTTTTTTGCTCAATAAACTGATTTACAAAGGCTGAAATGCTTTGCCTCTCTTCCAATGCGCGTATAAAAGCACTGCCAACGATGCCACCGCTAAGGTGTCGGGAGGCAATCCCGAAATTTGCAGCTCCTGCGATGCCAAAGCCGACCAAGACTGGGTTTTTCAAATTCATGTCAGCCAGTTTCTGGAAATACGCTTGCTGCTTTTCATCGAAAATCCCCGATTGGCCGGTGGTGGAAGCCATCGAAACGGCATATAAAAAGCCACTGCTGGCCGCGTCGAGTTGTCGGATACGCGCTTCCGAACTTTGTGGCGTAACCAGAAAAATGAGATGCAGCTCGTATTCTTTCAACAGCTCCAGGTACTGGGTTTCAAATTCCCAGAGCGGCAGATCGGGCAAAATCAGGCCGTCCACGCCGATGTCGCGGCATTTTTGGCAAAAATTTTCAAAGCCAAATTGCAAGACCGGGTTCAGATAGCCCATCAAAACGACGGGCATTTTAATTTCCGAACGCATATTTTCCAACTGCCGGAACAGCACCTGGAGGCTCATCCCATTTTCCAAGGCACGGTGGCTCGATGCCTGAATCGTCGGGCCGTCGGCCAGCGGGTCGCTGAACGGCATCCCGATTTCGACCAGGTCGGCGCCGGCAGATTCCAATTCGAGCAAAATGCGGCGCGTGTCGTTCAGGTTCGGGTGCCCGGCAGTAAAAAAAACGGACAGCACGCCGCGTCGTTTTTGTTGGAACAATTGATCTAAACGGTTCATTTTCATTGTATCTGATGCATATAGGTCTGTAAATCCTTGTCGCCGCGCCCGGACAAACAAATGACCACGAGCTCGTTTTTTTGAAAAGTAATTTGTTCCAAAAGTGCTATCGCGTGGGCCGACTCTAGTGCCGGGATGATGCCTTCGAGCCGTGCCAAAAGTTGTGCTGCTGCCAAAGCATCCATGTCGCTCACAGGCAAATAAGCCACCCGGCCCGTAGCGGCCAGATGCGCGTGCATCGGCCCAACGCCCGGATAATCCAGCCCAGCCGAAATCGAGTGGGGTTCCACTACCTGACCGTCATTGGTATGAATCAGATAGGACAGGCTGCCGTGCAAAATGCCGGGGCGACCGAGCGCAATGGTGGCCGCTGTTTTTCCTGTGGTCACGCCGTGCCCGGCGGCTTCGGCAGCCAAAAGGCGCACCGATTTTTCATTCAAAAAATGATAGAACGCACCCGCCGCGTTGCTCCCCCCGCCCACGCAGGCGATGACCACATCGGGCAGTTTTTGGCCGGTCTGCGCTGGGATTTGCCACAAAAGTTCTTCCGAAATGACCGATTGAAGCCGCGCTACTAGGTCGGGGTACGGATGCGGCCCCACCACCGAGCCAATAATGTAGTGCGTATCGGTCGGGTTCGACAGCCAATCACGGATGGCTTCGTTCGTCGCATCTTTCAAGGTCGCGCTGCCAGAGATGGCCGGAATGACCGTCGCGCCGAGCATTTTCATTCTTGCCACGTTCGGGGCTTGCCGAGCGATGTCCACTTCGCCCATATAAATCGCACATTTTAAACCCATCAACGCGCAAACGGTGGCTGTCGCCACGCCGTGCTGCCCCGCTCCGGTCTCGGCGATGATGCGCGTTTTGCCCAATCGTTTGGCCAGCAAAATCTGCCCGACGGTGTTGTTGATCTTGTGCGCCCCAGTGTGGCAAAGGTCTTCGCGTTTCAAAAAAATGCGGGTTTGGTATTTATCGGAAAGCCGTCGCGCCTCGAAAAGGGGCGTTGGGCGACCGACATAATTTTTCAAGAGGTCTTGGAATTCCTGCTGGAAATCAGGTGCATTCAAAATGTCGAGATAACAGTTTTGAAGTTCCTCCACGTTGGGCTGCAACATCTCCGGCACGAAGGCGCCTCCAAAGTTTCCAAAATAACCCTGTTCGCTCACCCGGAGGTTTTTGGCCGTTTTACCTGCCCGGATTTGCTGGCGGAAACGGGCGACTTCGCCCACATCTTTTAGCCCTGCAGCGATTTCAAACTGCGAATTGATGTCCACTGCGTAGAGGCTCGGGTGCTGAATATTCAGGATGCTTTCCACATCGCCTGGACCAATTCCACCGCTCAAAAAGAAAGGTGTGTGACCTTCGTATCTTTTCAGGGCCGACCAATCGAACGCCACGCCATTGCCGCCGGGCGCATCGCCCTGGGCATCGAAGAGAAAGAAATCTGCCGCGCTGGCGTAGTGTTCCGTTTCTGAAAAATCAAAGCCCGACCTGATGGAAAATGCTTTGATGACTTTCAATCCAGTGTTTTTCAGCTGATTGCAAATTTCTGGCGACTCCGAGCCGTGCAGTTGCACCGCGTAGAGGCTGTATTTTTCGGCGGTTGCCAAAATTTGCCCTATCTGTTCATTAACAAAAACGCCGACCTTTTTGGCGGTGCAAATATTTTTGGCAAAATCCTCATCCAGTACCCCCGTGGCGTGTCGTGGCGATTTTTCATAAAAAATAAAGCCCACGAAATCGGGCTGCAATTCGAGCAAATGGCCGATGTTTTTAGGCTGGCGCAGGCCGCAGATTTTGAGTTTCATAGCTGTTCGATAAATTCGAGGCAAGCCAACTCCGGCCTGCTGTTTTTCATAAAATTTTCTCCAATCAACAGCCCGTCGAAACCAGCAGCAAGCAATTGAGCGGCGGTGACTGGGCTGTTGATGCCGCTTTCTGAAAACTTTGCCGCCGCAGGCGGCAGCTGTGGCAGCAGCCGAAACGATTGCTCCACGTTGACCGTGAAATCGCTCAAGTTTCGATTGTTCACCCCCACGATCTGCACATTCTCGGTATAAAAATCCAGCTCGCTTGCCTCGTGGATTTCCAACAGCACTTGCAAGCCGAGAGAGCGGGCGAATTTACTCAGATGCGCTACTTCCTGTTTGCTCAAGCAAGCCGCGATGAGCAAAATAGCGTCGGCCCCGATGGATTTCGCCTCGATGATTTGGTACTCTTCCACCACAAAATCTTTTTGCAGGATGGGGCAAAAATTAAATTTCCGGGCAGTGCGCAGGTCGTCAAATTTACCGCCAAAAAATTCCCCGTCGGTCAGCACCGACAGGGCAGAAGCACCCGCTTGCATATATCCAATCGTCACCTGTTCTACATCGGCGTAGGCATTGATGGCGCCCTTCGAGGGCGAGCGGCGCTTGAACTCGGCGATGATGCCCGACTTGTTTTTTTCCTTCAAATACTTCAGGAGCGATACGCAGGGGGTGTGGAAAAACACGCTGCGTTCGAGCAGTTCCGTCGGGAAAAGCGTTTTTCGCTCGGCGACTTCCTGCTTTTTGTGGGCAATAATTTTTTCTAAAATACTCATTTTGAACGGTTAGTTCTACTTTGACTGCGTAGAATTTAAAATTATTAATTCAAATGGATCAATGCTTGAAGCACCTGCATCGCCCGCCCCGAATGCAGGGATTCGGTAGCCGAGGCGATGCCTTCTTCCAGATTTTTGGCTGTACCAGCGCATTGCAGAGCGAGAGCGGCGTTTGCTACGACCACGCGGTTCTGGGCTGTTGTACCGCGATTTTCCAAAACATCCACAAAAATCTTCACCGCTTTATCCACCGTTTCACCGCCAAAAATGCTTGATTCGCTGACCGCGCCGCCGAATTGGTCGGGCGACAAAACGAACTCGCCCGTATGCGAAAAACAGGCCGCCTGAGCGGTCAGGGACAGCTCGTCGTAGCCGCCCTGCGTGTGGACAATGGCAAACTTTTTATCGGAGTCCTGCAAAAGATAGCGATAAATGCGCCCCAGTTCAAGGTTGAAAACGCCGGTCAGTTGGGCGGCGGGCCGAGCCGGGTTGACCAAGGGGCCGAGCATGTTGAAAAACGTTTTGATGCCCAAGGCCCGCCGCACCGGGGCCACGTTTTTCAAGGCTGGATGAAAAAGCGGCGCATGCAAAAAACAGATGCCTGCTTGCTCCAGCTCACGACGCAGCGCATCGGGATCATTTTTGAAGACGTATCCAATCCTTTCCATGACGTTCGAGGAGCCGCAGACCGACGACACGCCATAGTTTCCGTGTTTGACCACTTTCGCGCCCGCGCCTGCTGCGACGAAAGAGGCCAAGGTGGAGATGTTGAAGGTGTTTTTTGCGTCGCCTCCCGTGCCACAGAGGTCGAGCGTGGGCACGCCATCGAAGTCCACACGCAGGCAGAGTTCAAGCAGCGCGTCGCAGAAACCGGCGAGTTCCTCTACGGCAATGCTGCGCATCAAAAACACCGTCATGAAAGCAGCTATTTGTGCTTCATTGCATTGATTTTTAGCGACTTGACTCAGCGCGTCGTGTGCTTCTGCACGGCTGAGTTTTTGGTGTTCTAGCAGTTGTTCGAGTATTTTTTTCATTGTAGTGCCCAGTTTTGCAGCATCTGTTTTCCATGCAGGGTCATGATAGATTCGGGGTGAAATTGAACGCCGCGCACATCGAAATCGCGGTGGCGCATGGCCATGATTTGGCGGTTTTCGTCTTCAGCAGTCACGACGAGGCAATCGGGCAGCCCCTCCCGCGACACCACCCAGGAGTGGTATCGCCCGGCTTCGAAATCCGAAGGGATATTTTTAAAAATGGGTTCGTCGGGGTCGGTTACGCGCATTCGTGTGGCTACTCCGTGATACACGTTTGCCAAGTTTTCGAGCCGTCCGCCAAACACTTCGCCGATGGCTTGCAGGCCGAGGCAGACGCCAAAAATGGGCCGTTTGCCCGCCCATTGTTCAATCAGTTCGCACAATATCCCTGATTCGCGGGGGAGACCAGGGCCAGGCGACAGCACGATTTTGTCAAATTTCTCCACTTCCCCCACCGTGATCTCATCGTTGCGGACAACCTCGGGGCGTGTGCCCGTGATTTCCTCGAGGTACTGCACGAGGTTGTAAGTGAAGGAGTCGTAGTTGTCTAAAATCAAAATTTTCATGAGCGTAGCGGTGGTGATTTTATAATTGGTTTGCCAATTTGAGGGCCCGCCGCAGTGCAGCGATTTTGTTGAAAACCTCCTGCGTTTCGCTCGCTTCGTCGGAATCCTTGACCACGCCTGCGCCCGCTTGGTAATGCAGCGTGTTGTTTTTCGACAAAAAAGAACGGATGAGGATGGCATGGTTCGCCTCGCGCTCAAAATTGAAAAAACCGATGCAGCCGCCATAAAATCCGCGCGGGTGTGGTTCAAGTGCATCAATGATCTGCATCGCCCGAAACTTGGGGGCACCAGACAGGGTGCCCGCCGGGAAAGTTTCGCCGAGCAACCTGACGCGCGAAGTTTCGTCGGTAAGTTCGCCCTCGACCGTGGAGACGAGGTGAATAACGTGGCTGAAAAATTGTACATCTTTCAACATCGAAACGTGTACATGCCTTGCCAGCCGGTTCAAATCGTTGCGGGCGAGGTCAACGAGCATGATGTGTTCGGCGTTTTCTTTTGGGTCGGCCAAAAGGTGTTCGGCGGCGGCACGGTCGGCAGAATCGTTGCCTGTTCGGGCCACCGTTCCGGCAATTGGGTTGATGATGGCCCGCTTGTTTTGTACCCGCACTTGGGCTTCTGGCGAAGAGCCGAACAACCTGAAATCGCCAAAATCAAAGTAGAAAAGGTAGGGCGAGGGGTTGACAGAGCGCAGGGCGCGATAGACATTGAACTCATCGCCACAGAATTTTTGGGAAAACTGCCGCGACAATACCACCTGAAAAACATCGCCGCGCTGGCAATGCTGTTTTCCGGTGGCGACCATCGCTTTAAAAAATTCGTCGCTCATATTGGTTTCCTCCTCACCGACTTGGCGAAAACTGAAACTCGGAAAAACTGGCGAGGCAATGAGGTTTTCCAAGGTCTCGAGGCGCGAGGTACTGCCTTCGGGCAAGTTTTCGAGCAAGGTCATTTGGTTGCTGAAATGGTCAATACAGATGACGAAGCTAAACAAACGGTAGCAAAGCAGGGGGATTTGCCGCTCCATTTGCGGGCGGTCTGTGAACCGTATCTTTTCAAAAAATTGGACGGCATCGTAAGCCGAATAGCCGAAGAAGCCGTTGAATTTTCGGGCAGCAATGCTTTCTGCTTGGATTGAGAACTGCTGAAAAAAGTCCTCCAAAAGATTGAAAACAGTCGTTTCGCTTGAAATTTTTTCAGAAAGAGGTTGTCCGTCGGGCATCGTGGTTTCCACGCGGTCGGGATGCAGCACCAGCCCGGCGATAGGGTCGAGGCAAAGGAACGACAGGCTGTTTTCGCGGGCGTGGTAATCGGAACTCTCGAGGAGCAGCGCACCGGGAAAGCGGTCGCGCAGGCGCAGGTAGAGGCTCACCGGGGTCACGGTGTCGGCGGGCAATCTTTTTTCTAAAACCTTGAATGTCATTGCTGTCGAAAGTTGATTTGTGGGTTCGTGGGCTTGTTTTTTCCAACAAAAAAAGGCTCGCCGCTTGCGGTGAGCCTTTTTTTGTTGGAAACCAAATTCCAAAAAAACAACAAAGGGCAAGTTACCGTCGCGGTTGCGATGCGGAGATTTGCCACCACCAGTTGTTGTTTATGAAATTGATATTTTTCATTGTCTGAACGATTTCAAATTTGATGCCATTCTTTTGCCGCCCTTCTTAGCAGGGGCAAAGAAAAGGATTCCGAGATAAAATTTGAAAGGCAAAGCGAATTTTGGAAAAAATAACCTAGTGCCGCATACACCAAAAAGGATTGTTCAGGTGGTTTATCAGATACATGAATATACAAATTAAAAGTTCAACTATTAATTTGTAAAAACGCTCGCGGGAATCGTCCAGCGTGTTGCTTCTTATCTCTCAACTTCCAACATACTTTAAGTACCTGCTGTTCTCGCCACCTGTACCAGCAATCCTCCGTCCACTCCCGAACACCCAAACGTCCGATTTCGAACAACGGTACGCGCCGCATCACTTCGCAATTCCTTGAAAATCAAGCAAAAAATTTTCCGGCACGGCTTATGAACACCTAGATTGAAGCAAGCTGCCAAAGTTCCGTGTATGATCCAAAACTTTTTCACCATCGCCTTCCGCAACCTCCGTCGTCGCGCCTTTTTCTCCACGATAAACATTGCCGGTTTGGCCGTCGGGCTTGCGGCTTGCTGGCTCATCGGGCTGTATGTGTGGCAGGAAAAAAGTTTCGATACTTTTTTGCCCAATGCAGACCGCGTGTGCGCCGTAGCGCTCGACCTGAAAATGGGCGAGGAAGAAAGTCGCACCACCAATACACCGCCCCCCATTGGGCCGCGCTTGATCGCAGATTTTCCGGAAATCGAACTTGCGGCGCGGACCTTTGATTTGGGCACGGTAGTAGTAAAACGAGTGAATCCTATTGACGGGATGACTTCGAGCCACCCCGTCAATAATACTGTATTCAACGAAGACGAGGCCTTGGCAGCAGACACGTCCTTCCTCGAACTTTTCGGTTTCCCCATGGCTGAAGGCGATGCATTTGCAGCCCTGGATCGCCCAGGCAGTATCGTTCTCACCGAAAAAACCGCTGAAAAATATTTTGGCAAACAAGCCGCCGTCGGCCAGGCTTTAACCTTGAACGACCGCTTGTTCACCATCACGGGTATCGTCCAAAACCTGCCTGCTACATCTTCGGTGCAGTTTGATTTCCTGCTGCCCATTGCAGATTTCAAAGTCGTGGAACACTTCTCCTGGAGTTGGGTTTGGTTGCAAGTTGATACTTGGGTTCGCTTGCGCGAGCCTGCCACACCCCTAAACTTAGCAGCCTTGGAAGCAAAATTCCCCGCAATGGTGCAGGCTTACGCCCCCGCCGCCTATGAACGCATCGGTCAAAATTTTGAAGAAAGCCTGAAGCGCGGGGATCGTTACGCGCTGCAATTATTGCCTTTGAAATCGCTGCATCTCGGGCAAGCAGACTTGAGTTCAAGAATGGCCACCCTGGGCGACGGACAACAAGTGCGGATGTTCGGCATCGTGGGAGCATTAATCCTGATGTTGGCTTGCGTTAATTTTATGAATCTTAGCACTGCCCGTTCCATGCAGCGCGCCAAAGAAGTAGGTGTGCGTAAGGCACTTGGTTCGCAGCGCAACAGCCTCATTGCCCAGTTTTTGGCGGAGGCATTTTTGTACAGCGGGGCGGCAGTAACGGTGGCAGGAGCAGTGGCAGTGGCGACATTGCCCTTATTCAATGACTTGACTGGCTACGAGTGGGCTTGGGCAGACCTTTTTTCACCACAACTTCTGGGTTTTGTGCTCGCTTTGCCGCTGTTGACTACGCTGCTTGGCGGGCTTTATCCCGCTTTTTACCTCTCTAGTTTTAAAGCCGGGGAAGTTTTCAAAACTGCCAATGCGAATTCCAAAGGCGGACATGCGAGTGTTCGGAGCGGTCTGGTAGTATTTCAATTCTCGGTGTCTATTGTATTGATGCTCAGTTCATTTGTGGTGTACAGGCAATTGGAATTTGCCCGAAAGCAATCACCAGGTTTGCAGCGTGAAAACGTTTTGATCGTAGAGAATGCGCGGCATTTGGCCCCCTCCAACTCCCCCAATGGGGGAGGGCTTACCCGTGAGACATTCCGTCAACAACTGCTCCAATTGCCGGAAGTAGTCAGCGCAACCCACTCGACCTTCCTGCCATCCCTGGGCAGTTTTGGCGATTTTTATGAGCCGGAACAAGGTGCGCAAAGCCGCCCTGTGGTGCAAAGTCTTCCCATTTCCTCCTTCCTGAGCGATGCCGATTTTGTGCCGACACTCGGTATCGAAATGCTGGAAGGCCGTAATTTTTTGTCCAATTCTAACAGTGATTCAGCTTCTGTGATTCTCAACGAAGCCGCTGTAGAAGCCATAGGCTGGGAAAGTGGTTTGGGGAAATGGATGCGCTATCCCGGCAATGGAAAACAGCGGTTCCAGGTGGTGGGCGTGATGCGCGATTTCCACATAAATTCGGTAAAAATGGCCATTGAACCTGTAGCGATTTTCCATGAATCCTCCAAAACATATCAAACCTGGGGTTCTTATCTGGCGGTTCGGCTGCGCCCCGGCACGGAAAAATCTGCCATCGAAAAAGCAACCGCCCTTTGGAAAACGGCGGCGCCCGGCGCACCCTTCGAGTATGATTTTCTGGATGCATCTTTTGCCAGTCTCTACCGCTCGGAGGCAAAAACAGGATCCTTGCTGGGGGCGTTCACCGGACTCGCCTTGTTCATCGGGTGTCTGGGCTTGTTTGCCCTGGCAGTCTTCACTGCCGAGCAGCGCACCAAAGAAATCGGCATCCGCAAAGTGCTTGGTGCAAGTGTGGCAGGTATTACTGGTTTGCTGGCCAAAGATTTTTTGAAACTGGTTCTTGTTGCTATTCTTATAGCTTCGCCTATTGCCTATTATTTCATGGACAAATGGCTGGCTGATTTTGCATATCGCATTGATATTCAATGGTGGATGTTTGTAGCGGCGGCTTTAGCCGCTGTATGCATCGCGTTTTTAACCGTCGCCATTCAGAGCGTGCGGGCGGCATTGGCGAACCCTGTTGAGTCACTGCGGAGCGAGTAAATTTTTATGGGTGATGCGGGGATTTGGTTATTCGAGTGACCAAGCTTGAGTGCTCGAATAACCAAATCCCCAGATCCCCAAATAACCAAATAACCAAATCAACAAATAAACGAATTAACAAAATACAGCCCTCATGCTATCTAATTACCTCAAACTCAGCCTCCGAAACCTCCTGAAACATCCTTTTTTTCGTTCATCAACATCTTCGGACTGGCGCTGAGTATGTCGGTTTGCCTGTTCATTTTGCTGCTCTTGCGCAACGCTTATGGCTACGACCAATTCCACCCGGAGGCCGACCGCGTTTTTCGTATCAATACGGAAGCCCTTCGCAAGGGAGGCGGTGGGGATCCTTACGCCACATCGCCTTGGCCGATGGGCGCGGCACTGGCGGCGGGTTTTGCGCAGGTCGAACATATTACGCGGCTGGCTTCACGGGTCAATGGTGAGGTCACAGGCGGCGGTAAAATCTTGCCTGTGCGGGGAATGTTTGCAGAGCCGTCGTTTTTTGAGGTTTTCGGGTTTTCGCTCACGGAGGGCAACGCGGCTACGGTTTTGAACGAGCCGTTCAGCATCGTTTTGAGCGCTGAAAGTGCCGACCGCTTTTTTCCGCGCTCGGAAGCCGTCGGAAAAACCTTGAAAATCAACGGCTTTGGCGAATTTCAGGTCACTGGCATACTGGCAAAACCTTCGGGAAAAACCCACCTCGAATTTGATGCCCTCGTCTCCGCCGCCAGTTTACCCGCCCTTGAAAAAAGCGGTGTCCTCTTCGGCGAACTCTCCACTGACTGGAACGACATATACGGCACCTACACCTACGTCCGCTTGCGGCCCGGGGCTTCCCGCTCGCAAACCGAGGATGCGTTGGCTTCCATTGCCAAAGCCGAATACGAGAACCGAAGCCTCGAAAGCCGCGATGAAGGCTACCGTTTTTACCTCCAACCACTTTCCGCCATCACGCCTGGGCCTATCCTCTCGAACAACCTCGGGCGCGGATTGCCCGCTCTTTTGCTCTGGGCTTTGAAGGCACTTGGCGGCGTGATCATGCTTTCGGCCTGTTTCAATTACACCAACCTGACCCTTGCGCGTGCACTGACCCGCGCCCGCGAAATCGGCGTCCGGAAAGTCATGGGCGCCTCGCGGGCGCAGGTAGCCGGGCAACTTTTGGGCGAGGGCGTGGTCACTTCCTTGTTCGCCCTCGGCCTAGGCTGGCTGCTGCTGAAACTTGTGCAACCTGGCTTCAACAGCCTCTCCTTCACCGAATTTCTCGACGTTTCGGTGCGGGAAGACCGCACAACGGCACTTTGGTTTCTCGGTTTTGCCGTTGCGGTGGGTTTGCTGGCGGGTGTACTCCCGGCCTTGGCTATGTCGCGCCTCAGCCCAGCCTCGGTGCTGCAAAGGCTGGCGAATTTGCGACTGCTCCGGCATTTTGGTCTGCGCAAAGTACTCTTGGTCAGTCAGTTCGCGGTTTCCCTGCTGTTCATCGTGATGGTGACAGCCATTTCAAAACAGGTCGGCTACATGATGCGAATAGACTACGGTTTCAGCACTAGCCAAATCCTGAACGTGGAGCTTCAAGGCCAATCAGCCGAAAAAATCATCCCCTTGCTTTCTGCCGTGCCGGGCGTGGAAAAAATCTCCGCCGTTTCGCATCACCTCGGGACGCACCAAGATTGGTCTGACGACATCCGCATTTCCTCCACCGACGAGCGTCAGCCCGTTCGGGAATATCACGTTGACCGGAATTTTTCGGAAAACCTTGAATTGACCTTCGTCGCTGGCGAAAACTTCCCGGCGGATGCCGCCGATTCTTCGGAACTTGAATCCTTCGCCCTCGTCAACGAAAAATTCTGCGAACGTTTTGCCCTCGGCACGCCCGCAGAAGCAATCGGCAAACAAATCATCGTTGGTGATTCGATGCGCCTCAGCGTCCGAGGCGTGCTCAAAGACTTCATTTTCCGCCCCGCCGAAAACCCGCTCGAACCCCTCCTGTTCCGCAACAACGCCTCTCAATGGCAGTGGCTCAATCTCAAACTCACAGCCGGGGCCGACCCGATGGCTACCATCACGGCCCTTAGCCGTACATGGGCCGGGGCTGTGCCAGAGCGGCCAATTGAATCTGAATTTTACGACGAGACTATCCGCGAAACCTACGCGCCCTTCCGCGATATGCTCGCCATCCTGTCCGTTTTTGCCCTGCTGGGCATCGTTATCGCGGCACTCGGCTTGCTGGGCATGGCCACCTACACCGTCGAAACGCGGATGAAGGAGGTCGGTGTGCGCAAGGTGCTTGGTGCCTCGCCGCGTGATTTGGTACTGCTGCTGTCACGCCGTTTTCTGGTGCTGCTCGGCGTATCTGTGTTGATAGCTGCGCCGCTGGGTTGGCTGTTGGGGGGGCAGTTTTTGCAACTCTTTGCCTACCGGATTTCGATGGGCATAGGTGTTTTGCTACCGGGAATTTTGGTGCTGTTCGGCGTAGGCGTTTTGACCATCGGTTCGCAGACCTGGCGGGCGGCTATGGCGAACCCGGTTAAATCGCTGCGGAGCGAATGATTTGAGGGCGTTTATGCAAGCGTTTCATTACTGTGCTACGTTGTTCTTTTGACGAAATCTGTCCACGCCCAGTGCGCTTATACTGCACATCCGCCCATTGGTAAATTTTAATTTGCCCAATGCTCGTATGAAAAAAAGTGCCACACTACCTTTCGGTCTGACAAATCGAAAATCCAATGGCCACTTGCTCCTGCTACCATTTTGAACTGCGCCCCCGCCTCTGGTGTATACTGGAGGCGGGGGCGTGTTCGTAGATAGCTGAGATTCCCGCACTTTTGACTACGGATTTGTGGTCAAAAGTTCGGGAAACAAGTGTTAGC
>CAZPTQ010000096.1:0-20830 GCA_964589365.1 uncultured Saprospiraceae bacterium
AAAACTTGGAAAGTCTGAGCAAGCGACACACCCCCCTTGATTAGAACGCCTTCACAAATTTCCCTTTTGCCGTTGTTGGCGTCCTCGCCAACAACACTCTCCGCAGCCAACTTCTGCTTGGAATCCTGCTTGCTGTGGTTGTTGGCGAGGACGCCAACAACGGCAAAAAACCCGTGCGCTCATCAGAAGGAGCGGAGGTTGGGAAAGTTTGTTGGGCCGTTAACGAGGAACGAGGAACGATGAACGATAAGGCGAGTAAAAAGCCGAGCCGGGTGAATTGTTTCATGAATAATGGATTATTCGAATCAAGGGTTGAAAAACAAAGGTTGATTTTCATCTTTAAAACCTATAAGGTTTTGAAAACCTTATAGGTTTCGCAGAAAAACCCGACTAACTCTTGATTCGAATGCGTTAGAATTTCTGGGGTGAAGGTAGAAAAGGAATGGGATTGCCAAAATGTATAGCATTGGGCAAAACACGGAATTTCCGATTTTTTACTTGATTGCAGAATTACATTTGTGCATCCTTTCAACAAAATTTCAGACAATGAAAAAAAGTTACTTGCTCCTCGGGTTCATCCTTATGAGTGAACTTTTGGCTGCTCAGTCTCCGAAATGGGTAAATTATGCCAATGACTATTTTGTATCAGACATTTTGCCTACCGATGACTATGTCTGGGTGAGCACACCAGGCGGACTTGAACGCATAGACCGCAAAACCAGACAAAGAAAAATATTTCAGCCGTGGAACTCAGGGCTTCGTGGCATTGGCGTGGAGGCTGTCAATATTGCGCCCGATGGCACAATTTGGGTGTCGAGCAACCGAGGCGGGTTGCTCCGATTCGACGGCGAAAAGAATTGGGATCAGTTTTATGACATCAACGCCGAATTCCCTCTTGTGCAAATATCAGAGTTGGAAATCACGCCCGAAGGGAACCTATGGTTCATATCTTTCATAAATGGAACCTGCACAGGTTGCGAAAAAGTTTTCTTCTATGATGGCACTAATTTTAGTGAACACCAAGATATCATCGCAAACGTGCTCGGCTCATCCAACATTGGCAATTTGACCTTAGACCAAACAGGAGCATTATGGGTGTCTAGTGGATTGGTTCTAGCCCGGTATGATTATGCTAACAACGATGTTATAAAATTGAACATACCGCTCATTGAGGGTGAAGGTATATATGCAATAGGCTTCGACAAACAGAACACGCTTTGGGTGAGCACCTATAAACACCTTTCGGGGGCTTGCGACTTTGATTACCGAATTCGGTATTTTGATGGAAACATTTGGGCGGAGGTGGATGAAGCAACCATTGGAGGCGACATCTTACCGATCGGAAAAATGTTCTGCAATGTAGCTGGAGACTTTTACGTCGCTTTTGACCCGTGGTATGGCGAAGCATCTGCTTTTGCAAAATTTGACGGCAATTCTTGGGAGTACACCAAGGTTTCCGATCTGCCAAACCTACCGCCAGCCCCCAATGCTACGCTCCATACCGTAGATGACCAAGGTCATTTGTGGTTTCGAGGCCCAAACTGGGTACACGAAGCCCGAGTGTACGAGTTTGATGGGCAAAAATGGATAAGCTACAACACCGAAATTTATCCGCTTGCCAGTAATTATGTCGGAGATGTGGCTGTTGATTGTGACAACAATACATGGTTTGGCGGCACAGACATGCTTACAAAGTTTGACGGTATTTCATGGAAAGACTACACCATGCACGACATGGGCTTCAATACAGACTACTTTTCCATTGAGTCTTTAACGGTAGATACCACCAACTGTAACCTTTGGATGGCTTTCAACCAAAACACCACAAACACCATTGCATTTGCAAAATTTGATGGCAGCATCTTTACCAATTATTCAACCCCAAATGGATCTCCGGCCCGTGAAATTGCGATTGCAAAGGATGGCACGGTTTGGGTTGCTTCAATGGCAGGCTTGGGAAAGTTTGATGGGAATACATGGACTTGGTACAATGAGCAAAACTCACCCATCGGCAAATATGTGAACAGTGTACAGGTTGACCATGAGCAGAATGTTTGGATATCCACAAGTTTTGACAATGCTATTGCTCGCTGGGATGGGACTTCTTGGCTTGTTTTTGATGAGAACAATTCCCCTGTTTCGGGACACTCCTACTGGGTTTTTGTGGACGATGCGGGAATGATTTGGACGAGCAACAAAGATGGCCTTCTAAGATACAATGGTGCAGGATGGCAATTTTTCTCTGTACCTGGAACAGGCTCTCAAGGTATCCGCTCCATGGCACAGGATCAGGAACACGATTTCTGGCTGTCAAATAGGGATGGAGTCCACAAATGGAATGGGAGCACTTTTGAGTCGTACAATTTTCTAGACCACCCACTTGCAAGCCCGTATGCTTCGCGTGTTCGGGTTGACCCATTCGGGAATAAATGGTTTTTGCATAATTCCTCTGACGGAGCCACGATCTTCAACGAGAGGGGTATTTCAAATCATGTTATCAACCCAACTTCAGGAGTAAGTGGCACCGTGTTTTTCGATGCTGACCAAGACGGCGAGCATGATCTGAGCATTGCTGAACCGGGCATTCCAAACCAAAAGGTGGTAAATAAACCAGATCATACGACGATTTTAACAAACTTCGATGGTCATTTCACGTTTTTCCCATCGCCCGGCCAATACCAACTCAATTATTCTGGCGATGAGATTTTTACCCCTACAACAGCGCAAAACCTGCCGCTGAATATGGGAACAAACGAACTTTCTGGGTTCAACTTCGGTGCATGGGCTGTAAATACGTTTGACAGCATTTCACTCAATATGAGCGTAGGCTTGATGCGCTGTAATGAAGAAATGAATGTTTGGCTTTCGATTACGAACTATGGATTCTTGGAGGCTGAAGGCGACATCACTATGCTTTACGACCCCACAGTCACTTTCCTCCATGCAGAACCCCAACCCGATGAAATACAGGGAAATCTGCTCACATGGCATTACAACGGTTTGTCAATGTTCGAATTGGAACAAATAAAAGTTGTGTTCCAAGCACCCGGAGTGGATGTAATAGGGCAAATCTTGTCGTTCCAATCTGATGTTACGGTACTTGAAAATGGAATCGTAACTGCCTCTGCCGAACAAGATGAAAGGGTAGAATTTGTCTGCTCTTACGATCCTAACGACAAAGCATCGGCCTCTGTCGGGCCTTCTGTAGACCAGTATTCTCTTTTGAACGATGCCCTCGATTTCACCATAAGATTTCAAAATTCAGGCAACGACACCGCATTTACCGTGGTGCTCCGGGATACGCTGGATACAAACCTGGACATTTCTACCCTGCAAATTGTAGCCTCCAGTCACGCAATGCGGACAAGCATGAGCGCTGATGGTGTGCTGACCTTTGTTTTTGACAACATCAATCTTCTGTGGGAATCCGTAGATTATGCTGGAAGTCAGGGTTTTGTAAAGTACCGCATCGCACCCAAGAGCGACTTGCCAGACCCAACTGAGCTGCGCAACACCGCGCATATTTTCTTCGATTTCAATCCCGCCATCGTGACTAATACTACGCTCAATGTTTTGGTCGAGACCCTGCCTTCTTCGGGCGCAACAGAAGTTATAAAAGATGTCCTGGCAGCACGAGTGTACCCCAACCCCAATACTGGAGATTTTTGGATTGAATGGCTCGACCAAGCCACTGCTCAGACTTCGCAAGCCACGGTTATTGACATTGCAGGACGAATTCACCGGCAATTATCTTTCGTTGGGCAAACCACAAAAATTCAAGACCTGGCCCCTGGTTTCTATTTTGTATTCCTGGAGAATGCAGGAAAAACAACATATAGGAAATTGGTGGTGACCGGGAATTGAATTTCGGATCGTAAGGCTACTTTTACCGCATGAAGTTCCCGTTTCGCAACACCGTTGTTCTGTTTTTTTGTATTTTTCTAGTCATTCAAAGCTACGCACAGTCCAGCTATACAGGCCTGCGCGTGGCCCTTTTCGACGTTCAAATTTTACAACAAAAAAACCAGCACCTCAGCCTCCGCTGCCGGATGGCGAACACCGGTCGCCAAAACATCGGGGCAAAAAAAAACGCTGCCGAAATGGTGGTAGAGTTCGATTCAATCGGCCTTCCCAACCTCTTGCGCGGCCACGAATCAGCCATCGCAGCGGCTGCGCGGGGCAGCTGCCCAAAACTCAAACCGGGCGAGATTTCCGAACCTGTTTGGCTGAATGTGCGGCTCAGACCCCGCGAACATGAAACCGTGGCCGGCACTGGTGCTTGCGCTGAAATCGTGTTCGACACCGCCTATGTAGAGGACTGGGGTGAGCGTACCATGCGCCTCCGTTTTTTCTTGAAAAACACGGGCAATGCGCCCGCTCATTTTTTCTCCAAAAATGCCGAACCGCTTGTGAATCTCTACTTTGTGAGCGGCACAAAACTGACACGAGGGGCCATTCCAGCAGGAACCACCAGCATAAAAAAAGGACGCGAAACACTGGACGGGCTGCTTTTGCCGGGACAAGTTTTAGAAGGCACGGTAGCGATAAGTTTGAAAGACCGCAGCAAGTTTTCCCCCAATATCGCACTCGATTTCGACCCGGCACAAGCCATGGACGAGTGCGGGCGGACGGGGAATGTGTGGGTGCTGAAGTTGAGATATTAGGATATTGGGATATTAGGATATTGGGATATTGGGATATTGGGATATTAAGTTTTCGGAAAAAGCCTTTGCCTTGCTGTATTTACGGCTGGGCTTTTTTACTTTTGCAGGAGTTTTTTAATCCTTGTGTTTTTTCTGTAATCTCATGACTATTTTGGCATTATGCCGCTGACTTTTCTTCTGCTGGGCCGCCGTTTTTGTTCCCCCCTGTATGTCCGGCCTAATTTTTGCCTTCGGAGAAGTAAGCCCGTTTTCCATTAAGTCATTTTCCAATTGCTGGTTTGCCTGATCTTGCTCCAGGGCAGTTTTTTGGCAAGCAAACCTATAAGGTTTTTGAAACCTTATAGGTTTCGAAGTTCGCTTTTTATTCTAATAATCATTTCCTCATGAAAAAAGGTTTACTCCTTGTATTTTCGATTTTTGTGTCTTGTGTGGCCTTCGGTCAGGTGAAACTTTCCAACGGGACACCAACGAGTTCGCTCAATTTTAGCAATTCAATGCCTACTTCGGTTGGCTCCAATCCAAGTACTGCTTTTGCTGGTGCAGGGTATGAGCCGAATACCGTAACTGCCGGCCGACTCAACTCAAATGCCTGGGCAGTAACGGGCTGGAGCAATGGTGCACTTGCATTTGGTGGGACTCAAACAACCGTCAACACCGACTACACGCGTGGTTCGGTAGCCGTAGCACAAATAACTGGCGGCATGTACGCTTATACAGGCGCTCCTCATTCCGCAGCGAATCCCGCGCTTATGATCCAACCGGGCGGTGGCGATTGGGCACCTGGTACGCTTACTTTGCGTATTGAAAATACAGGGACGACGAATATTACTCAACTCGATATTTCCTACAACATATATGTGCGCAATGACCAAGGACGCGCCAATTCGTTCAACTTCTCACATTCGGCTGACCATGTAACGTACACCAATGTGCCTGCCCTCAATTATACTTCTATCGAAGCGGCAGATGCACTCGGCTGGGTACTGGTGGGAGCTGCACCTTCTCGTTCAACCTCGATCACCGGGCTTAACGTAGCCCCAGGTGCTTTTTACTACATCCGCTGGAGCGGTGCTGACGTAAGTGGTGCTGGCTCTCGCGACGAATTTGGCTTGGATGACATTAACCTTCAAGCAAGCTTTGCCTGCAACCTTACCGACGCAGGCCTCACCGACATACATTGCGAGGACAACAATGAATCCGGCAACGACCCGAACGATGATTATATATGGTTTCAACTGAATCCGACGGGTACAGGATTGGCCACTACTTACAGCGTGTCGGTCAATGTGGGTTCTGTAACAGAAGGCACCAGCAATCCTCCTACGAATATTCCGTATGGCGTATCCACTTTCTTCCGATTGCAGGCTGGCTCGGCTGGCGGAGGCGATGTAACCGTGACCATTACGGACGACGGGGACGACAATTGTACCATTGATGCGCTGGTTGTAGATCCAGGTTCCTGCTCCATTCCATTTTGCGAACTTGTTGATGCAGGGCTCACAAATGTGCATTGTGAAGACAACAACGAAAGCGGAGGTGACGATACAGACGACTTTATTTGGTTTCAACTCAATCCCAGCGGAACTACTTTGGGCGCAAACGGTTACAATGTGACCGTCAGCAGCGGCACTGTTTTATTGAATGGCAACGCGGCGCCCAACAACGTCCCGTATGGCAATTCAGAATTTTTCCGCCTCCAACAAGGCTCGGCAGGCGGAGGGAATGTTACCGTGACAATTACTGATGCCGACGACGAAAATTGCTCCATTGAGGTCGAAATCGTTGACCCCGGCAGTTGCTCAGTAGTCAACTGTGACATTGCCATCACGGATATTGTCGTTACCCATGAAACTTGCGAAGGCGACAACGATGGTACCATCACCATTACCGCCACCTGCACGACTTGCCTGGGAATCGAATATTCCATTGATGGGGTCAATTATCTGCCAAGCAATGTTTTTATGGACCTTGCGCCCAACACCTACTCCATTTTTGTGCGCGACACAGGCGATCCTGATTGTACCGATGGCGATGAAGCAACCATTAACCCCGGCGACGGCGACCCACCTACTTTTGACCAAAACCCATTGCCACAAGACGAAACCATTGAGTGTTCTGACGATGTGCCACCAGCGGCAACCCTGACCGCAACTGATTTCGCTGACCCAGACGTACCCGTCGTTTTTGACGAGCAAAACACCCCCGGCAATTGCCCACAGGAATACACCCTGACGCGCACCTGGACCGCCACCGACGATTGCAGCAATAGTGTAGTGCACACCCAGACCATCAGTGTGGAAGACAACACGCCGCCTGTTCTGAACAACTTGCCAGACATCAGCGTGACTGTGGAATGCGACCAAGACCTGCCCGACGTGCCCGACGTGACCGCCACCGACTTGTGCGATACAGATGTTTCGGTAACTTTTACCCCAAACATCACCCCCGGCAATTGCCCACAGGAATACACCCTGACGCGCAGCTGGGAAGCCACGGATGATTGTGGCAACGGGGTTACATTCACCCAAACCATCACCGTTACAGACAATACGGCGCCAACTTTCAACCAAAATCCACTCCCGGAGGACATTACCGTTTCCTGCTCGGATGTTCCAATGCCGGAGGTGCTGGATGGCACCGACAACTGCGATCCGGGCATTCCTGTGCCGGTAATTTTTATCAATGAATTCCATTATGACAACACGGGCGGAGACGTCGGCGAGTTTATCGAAATCGCCGGAACAGCAGGCATTGACCTTTCCAATTATCAGATCGTATTGTACAATGGCACGGGTGGCGCACCTTATAGCACTACGGTGCTGAGCGGTTTGATTGACAACGAAGCGGGCGGATTTGGCGCATTATCGTTCGCCTACCCAGTCAATGGCATCCAGAACGGCGCCCCTGACGGCATCGCGCTTGCAACGACGAGCGGCATGGTGATCCAATTTTTGAGTTACGAAGGCGCGTTTGTTGCCGTAGGCGGCGTGGCCAACGGCATGATGTCCACCGATATCGGCGTACTGGAAGCCGGGGCAGACCCCATCGGATTGTCGCTCCAACTGACCGGCACAGGCCAACAATACAGCGACTTCAACTGGGTTGGGCCGCTTGCCCAATCGCCCGGCACTTTGAACGCCGGCCAAACCATTAATCCGCTCCCGGGCGTGATACCGTCCATTTTCAGTCAAATGATCGAACCGGGAGATTGCAATGGTGAATCCACCATCACCCGGATGTGGCAACTCAGCGACGCTTGTGGAAATTCCATTACTCATACCCAAATCATTACGGTAACGGATACCGAAGGCCCCTCTTTCTCGCCGCCACCACTCCCGATGGACATGACCCTGAGCTGCGAAGACCCCGTGCCACCTGCCCCCATGCTTACTGCCGCCGACCTTTGCGACGTGCCGGGAATGCAGACGGAAAAGGTTTGGATCAATGAAATCCACTACGATAACGCAGGGGGCGATGTAGGTGAATTCATCGAAATTGCCGGAACGGCAGGCACCAACCTTGCCAACTATACCCTGGTACTGTACAACGGTGCCAATGGTTTGTCTTACAACACCCTCGTGCTTGGCGGCATCATTCCAAACCAGGCAAACGGCTTTGGAACCTTGTGTTTCAACTATCCAGCGGACGGAATCCAAAACGGCGCCCCCGACGGTATGGCATTGATACACAATGTCATGGGAGGAATGGTAGTACAGTTTTTGAGCTATGAAGGTGCCTTTGTTGCGGCTAATGGTCCGGCAAACGGCATGATGTCCACCAATATTGGGGTACAAGAAGTTGGCACAACTCCTATTGGTTTTTCAATTTACCTGACCGGCAATGGCGACGAGTATTCCGACTTTACCTGGGCGGGCCCTTTGGCTGCTACCAATTGTGGTGTTAACACTGGCCAGACGTTCATTCCAGCCTCGCAAGGGCCGACTGTGACCTTCGAGGAAAGCGAAGAACCTGGCGATTGCCCGCAAGAAAAATTCATTTATCGCACCTGGACAGCAACAGACGATTGTGGCAATGAGACCGTGCTAAACCAGGTGATAACCATCGTGGACGACACGGCACCTACGGTCAATTGCCCGGCGGATATCATCCTTAATCTGGATATTTTCGGCAATGCTTCGCTCGATATTGGGGACGTAAATTTCACTTATTCAGACAATTGCGCCGATGTGGGCGATCTTACAGTGATTCCTTTCCCGACCCAGTTTTTTGACTGCGACGACGAAGGCACCACCCGGCAAGTGACCATTTCGGTAGAGGACCCCTGTGGCAATGTCGGCTCCTGCACGATCAACGTGACCATCCCGCCCTTCTCGCGCTGCACCCCGGTAATTCTGATCACCGACCCTTGCGTTTGCAAAAACAACGCAACGACTTTGAGCAACGGGCAATTTGGCGAGACCATCAAAATCGAATCGCTGGCAGGAAAAACCTGGACGGTCATTGCCAATACGGGCTTCTATTTGGCCAACAGTCCCGCCCCACCATCCGCCCCCATTTTGGTTCCGATTGGGACAGTTTTTGTAGAAAATCCTGTCCCCAGCGGCGATTATTATTTGACCGGAATCCATGTAGACGCACTGGGATATTCCATTACTGTCCGCAGCGAAATAGGAGAAATCCTCATTATTGGCAATTCCTGCCAATATCCCAACCCGACCATTACAGCTGACCTGAGCGGGCCATTCTGCCTGTTCTCTGCCCCGGTAAACCTCACAGGAACCCCCGGCGATGCCAACATCATCAGCGAGGGCTTCACCGTAAATGGAGTGCCTGCTACCATGTTTGATCCCGGACAAGGGGTAGGCCAATACGTGATTGTGTACAGGGTGGACGGCGGTGTTCCTAAAGCATTTGGCCCGAACGACCCCGGCTGTGTCCAAACTATTACAGTCTTCGTAAACGTGGTTGCTACGCCTTCAAACCTCTCTTGCAACGACCTCGTGTACATCTCGCTCGGCGATGACGACTGTTCGCTGACTATTACGCCCGACATGATTTTGGAAGGCTCTTATGGCTGTTTTGATGACTATATCGTGGAGATTGACAAAACCCTTCCTTATGGAAACGGCCCTTGGCTGCCCGGTTTTATTGACGCAAACGACATCGGAAAAACCTACCAGGTGCGCGTGACACACCTTGTGAGTGGCAACAAATGCTGGGGAAATATCAAAATCGAGGACAAGGCTGCTCCGGTGCTTACCTGCGAGAATTTCTCCGTGCCATGCAATACGCCCGAGCTATCGGCTGATTACTTGTTCAACACTTTGGGAATCCTTGCGGCATTCCCGGTGGCAACAGACTGCCAGAGTTTCAACCTGACTTATATTGACTCAGAAGTCTCGCAAAACTGCGCATCGGGCTTGAGCAAAATCATTACGCGCAAATGGACGGCGGTAGACGCAAGCGGAAACACTTCCACCTGCGAGCAAACCATAGGCCTCCTCCGCCCCACCCTGGCCGACGTGAGCTTGCCGCCCGACTACGACGGATTCGATGCTCCCGGCTTCAACTGTACTGCTGCCTACCCTACCCCTGACTGGATCGAAGGTCAAGGGCTTCAAGGTTATCCCCATGTTTTTGGCTTCCCAAGTGGTTGCAACATCAACTGGGAATACCACGACTGGAAGATTGAAATCTGCGACGGGACCTACAAAATCCGCCGCGAATGGACCATTATTGACTGGTGTACCTCCAACTTCATCTTCCTCAACCAATTGATCAAAGTCGAAGACAAACAAGGCCCCGTAATGAGCTGCCCACCGAACACCACCGTTTCGGTGAACCCTTTCCAATGCTGTGGCAATATTGATTTGCCCGACCTCATCATCGAAGACCTCTGCTCGCGGATGAACAATATCAGTGGCATAGTGGAGACCTTCGACCCACAGACCAACCAGCAGACGGGGATGTACACCTTTGGCGGTACGCTCCAGGACTTCCCCGGCAACAACTGGTGGGATAACGACACCCTGGCTGCTTTTGGGCTTACGTCCTGCTTGCCCATTGGGAATCAGACAGTGACCTACATTGCCGAAGACGATTGTGGCAATACTACCTCTTGCACATTCAATCTTAATGTGCAAGACCTTGTACCGCCCGTGGCCGCCTGTGACCAATTCACCACCGTAGCGCTTACCACTGGTGGCGAGGCGCTGGTGAACGCCACTACCTTCGACGATGGCTCTTACGATGCCTGTTGTTTGGAAAGCCTCCGGGCAGCGCGAATGTCGTCGAATGGATGTGGCGGAACGAACTTTTCTACCACGGTGCCTTTCTGTTGCAACGACTTGGGCGATACCGTAATGGTCATTTTCCGCGTAACCGATTGCAACGGAAACACAAACGACTGCATGGTGCAAGTAGAAGTGCAAGACAAAATCAAGCCTTCTTGTCTGCCCCCAGCACAGGTAGCCGTGAACTGCGAAAACTTTGACCCAAGCCTTTGGGTCTATGGAATCGCTCAAGTGGACGACAACTGCTGTCTGGACACCGCACAAGTGTACCAAGGCCAGGAGGGACTGACCCACTCGGTGAATTACTCCCTCTTTGACACCGTGTGCAACCGGGGCACGATCACTCGGACCTTCCGTGCTTTTGATTGCATGAACAACTCCAGCCAATGCACCCAGCGCGTCATTGTGACGTATGAGCAAGACTATTTCATAAAATTCCCGAACGATGCAATTGTAACGGTGTGCAACGATTCGGCACGCTACGACGAGCCTAAATTCTTTGGGGAGGATTGTGAGCTATTGGGCCTTAGTTATGAAGATGAAATTTTCACGGTCGTTCCCGATGCCTGTTTCAAAATCGAACGGACCTGGACGATCATCAACTGGTGTACCTACAATCCGAACCTGGATTGCATTTACGTTCCAAACCCGAACCCGAACGCAATTGTCAACCATCCGACCAACTTGCCCGGACCAACTGTTTCAGCCTGCGGAACGCTTGCCCCCTGGGCGCCGACCGTTGTGCGGATCAATCCGACGGACCTAACGACGACCAACTACTGCACATTCTGGGAGAAGAATGCGAACTGTTACCAATACAAGCAGATCATCAAAGTCATTGATGGTCATCCGCCTACGCTTGATCATTGCCCTTCTGACACACTTTACTGCGACGTGACGGTGAACGACCCAGGCTTGTGGAACCATGTAGACTGGTGGGACAACAACACACAGAGCCACGACCTATGTGAAGGCCCTGCCGACCTGACCATAGTCGGCAAAGACCTTTGCTCCGGGCCAAACATTTCTGCGCACTACCTTCTTTTCCTAGACCTCAACAACGACGGAACGATGGAAACGGTAGTGAACAGCCTCAACCCACCACCGCCTGGCGTTATTTATTTCAACAACATCAACACGCCCAACTATGGGGGAGGAACACCTCGGCAATATGACAATCGTGGATTGCCGCTCAACCAGAACTATCAGTTCACCTTATTAGGGCGTTTCAATACCACTGGCACGAAGCGAATGTTCTCTGTGCGCTGGAGTACCCAGCAATTCCCGAATGTCTTCACTATCCCGGAATTCCCACACGGTACGCACAAAATAAAATGGTTTGTAAAAGACGGCTGCGGCAACGAAACAGCCTGCGAATACACCTTCACCGTAAAAGACTGCAAACCGCCAACAGTAGTCTGTCTCAATGGCCTCTCTGTGAACATCATGCCTACGGGTATGATTCAGTTGTGGGCGTCCGATTTCTTGCAATACACTGAAGACAACTGTACCCCCGATGGTCAATTGAAAATCGGGGTTCGCAAATGCGACTCTGGGACTGGATTCCCGCTGGATGCCAACGGTCAACCAATTACTTCCGTGAATTTTACCTGTACGGAAATTGGTACACAATGCGTAGAACTCTGGGCAATAGATGCGGCTGACAACGCCGACTACTGTGAGACGTACATCATTGTACAGGACAATATGGGCAATTGCGGCACCATTGCCCGTATAGATGTAGCGGGCGTGATCAAAACCGAAATGACGGAAGGCGTTGAAGAGACCATGGTACAGATAGAGGGCACGAGCAGTTTCACCCCGCCGTATTCCTTCTTCGATCTTTCGGACGGGGATGGCGAATACCAGGTGATGAACAACGTACCCCTGGCTTCCACCTTCAACATCGCGCCTGAAAAAGACGACAACCCGCTCAATGGCGTGACGACCTACGACCTGGTGCTGATCTCGAAACACATTCTCTTCGTTGAAGTCTTGGACTCACCGTTCAAGATGATTGCTGCCGATGCCAACAAGTCTGGTTCGATTACCACCTTCGATATTGTAGAAATTAGAAAACTGATTTTAGGCATCTATCAGGTGCTGCCTAACAACAAGTCCTGGCGCTTTGTGGACTACGCCTTCACGTTCCCGAATCTGGACAATCCATTCGAGACGCTATTCCCCGAAACCATTTCGATAGCGGATGCTGTGACCAACCACATGCACGAGGATTTCATGGGCGTCAAAGTCGGAGACGTGAACAACACGGCAATAGCAAATGCCACGATGCAGGCAGAAGAACGCACCATCGGCACGGCGCTCTTCGACATCGCTGACCGCGCAGTGAAAGCGGGCGAAACACTCGCAGTGACGTTCAAATCAGCCCAAGAATTGCAGGGTTTCCAGTTCACCATGACCCTGGATGGTTTGGAAATGGTTGGTCTGAAGGAAAGCGACCACGTGAGCGCGAGCAACTTTGGCAAATTTGATAATGCTGTGACCGTTTCAGTAGACGGCGCACAGGAATTCACCTTGCAATTCCGCGCTGCCAAATCTGGCAAATTGAGCGAAATGTTGGGCGTGTCTGGCTCGATTACACGGGCAGAAGCGTATTTACCCGCTTTACCCGCCGTAGCTTTAGCGAAGGCGGGCGCTGTTGAGCGCCTCAACATCGCATTCAGATTTGACGGCAAAACGATTTCAGGACTTGGCTTCGAGTTGTACCAAAACCAACCGAACCCATTTGTGAACAAAACAAGCATCGGGTTCTATTTGCCAACGGCTGCCGAAGCCACCCTGACTGTTTTTGACGAAACAGGCCGTCTGGTGTACCAGCAGAAAGGCCAGTTCGCCAAAGGTGAGAACTCGATCCCGCTCGACCGCGCCTTGCTGAACACGACGGGGGTTTTGTATTACAAATTAGAGACGGCTACGGATACTGCAACGAAGAAGATGATACAGTCGAAGTAAGTACAGATATTTGGCAAAATGAATCGGCGGCGGCATGGAGATTATCCATGCCGCCATTTTTATACAGGTATATTTTGTTGTTTTTCATTTTTTCGCCAATTGGCGACATCAAGGTTAATTATTCTACCGCAGATTAGGCGCTTTCAAAGTCTTGAGTATATTTGCCCTGCCTTGGCAAAAAACTTGAGTATAATCCCGCAGTAATTTTTTTATTCGCTATGAAGGCGGAAACGACCCAAGCGTATAAACCGATAAGGACTCCGGCCCGCTCCCAGCGGGCCAATGTTCATCCGAACCGCGACCTTCTTCGATCTAATCCGAATTTAATGTGCAAGCTCTGTTCCTCCTCCGTTGAAAACTACGGCGGATAAAAAAGTTCAGCGCCTGCTTGTGCAGCATGATTTATCAATTCAAATTCCATGTGGTGTATTGCACCACAGTGTTCGTGTTTTGCCCCGAAGCCAAGGTGGGGCAAGATGAAACTTCTTTATTTTCTTAAACCATTGCAACCGATGTTACAATGTGTAGAAACAATCTTTTTTCAGATTTAAAAACCTTTTTCAGATGTCAAACAAAATTTTCTTTTGGAAGAACAGGGGGGGGGGCAGCGATGCTTCTGCTCTTAATCGCGTTCTTATTGCCCACACTGACGGCTTACGGTCAGGAAAACGAATGTGTGCCAGCATCATGTTCTAACCTGAAGGTTGAGGTGGTCAGGCATGCAAATGTCTCTCCGACATGCTCGACCGGTTCCGTTTCATGCAACGATAAATTCCGTCAAATCTCTTATACGGTGTACTTAAGACACTCAAAGACGGTTTCCCAAATGGACCCGCTCCTGCCCTTCGATTTGGAATACGATATGCTGGATATTGCGCTGAGTCTGCAAAACTTAAATAACGGGGTGCAGTTTTCACACATAGACGCCAATGCAACGAAAGCCTGCTTCGATGCCGGGGTAGGGGCCAAATGGAACTACAACAGTGGTGATGGGAACAAGGCTATATTCACTGTTACGGACAAGAGTGCGAACATCAGTTTCGCCAATCTTGCCCCCGGAAGCCCCGATTGCGGTACAACGTTGATGAACAACTCGGGCAACAAGATCACATTTACATACAATCCCCCTCCCGGGCTTGTAGACCTTTGTGGACAAAACGGGCCACCTACAATTCGCTGCGCTTATGCCGAATTATTTACAATTGTGGTCAATGCCTACGCTGGTGAATCAAATGGGCTTCAATTTGACCAGCGAACTTATTTACAGAGTTTTGCAGGCTCAGAATGTACCATCGAAAAAGTTATATCGGGGCCTAACAATGGGTTGATCCCCATAACAGTCTTAAACCCTGCCCATTTCACGGGAACCCCCAATGCAAGCATACTTGCACAGTTGCTTCCGCCCGGAGCTGGGGGCGTTAATGAAAAGATTTTCCCGATACAGATTCGAAACACAGGGAACTCGCCAGTTACAGTCTCCTATTTGGAGTTCATGATCAGGGCAATGACAGTTAACATAGATCAACCGTTTGAGTATACTATTGCAACCCCTCGAGAGTCTGCGAGTGGCGGTGGGCCCGGCCCGGCCGCTAAAAACTTACATTACCTCATCCCGAATGCAGGAATTATGTTGAACCCTAACGGAACATTTATCGTAGGTACGATAATAGTCAAAACCCCAACATTGAGCAATCTAAGTTGGTCAGCAGCCTTCTCTTTTCAGGATTCAGGAGGGCACCCATCGAAATCCCGCATACAAACATCGGATGGTTGTACATCCTTAAATGCTGCATTTGTGGGTAGCAGTGACTCGAATACAGGGGATGCGCTTTGTTCTGATCCCAGTGTGCATTTTAAAGTGGAAGGCGAGGGGCTTACCTGTGGGACCTCAAAAGTCAAGGTTGGGCT
Source organism: uncultured Saprospiraceae bacterium (assembly GCA_964589365.1). Classification (GTDB taxonomy): domain Bacteria; phylum Bacteroidota; class Bacteroidia; order Chitinophagales; family Saprospiraceae; genus M3007. Next base: position 15,800 of record CAZPTQ010000096.1, read on the forward strand.
TCGCACAACGAGCCCCCCTGCTTCTATCAGGCTAAGCAAAGTTGAATTTGAGCTCGATTTCTCTTGGGTAGCACCAGGCATATCGATCACTGGGGTCAACTACCCCAATTGGCCGGGCATTGCCTGCTCTACCTTCGGGTGTTATACGACTCCTCTTAACCAAAAGGTTTGTTGGGAGGTTTCGCCGAACGGACAAACTTTCAGATATTGTTATCAAACAGATGATCCAAATGCACCCATATTTTCGTTGGACGATATCGCCAATATGGAAATCCTTTTCAACACGCCTGAAAACGCCTGCATCGAAAATGTAAAAATCAGCAAACTGAGCATAACCTATGTAGGCAGCGGTATTATCCCCCCCTGTATACCGGTCATTGATCCCATCGCTGGCTTCCCATTGTGCGGATCAGCGACGACAATGCTGACCGGGGCGGCTGTCACAGAAACCCTACAAGGGATAAGTGAGGTCAAAATGACTTTGAGCAGCGCGGTTAATGATAATATCGCCGACAATGGTATTCAAGATTGCTCAAATGTCTCCTGTTCACCCGCCGCCTGTTCCCCTGTTGATGACCTATCTGATGATAATGGCGTTTATCTTTTTTCATGTACAGCTTGCACCGCCTGCAGCCTGCTGAAAGTGGTCCCGGAAAAGGACGACAACCCCCTCAATGGCGTGACCACTTACGATCTGGTGCTCATCTACAAGCACATTTTGGGCACCGAGCCTTTGAACACCCCCTACAAGATAATTGCCGCCGATGCGAACAAAACTGGTTCCATTACTACGTTTGATATCATTGCGCTAAGGAAATTGATACTAGGTATTTTTACTGAGTTTTCTGAAATAGAACAATCGCAAAAATCCTGGAGGTTTGTGGATAAGGCATTTCCTTTCCCAAACCCGAACAACCCATTTCAAACTTCATTCCCAGAAGGCATCAACTGCATTGCATTCCCTGCTGCGGGGATAGATTTTACAGGCCTGAAAGTGGGGGACGTGAACAATACTGCAATGGGAAACCGGCCAGTCGAACGGCCACTGGCCAGCCTGAGCTGGCCCAACCTTCGTGCGGAGGCAGGAGGGACACTTACCGTACCGATCAGTTATTCGGGCAGCGAACACATGGGGGCCATCCAGTTGGGGCTGCGCTTCGACCCGGGCAAATTGCAACTGATCGGCCCAACTATCGGCGACATTGAAAGTTATTTGCCTGACAATTTCAACTTGCTCAAAGCGGGTGAAGGGCAAATACAGACGCTTTGGCTTCCGATGACGGACGGAGATGAAAAGATCCTTCCGGGCAGCGTTTTGTTCAATCTTACCTTCAAAGTATTAGAGAAATTGCCAAACAGCGAGATACCGTTATGGTTGGACAACCAACTTTTGGATTGTGCTGCTTGGAAGCCCGATGGTGCCGAATTTGCCGTACAGCAGGCACCGACATTGACAAAGCGCGACGATGGGCCAACTGCCGTCGCCATAGACTTATGGGCCTCTATCCTCCCTAACCCAACAGCGGGTGGTGCTACACTTTTTGTGCAGGCTCTCAAAGCGGAAAAGAGCCGTTTTTCGCTTTTTGACGCGTTTGGGCACAGGCTTTTTATGCGCGAGCTACTGCTTCGTGAAGGTATTCAGGAGATTCCTTTACCCGAAATTGCCCCAATACCTTCAGGAGTGTATATCTGGAAAGTGTACACCCCAAACCTAGAGGTGCAGGGCCATTTGGTAAAACAATAGTCATGCAAATCTGACCCGTCTTGCGGTTATAAAGCCGCAAGACGGGCATTTTGCTGCCTGTTGGGTTTTTTCGTTCAGCCATCAATGACAAACTTCTCATGAAAAACATTTTCTTGATTTCTATAGCCATCTTTGGCCTTTCTTTTATCGCAACCGCCCAAAGCCGTCTTTACGTCAACGCCTCGGCCACTGGCGCGAACAACGGCCAATCTTGGGGCAATGCTTTTCCCGAGCTCCAAACAGCGCTCCAAGCAGCCGAGGCGGGCGATGAAGTCTGGGTCGCAGAAGGTACTTACTACCCCACCAGCACAACTGATCGCAATATCTCCTTTGAGCCAAAGAGCGGCATACAACTCTACGGGGGCTTTGCGGGAAACGAGACGACGCTGGCTCAGCGGGATTGGGCTGCCAATGTTACATTACTGAGCGGCGACATCGGTTTAGCGGGCGACAGCACCGACAATAGCCTAACGGTGGTCTATTTATTTCAATCGGACTCCAGTACCATGCTCGATGGCTTTACAGTGTGTCTTGGCATGGCGAATGATGTGCCGGCAGCAGGCAGTTCGCGCGACCGGGTGATCTGTGGCGGGGGGCTTTACATCGAAGCTGGGAACTGGGACGCCTTCCCAAATATACGAAACTGCCGCTTCTGGCGCAACACCGCCAATTCCTTTGGCGGGGCTGTGATGCTCAATGGGGCATCTGTCGCGAGTGTTGCGCCCAGGTTTGTGAACTGCCACTTCGAGGAGAACCGCTCACTTGGCAGTGGCGGTGGGTTGGCCCGTTTTGGGGGCAGCTGGGCAGAGCGTGGCAAAGAGTTCGAGGGCTGTTATTTTTCCCAAAACCGCGCAGCGCTGCATGGCGGCGGCTTGTATTACAGCGATACTCAAGGGCCGAACACCGTGGGAATGTATGGCTGTTCCTTTGAGGGCAACCGTGCTGCCTTAAAGGGTGGCGGGGCTTTTTTTCAAGCGGGCAAATCAGGTCAAAGCGGGCTTTATCTCCAGAATTGCAGGTTCGAGGCCAACAACGCAGGAGAAGGCTCAGCCATTGAAATTTTCACCAACGGCAATGACTTTGAAGGCGAAGCGGTAATAGACAGTTGCTCCTTTTTTAGGAATACCTCTCCACTGGGAGGAAACGTCCCTTCAATCATTCATTCCGATATGATAGGCACAACACATACAGAAGTCAATCTTAGCAATTCGAGATTTGAAGGGAACAATTCTGCAGATAATATTATTAGCTTTAGTTGGGGTTCTGCAAGTGTAATATTTGAGGCCGTGTTGATATATCGGGATACGGCTCACTTCTTATTTTCATGTTCCGAGATATCCTTCTCTGAAATTAAAAGATCGAGATTTTCTTCAAATCTTACCGCACGTTTAGGGAACATTGATTTTGAAAACTTCAATCCTTCTATATCTATACGTTATTCCGATTGCCTTTTTGATAACAACCAATCAAAAACAAATCTTTATTGCTTCAATTTCTCATCTATAGATTCTGCTTTTTTTATCAACTGCACCTTTGCTGAAAATAACGATGATCTTTTAGTGTTATCTCCGATTGAAATTGTTTTTTTGATAAACGTAATAACAAGGAATGACCCGCCCACAAATTATTTTTCTTCATCTGGCGGGTATTATTTCTCCTCCTCTATGCTCGATCATCCTGACTGTCAAAGTTTACCCCCCAACGTCACTTGCGGCCCCGGCAACCTCTACGGTGTGAACCCCCTCTTCCGCGACACCGCCTCGGGCGACTACTCCCTGCTCCCCTGCTCCCCCCTCATCAACGCAGGCTCCAACGCCGCTGCGCTCGGCATATTAACCGACCTCGCAGGCAATCCCCGCATCCAGGGCGGCACCGTGGACATCGGTGCTTATGAGTCCCCGGCATTCGCGCTGGCTGCCGCGCCAGAGGTGCAGCCTGCCTGCATCGGCGCATCCAATGGCAGCATCAACCTCCTGCCCGAGCACGGCTGCGAGCCGCTGGTGTATACCTGGTCGCCGAACGTGAGCGACAGCTCTCACGCCTCTCACCTTTCTCACGGCGCTTACATTTTCACCATCACCGACGGCAGCGGTCGGCAGATAAGCGACACTGTGGTGGTGGCATCGGCCCCTTCGCCTGAGATCGCCCTCGCCTCCACGGACGTTCAGTGCGGCCTTCAGGCTGGTGGCTCGCTCTCGGCCTCGGTCGCGAGCGGCACCGCACCCTTCCAGTACCAATGGCTGCCGGGCGCAGCAGATACTGCCCATCTTTCGCAACTGCAGCCGGGTGCTTATGCGCTCACGGTCGTGGACGCGAACGGCTGCCTGGACTCCGCCTCTGCTTTAATCGCCCTCATGGGCCAGCTCACGCCCATGATAGACGGCCAGAGCATCTCCTGCCACGGCGCAGCAGACGCTTGGCTTTCGCTCACCCCGCTCACAGGTGCCCCACCCTTTCAGTGGCTCTGGCAGGGCTGGCCCGGCACGGATTCCATCGCACAGCCGCTCGGCCCGGGCCAGTACTCGGTCACGGTCATGGACGCCTACGGCTGCACGGCCTCCAATACCTTCCCCTACACGGCCGAGCCGGACGCTCTCTGGATCGGCACGGGCAGCAATGCACAGACCCAGACCAACCCGCCCAACGGCACCGCAGTGGTGACGACGATTTCTGGCGGCACGTCCCCCTTCGAGTACCTCTGGGAACCCGGCGGCAGTACCACACAGGCCATCGCGGGACTGGCAGCGGGCACCTACACCGTGACGGTGACGGACGGGCACGGCTGCGAGGCGGTTGAAGAGGTGGTGGTGGAACAGATGGTGGGCACGGGGGAGGCAAAAGGGCCGGCATTTCTGATGTACCCAAATCCTGCAGTGGATTGGTTGAGGGTGGTGCTGCCGCCGGGCTTGGGCGAAAGTCTCGTGGAACTTTCGGGCGCATCGGGAAGGGTGTTGCGCTCTGTCGTGTCGGCGGCCTCTTGCACGCTCGACCTCACAGGGCTGCCGGGTGGTAGCTATGTGCTGCGGGTGCGAGATGTGGCTGGGGAAGAAAAGTTTGTGGGGAAAATGGTAAAAAGGTAACCATGTTTGGTAACATAGGAGATTTACTCGTCAGACGACTCAAAGTCGTCTGACGAGTACAAAAAAACGGCTCCGGACACAAAGTCCGAAGCCGTCTGAGGAGTTAAGGAACGGTGTCAAAATAACTTTCCAATTTCAGGCCAATTATTTTGGCGTTAGCCAGCTATCTTTTGAGGCGAATAGTGGGGCTATTTAACGAAAAAGATA
>CAZPTQ010000097.1:0-20425 GCA_964589365.1 uncultured Saprospiraceae bacterium
TACATCATACATCATACATCATACATCATACATCATACATCATACATCATACATCGTAGTTTTGACCGTTTCAACAAACGCCTTCACGCCATCTAGCGGCGTATCCGGGTAAACCCCATGGCCGAGGTTGGCGATATGCTTGCCGCCAAAAGCCCGGATCATCGCAACGGTTTCTTTTTCAATTGTTTTAGTATCAGCGTAAAGTGTGCAGGGATCGAGGTTTCCTTGTAAAACCTTGTGACCGCCTGTTTTTTGTTTTGCAAATTCAGGGCTAATATTCCAGTCCAAGCCAATGACTTGGCAGGGCAATGCTGCCAAATCCTCCAGAGCAAACCAGGCGCCTTTGGCAAAAACAGTCTTCGGCACTTCTGGCAATGCTTCGCAAATCTGACGCAGATAGGGGAGGGCAAAAGCGCGGTAGTGCGCGGGCGGCAACTCACCAGCCCAGGAATCGAATAATTGCAACAGATCGGCTCCAGCAAGCACTTGGTTGCGCAGATAAAAAATGGTGGTGTCGGTGATTTTTTGGAGCAATTCGTGCGCTAAAACAGGCTCGGTATAGAGCAGACGACGAGCCTTTGAAAAAGTTTTGCTTCCACTCCCTTCTACCATATAGGCAAGTATTGTCCAGGGTGCTCCTGCAAAACCAATAAGTGGCACACGTCCTGCCAGTTCGCGCTTGCTGATGCGCAGCGCCTCGTAAACGTACTCCAGAGACATTGCAGCTTCCGCACCTGAGCGAAGCATGGTTACATCCTGTTGACTTTCTATCGTTTTTGGAAAACGCGGGCCTTTGGCTTCGATCATTTCGTAGTCTAAACCCATTGCTTCTGGAATGACCAGTATATCGGAAAAAACGATGGCTGCATCTACGCCCAGTTCATCTAATGGCTGGAGCGTTGCTTCTGCAGCGGCAGCGGGTGTTTTCACGAATGCTTTGAAATCGGGAAATCGTTGGCGAAGCGCACGGTATTGCGGCAAGATACGTCCAGCCTGACGCATGAGCCAAACGGGCGGGCGTTCGGTGGTTTCTCCGAGGGCCGCGCGGAGGAATAGGGGATTGGGCGATTGTTTGCCCGCCGAAGCTTTATCTTCGGCGGGTAAATTGGTGATTGGTGATTGGTTGGCTGTCATTTTTCTAAAAATTGAACTGCAAAAGTAGGGGAGGGTAGGGTGGTGATGTGAATTACAGCGGAGTTTGTGACGGGAAAGTGACGGGCGAAGAATTTAGAATTTTGAGTACGTTTGCTGTCGAATGAAACAAAAAAACGATTTCTCCCTTGCTGAGGCCATGCAGCTGATGATCAAGGAATACCGCCTTGGATCGCAACTCAATGAGATGCGGGTCAAATCGCTTTGGGCCGAACTGATGGGTAAAACGATCAATACTTATACCTCCCAGATCACCGTGCGAAAAGGCGTGCTTTACCTAAGTATATTATCTGCGCCGCTCAAGCACGAGCTCTCCTATGCAAAAGACAAAATTCGGGATTTGATGAATTCGGAATTGGGGGAGGATTTTATCAAAGACGTGGTGATCAGATAGTTATGCCTCATCCCATCTCCCTCTTCTGGTTTCGACGCGACCTACGTTTAGATGATAATGCGGGCCTTTACCACGCCTTACGCGGGCCGACGCGAGGTGCTGCTTCATGTCCTGTCCTTCCTTTATTCATTTTTGATCGGGAAATCCTTGATGATCTTGAATGTGAAAAAGACGCTCGCGTGGAGTTTATCCACCATGCGGTATCGGATTTGAAAAAGCGTCTGGAAGAAATGGGCAGCACCCTGCTCATCCGTTACGGGAAGCCTCAGGAAATCTGGCCACAATTGTTGCAGGAATTCAACATCGCAGCAGTCTTCGCCAATCGAGATTTCGAGCCTTATGCCATTGAGCGTGATAATGCTGTGCGCCAATTGCTCTCAGATAAAACCATTCCTTTTCACACCTATAAAGACCATGTCATTTTTGAAAAAGACGAGGTGCTGAAAGGGGATGGAATGCCCTACACCGTATTCACTCCGTACAGCAAGCGCTGGCTTGAAAAACTCCACACCAAATGGCGAACCATTCAAGGGGATGATGGCGAACCCCAGCGCGTTTCGTTTTATCTGACTTCCTACCCGACCGAGAAATATTTTTCCAGGTTCCTGAAAATCAGGGGTGTCTCAAATTTGACAACTTTTCAAAAGTTGTCAAATTTCTACACGCTCTCCGACATGGGCTTTGAACCAGCAGGCATCGAATTCCCGCCCGCCGCCGTTGCTCGAAGTCTCATTCGCAACTACGATAAAACCCGCGACATCCCCAGTCTGCTCGGCACCTCACGGCTTGGCGTGCATTTCCGATTTGGAACCATAAGCATCCGTGAGAAAGCCCGCAGTGCCCAGGGTTTGAACGCCACTTATCTGAACGAGCTCATCTGGCGGGATTTTTACAGCCAGATTTTGGGCAATTTTCCCCACGTCGTTGGTCACCCATTCCGTGCGCAATACGACCGGGTGGAGTGGCGAGACGCGCCCGATGATTTTGAAAAATGGAAGAAAGGACTCACAGGTTACCCCATCGTGGATGCTGGCATGCGGGAATTAAACGCCACGGGCTATATGCACAACCGGGTTCGGATGATCGTCGCCAGTTTCCTCTCCAAACATTTATTGCTGGATTGGCGGCTTGGGGAGGCATATTTTGCGCAAAAACTATTGGATTTTGACCTCTCCAGCAATTCAGGCGGCTGGCAATGGGCGGCAGGTTGTGGCACCGATGCTGCGCCGTATTTCCGTATTTTCAACCCTTCGGAACAAACCAAAAAATTTGACCCGGAACACAAATACATCCGAAAATGGGTGCCGGAGTTTGGAACATCGAGTTATCCAAAGCCCATGGTTGAGCACACTTTTGCAAGAGAAAGGTGCCTGAAAACCTACAAAGCGGCACTTCAATAAGTTCGATACTGTCTGGGGTCTTACGATACTTACCCGGCAAGTCCTATTCCAAAAACCAACCCCGTTGATACCCCTCCAAGTCAATGTTGTGAAAGGCCTCCAGTTGTTTCCAAGTGCGCTGCCGCAGGTAGTCAAGGCTGGGCGAACTGAGCGCGGGGTGACCTTTTACCAATAGTGGTTGCATCAGGTTTTGAAAGCGCGACATCTGAACCTCGGCGGCCTTCCTTGATTTTTCGTCCATAAATTGAATGTGCGTATGGCTCACGCTCGCATGGGCATCCTGTGCATCAGTCAACCATACGTCGCCCAGCGGTTGTTCGCCTTTAAAAAGGCGGCGGATTTGGGCGAGTGGCTGGCCATTTGGGTTTTCAATTTCGATCAAGCCTGGCCACTCGTCTGACAACTCTAATTCGTCTGACGAGTTAAAATTATCAGGGCTACCAGCGGCTTTTGTTCTATTGGATGCGTTCAACTCGTCAGACGACTTAGAGTCGTCAGACGAGTAAGCCCCAATGTACTGCGCCCGCATTTTCCAGCCGTTTAGATTGAATGGAAAATGCGGAGGATGAGGCGTTTCTTCCTCTGAAAAAACACCTTTATGCCATTGTTCTGCAGCTGAGTGAGTTGCCCAAGATGTTGATTTCCAAATAAGTAGCCGAATAGCAGACTCCAAAAGTCTGAATTGAAGTTGCGTGGCTTTGATCGTCAGCACAGGTTCGCCAGGCAGGAGCAAGGTGCCTTCTGGGGCGGCGTTCACATGGGTGCGCAAACGCAGGCGTTGAAGGTGGTTGAGAAAACTTTCCTGAAAAACGGAGCGTCCTTTCGCATCTGTCACCTGTCCCAATCGTTGGATGATGGGTGCATCGAATTTGAATCTGCGGATATGTTCGGCCAAAAGCCCCGCTCCGCAAGCGATGGAAAAAGGGGCTCCGGTTTGGCAAACAAGCTGTGCCGTGATCGGTTTGTTATACGAGCCGTCTAGCCACGAATCTTGCGCAGCAAAAAGCGGATGGAGGTCGGAGAGCCAATCGTAGGTCATTTTATTTCGCCAAATATGCGAAGAAATTGTAGTTGACAGTAAAGTAAATCATCTCACCCTGAAGATCGGAGTTCTTTTTGCCAAAGTTCAGACCGTTCCAGCCAAATTTCAACCGAATTCCGTGATACGAGCCTTTGGGCAAGTTCCAGTCGCGATAGTTTTTTTGAAACAACTTTATGTCAGCCGTTACGGCGGCAGTAAGGTGGAACTCGTTGAAATTGAAGTCGTCGTAGTATTCAGGGAGCGGGTCTTCGTCCTCGTCGGGCGTGGGCGGTTTGAGAAACCCAAGCCCAGCGCCGACGTTTGGGAAAATTCGGAGTTTTGGGGTGTTTACGATGTCATAACCGACATTTAGGCCAAGGACGAAAAATCTGGTCGGATCATTCTCTGGCCATATTTCATTTCCTACAAGCAAATCGCGTGAAAGGTTTGGGCCTCCAAATGACGCGTCGAAAAGAAAATTCCAACGCTCCGTCCAGTAGTACACATCACAATTGAACATGTAAGGTGTTCCAAGGCTGCGGTCAATATCTCCCCTCCAGTTGCCAATCAGAAGCCCGCCAGAAATCCCGAAGGCTTTGTTGGCAGGTTTTAAAATCGAAGGTTTAACGCTGCGTACAAAGCCCAAAAAACGCGACGAGGGATAGCGATTTTCAAAGGTTTGCAGCCGTTCGGCCCATTCTTCTTCATTCGTATTGAGCCTTAAAACGTATTCAAGCAAAAGGGTCGTGAACGCTTTTTCTTCTTCGTTTAAAAAAGCACTTCGGATACTGCTGAAAATGTTGAAACGCCTTTCGTTCAGGCTAAAATCAACCCACTCGAAAAGGCTGTCTTTTGGCGGCTGAATTTTCCAGGCTTGAAGGGCGCGTTGGTTTGCATCGAAAAGGCTTACTTCCTCCAACAATGTTCCGTATGATTCCGTCCAGAAGTACAACATCCAGCGCTCATCCCAAATAAGTCCGGCATAATTTTCGTCTTCGAGCCTTGCCAGCGAGTCCATCCAAAGGCCTGTCCCGGCTTGGTCTTCATTCAAAAACGAAAAGAGCAGTTCGCGTCGGGACGCTGCAATTTTTTCAGGCTTTGAATCGGTTTTAGGCAGGGGCAAAGTGTCCGTTTGGGCGGAAGAAAGTATTGATAGAAAGTTGAAAATCAGTAAAGTAGTAATTGTTTTCATGCTAAAATATTGTTGATTTCCCCTTCAAAAACGCGCTCCGCCGGTCCACTAAGCCAAATTTCGGAGAAACTGCCATCATCGTTTGCATGGGCATTTACGCTTAAATTGCCGCCTTTGGCTTGCAATCCGATTGCAAATGCGCCCATTTTACCGCCCTCGTTCAAGAAGGTTGCAATCGCCGCAGCTGTGGCGCCAGTTCCGCAGGCATAAGTTTCATCTTCTACACCACGCTCATAGGTCCGGATCGAGTATTGGCCGTTCGCGCCGTTTTCGGCCACCAGGTTGACGTTGATTCCGTTTTGTTTCCAACGTTCTGAATACCGCACTGCCCGACCTTCTGCCACCAAATCCAATCTGTCCAAGTTTTTTACAAAGCGGACGTAATGCGGAGATCCAGTATTCAGTATGTACGCGTCACCATCCTTTTCAACGTGTTTTACATCGCTCATTTTTAGGTTGATCCATAAGTCTTTCCCCAGTTGCGCCTTATCTGAGTGAACATTGGTGCCCTTTGGATATGTGATACCGCCGAGCTTCGCTTCGTGTTCCCCATCAATTGCCATAAAACGGCAATTCAAATCTACAATGCCCAAGTACCAGGCAAATGCCACGATACACCTGCCACCATTGCCGCACATAGTGCTCTCGCGTCCATCGGCATTGAAATACACCATTTCAAAATCGTAGCCTGAAAGGTTTTGCAACAAAATGAGGCCATCGGCGCCAATGCCAAACCGGCGGTCGCATAAGTATTCGATAAGTTTGGTATCGGCCCGACCAATCCACTGGTTTTCACGCTGGTCCAACATGACAAAGTCGTTGCCTGCACCTTGATACTTCCAAAATTTCATGTGGCAAAATTAGTTGGCGCGAATTTCATTTCCCCATTTAGTGCATGTTTAAATTTCAGTGCTGGAGCGAATTCACTATTAAAAGGCGAAATAAATTTCGCCCTACATTCGATGGCCTGATTTTTGGCTGTATTTCCTCAAAACCCCACAACTCGATGGCGAAAGCCTTGTCTTTTCAAACAAATCGCAATTCGAATCGTTCTTCGACCATAATTGATTTCAGCTATGAGAAAATATCTTTTGCTTTCCTTGGTCTGCATAGTGAGCTCATTGCTCTCCGTGTTGATTTACAGTCAACTTGCGAAACCGAATAGGGTGGTTTGGACCAATGAAGCTGGTGAAACACGCCTCACGGGACTCGTTGACAAACTTTTCGACAGCCGCTCCAATAATGGCTTTCGTTCCGCTTCGCCTACTGATTTTATAGAAGCGGCAGAAGTGGCTACCCCGGCAGTGGTGAATATCCGTGCGCTGATTGAATCTGGCGGAAATATTTGGTCTGGTAGCGCGCTCACAGGCTCGTCTGGTTCAGGGGTCGTCGTTTCGCCCGATGGCTACATCGTCACGAATCACCATGTGGTTGAAAAAAGCGGCGATATCAAAGTCACCCTTGCTGACAAACGTACTTACAAAGCCAAACTTATTGGCTCGGATCCATCTACAGATATTGCCCTCTTGAAAATTGAAGAGCAAGAATTGCCCTTTGTGGTTTTTGGCAACAGCGATTCGGTGCGGGTAGGCGAATGGGTGTTGGCTGTGGGCAACCCATTCAATCTGGAAAGCACGGTTACAGCAGGTATCGTAAGCGCCAAGGGTCGCAATATCAACATCCTTTCAGGCGCGGCGAGCATTGAATCATTCATCCAAACCGATGCAGCCGTGAACCCGGGCAACTCTGGTGGCGCCTTGGTAAACACAGTGGGCGAGTTGATCGGAGTAAATACGGCAATTATCACAGAATCAGGGAGTTATGAGGGATATTCCTTTGCTATTCCTTCCAATTTGGTTAAAAAAATCGTCCGTGATTTGCGTGAATACGGCACACCACAACGCGCTTACCTTGGCGTAGGCATCCAAGATTTGGACAGCGAAACTGCCCGAGATCTAGGCCTTCCGAACGCCGAAGGGGTACTTATCAACCGTGTCGCTTCCGAAGGTGCCGCCTCCGATGCAGGGCTGCAAGCGGGGGATGTGGTGATCGGAATGAACGACACCCGTATTCGCAGCACCTCGCAGCTGCAGGAGTATGTCGGCCGATTCCGCCCAGGCGAAGCAGTACAGGTTGACTATTGGAGAGGGGGGAAAAAACTTCGCTCCCGCATCACACTAAAAGATGTAAACAACTCTACCCAAATCGCTCGTGCTCAGGGTGACGAACTTGAAAAAGAACTCGGTTTTACGTTGCGCAACCTCAGTCGCGACGAGCAGCGCAAATTGCGTTTGCAAGGTGTTATTGTCAGCAGTGTGCTTCGAGGAAGTGTTGTGTATGAAACCAATATGCAACCAGGATTCATCATCACGAGTGTCAATGGCAAACGCGTAAACAATGTAAGCGAAGGGGTAGAGGCTATGCAAAGTGCCTACAATAACCTTTCGCTGGACGGTTATTATGAAGGCGAGTCGGATTTGTATTCGTACCGGTTTAAGAAAAAAGAATGAGTGTTTCCGCCGCCTGACTCACCACAAAACTTCTTCTTTCAAATACCGCTGCACATACTCTTCGATGCCTTCTTCTAAGCCGATGAACGGCTGGGTGTACCCGGATGCGCGGAGTTTGCCCATTTCGGCTTGGGTAAAATATTGATAGGTGTCTCGAATATCGGCGGGGGTGTCAATAAATGAAATGTTCGGCTCTAAATCCATTGCCCGGAATGTACCGGCTGCCAAATCTAGAAAAGTTCGCGCTTGCCCTGTACCAAGGTTGTAGATGCCGTTGAGGGGCTTGTTTTCCAAAAAATAGAGCAACACGTCCACCACATCTTTCACATAGATAAAATCCCGGCTTTGTGCACCGTCTTGATAGTCAGGGCGGTGGGAGCGAAACAATCGCATTGCCCCGCTGGCTTTTATCTGCTGTGCTGTATGGAAGATGACGGAAGCCATCCGCCCCTTGTGGTACTCGTTGGGGCCGTACACATTGAAAAATTTGAAGCCAGCCCAATGGAATGATGAATGATGAATGACGAATGATGAATCACCGTGGGATATGGTTTCTGATTGATCGTTCATTGTTTGTTGAAGTACCCACACATCAAAATCCTGCTTGCTCTGGCCATAGGGATTGAGGGGGCGGAGTTGTGGAATCGTAGCATGGTTGTCGGCATAACCGATTTCGCCAAGGCCGTAAGTAGCCGCGCTGCTGGCGTAGAGGAATGGAATGTCGAAGCCTGCGCAAAGCATCCAAAGCGCGCGGGAGTATTCCAGGTTTAATTCGTTGAAAATCTCCGGGTTTTGTTCCGTGGTATCGGTCCGTGCGCCGAGGTGTATCACTGCGTCCACGTCGGTATGGTTTCGTTCAAGCCATCGTACAAAATTGAGTCGGTGCATCTGTCCCCAGAGTTGCTTGTTTTCGAGGTTGCGGTTTTTATCCGGGCGGCTAAAGTCGTCTACTGCCAGCACATCCTGATAGCCTGCGTCGTTGAGCCGTTTTACCATGCAGGAACCAATAAAGCCTGCCGCGCCTGTAACTACGATCATGGGAGATTTAAGATATTGGGATATTGAGATATTAAGTGCGAACACAAATTTCACGCAATGCCGCAACGATATTAAGCGCGAACACAAGTTTCACGCAACGCCGCTACGGCGCAACGATATTAAGTGCGGCGTTGCGTGAAACAAACTTTAGGATTCAGACAAATCAATTTTCAAATCAACGGTGAAAAGCCCATTGTCGCGGGTGGTTTTGAGTTGGTGCTGTTCGGGATAAAGCAGGTCGAGTTGACGTTGAACGTTTCGTAGGCCTATGCCGCTGTTGATGCCGTTCGCATTGAAGTCGTTTTCGGTGTCAAGGGTGTTTTGGACGGTATAAGAAAGTTGTTTTTCCCGAAGGACAATTTTAATCAAAATCTGCACGTCGCCGGTAGTGCTTCCTGCGCCGTGTTTGAAACTGTTTTCTACAAAAGGCAGCAACAGCAACGGTGCAATGGGGGTAAGGGGATTGTCCATATCTTCTTGATAATCAATGGTCAGACGTTTATTGTAGCGCAGTTTTTCCAGCTCGATGTAGTCCTGAATCACCTTTGCCTCGTCGGATACTGCTATGCGAGGGGCACGGCATTCATACAAGACAAAACGCATGATTTTAGAAAGCATCATGATGGCATCGGGGGTTTTGTCGCTCTTTTTTCGCGCAAGTACATAAAGGTTGTTGAGGGTATTGAAGAGAAAATGGGGATTGGTTTGGGCCCGAAGGAAACTGAGTTCGGACTGCAATTTTTCGCGCATCAATTCCTGCTCGAATTCGAGACTTTTATAGTGTACCCGAAACATTTTAATGGTCACTGCGGCAGCAAGGGTGATAAAGAGGTCGAACTCCGTGAGCAGCAAACCTTTGGGATTGAGCAGGTTATAAGATTCCCCGGGCAGGAAAATTGGATAAAAAATAAAGGCCATTTCAAGCCGATAAATCACGGTTGCAACTGCAAAAGCCAAAAGCAACAGGCCGACGAGTTTCCAAATCTTGCTGCGGTCGAGATAAAGCGGGATGACATAGTAAAATACAAAGTAGGTGAGCAGCAATTTGACGGGCAGCGAAAATGCTTCGCCGATTAACGCATCCTGGAAACCTTCTTCCAAGGTTTGTCGCCCCAAAATACAATTGAGCACCGCATTGAGCGGCACATAAACGATCCAAAAAAGGAAGTGTAGTGAGATGCGTTGCCAGTTCATTAGTGATAGAGTGATAAAGTGATGGAGTGATGGAGTGATGAAGCGATGGAGTGATGAAGTGATGGAGTGATTTTTCACGCTACCCGGAGGCCATTGGGTACGGGCCGTTCTGGTTGGAGCAGGGTGATTTCTTTATTTTCGCCTACGAGACCAAGTACAAGGCACTCTGAAAAAAATGTAGCGATCTGCTTCGGCGGAAAGTTTACCACAGCTATGACTTGTTTGCCCACAAGTGCTTCTTTTTGATACAAATCAGTAATCTGGGCTGAGCTTTTCTTGATTCCATACTCCCCAAAATCAATCAGCAACTGATAAGCCGGGTTGCGCGCGCCCGGAAAATCCTTGGCCTCCAGAACGGTGCCGACTCGCATTTCAACTTTTTCAAAATCTTGCCAGGTTAACATGAAGTGATGAAGTGATGTCCGCCTTCGCCCTTGGCTATGGCGGATAAAAGTGATGGTTTGGTTATTCTGCAATTATCAACTTTTTTGTCCAAAATTTGCCGTTTTCTGTGCTTAGGTGGAGGAAATGAACCCCTTTGCTTTGTTGTGAAAAACGAATGGAAAGTGGCCCAGAATCAGGAAGGGCATGTCTTTTTTGGTACACCACTTGTCCCGTATTGTTGGTGATTTTCACCCAAACGGTCTTTCCCGATTGATGCTCCAAGATTAAGTTGACAAGGTCTTTCGCCGGATTGGGCCAGATGCTCAGTTCGTTTGCCTGCGACAGTGGGGCAAGGGTGCTTACCACCAGCGAATCTTCCAAAACCATCACCCAAGGCTCTTGCCCGACAATACCATCATTCATGGAAAAAAAGAGGCGGTTTCCGGTTAAGTAGGCGTCGTTGATAGTTGGCACAAAATAATCCTTCACCGTTGCCAAACTTGCGACCTTGAATGTGCCATCCCAGCTGCCATCCGTTGCCCACCAAGAAACTTCTGTGCCATCGTTTGCCGTAAAGAGCCAAAGCTGGTCGCTGTAGCGTACAAAGTTGTTGGGGTTGGAGCTGCCTGAAGGGTTGAGATCGCGAACCTCATAGGTGCCGCCAATTGTGCCATCGCTGATCCACAATTCTGCGTTGTTTTCCGTCAATCCTGCGCCAAAAACCACCGAATTCCCCAAGCGGTGCAAATGTTCTTGCGGCCATGAATAATAATACGCATTACCCGCTATTACCTTGAATTTATGCAGCAGGTTAGGTTGCCCGTTTTCTGCGGTCCATAGAGAATAATGAAAACTATCCATAGGGCTATAAACACGAGGTCCCAACACAAATAATTGACTGTCAGTGGTTACCAAGCCGATAAAGTCATTAGAATTCAAGTCAGGGAAGTAAACAGGTTCAAAACCGCTTACATACAAGGTACGTGCATAGGGTGCGTAGGAATAGACGCTATAAGCTATGCGATTTTCTACTGCTTGCAGGAAAACAGTCGAACCAGTTTGAATGACCCCAATGATTTGGGTGCCATTGGTGGCGCCGTCGCTCGACCAGAGATAAACGTTCGGCTGATTGGGCAGGGCAATGCGCTCAATAAAGTACAGACTGTCTCCTGTAGCTGTTAAACTGTACAGTTGGCTGTTTGCAGATGCAGTAATCACTTCCAAAGTGCCAGCCAGAGTCCCATCCGTGCGCCAAAGGCTTTTATTGTCATTGGCAATAAAATACACAGCCCCATCTGGCCCATAATCCCAAGTGCCACCAAAATTTACGGGGAGTTGGATTTGGTCAATAATCCCGCTTGCGTCCGTAACACGCAATGTATACTGGTTTGAAAACCAAAGTACTTTATCGCCAACGGACATAGGGGTGGCTACTTCAAGGTAGCTGTCTTGGGAAGTGGTGTCTAGTCGGGTGATTGAAAATGGGGCGGAAGGCTCAGTGCGCCAAACGCTTCTAAAGTAGCTTTCGCCATCTGATCGAAAGAAAACCGCCTCTTCCGGGCCTGACACAAAGCCAACGGGGTTTGAACCTGCCAAATGTGGAGCAGGAGCGCCCATTACAGGATAAGTGCCTTGTTCTGTGCCGTCGCTTCGATAGGGGAAATCAGGCGCGTCAGGGCCGAAAAATGGGCCTTGAAAAAAGACGGTAGATTCGGTTGCTTCACAGGTTGTGTTATAAAACGCGAAATCACTATGGCCTAAGTCCTTGGTCAAAATAGTACCAGCAATGCTCCCATCGCTTTTCCAAAGTTCTATGTTCCCTTGTTTCTGAATAAAAAAGAAAAACAGTTGTTTCGTGGAAGCCGCTGGAATCGCAGACCCTTCCAGCGACACTATCTTATGGGTGCCAATGGCGCTTCCATCACTTTTCCACAATTCATATTCAAGGGAAGAATTGTTGAGATAAACAAAGTAAAATTCGCCGTTTAGAATAGATTTTCTTGTGTTCCCATTACTAACGAGATAATAATTTTCATTCGTGGTTATGTCTAACAAAATCTCGGCTCCAGAGGTGTTTGCGTTTATTGCGACCCATTCAAAACTTACGTTTTGAGCATCATTCGCGAGGTAGATATACTTTTCGCCCAGAAAAAACACTTCGAACCTGTCTTGTTGATTGGTGGATGTGGGCACGTCTGCCGCCTTAGAGGTTCCTGCTACGGTGCCATCGCTGGTCCAAAATTCAGTTTCTCCTGAATTTTTCCGAACCAGGAAACAGGCTTTGTTCCCAAAGGCTTTTAAGGAGCTGGCTTGAATGATCTGGCTCGTGCCGAGGATTTGAAAAACCATGAATGTGCCTGATTCCGTGCCGTCTGTGCGCCACAATTGTCGCCCTGACGATCCTCCTCGAAAATATACCAAACTGTCAGCCTTGGTCAGTTCCATGGGGTATGTGCTGCCAGTACCTGGGCTGGCATCTTTGAGCAAGCGGGCACTTTCAGGGCTGTCTTCCGCTACCCAAAGTTCGTACCCGGTAGATGTTTCCCAGTTTGGGTAGAGTACCTTGTCGTGTAAGGAGGCAATACTTGGAATATTGTTGGGCGAACTGGCCTTGAGATCGTCCAGGTATATGGTCACGCCTGGGTCGCCTCCATGCTTTAGCAACCAATATTGCCCAACATCATAAGAATCAATAAAATAGAATCCGTCTTCAGTCTCCACAGGATTTGCACTTAAACTGCCATAGCCGCTAATGAACGTGGCATGATCGGATCCATCGTAGGTCCATGAACCATAGCCCTGACGGAACGTAAGCCCGTAAAAAAGCACTTTGCCATGTACGGAGAAGAACGGTCCGCTAACATATTCAAATGGGCTAAGTGACGGCTTATGAATATCGCCCAGCAGCTGCGGCGTTTGGCCGCTTGCCCAATAATTAAGGCAAATAACTAAGATCAGAAGGAGAAAGTTTTTCATCAGAAAGATTCGTAGTAATTTATTGATGCAATTGAATTGTATCCCAATTTCCCAATTTCCACCCTCCTCACCCTTCCCATTCCACCTTTTCAAAATCCGGGTTCAAGGTCAGGGTGTACAGCGACCTCTCCCGTAGTTTAATTTCTTTTATGGGGATTTCTGCCCCATCAGCCGCACATTTTTTGACAAAAGTTGGGAAGCCGACGAGGTAGATTTTCACTTTTCCGTAGATTGGCTGGTACTCGCCCTCTTTTCGCTGACGCAATGAAAAGGTGCCGTTTTTACCTTCCGTTTCGAAAATTTTCAAACTAAAAACCCCCTCTTGGTGGGCATATCCTTCGCCAGCATCTTCGTATAAATGGCTGGTTTCCAGCCCGTTTTTATAATAGACATACAAAGTCAGTTCATCAACAGGTATGCCCGTGTGCTGGTGTATCGGATATACGGGTAGCACAGCACCTTCCCGAACAAAAAACGGAATCTGATCTGGCATCACATTGACAAATAACTCACCACTGCCTGATTGACCCGTCCAGAAATAGTACCAATTGCCCTTCGGCAAATACACGCCCTGCCTTTGCACTTTTGGCTGTACTACCGGGCTGACCAGGATATGCTCGCCAAAAAGGAAATCGCGCTCCACATCCCAAAGTTTTGGGTCCTGCGCATCAGCAAAAGCCAAATGCCGTAAAACGGGCGAACCGTCTAAGGTATGCAGCCATATCGCCGTGTAAAGGCAAGGTAACAGACAGTAACGCAGTTCGATGGCTTTTTTCGCCAAATCAGTCCATTTCTCCCCAAAAGACCAAGGTTCTTGGTCTGAAACGTGCAAAGCCGGATCGGTCAATTCTGCCTCGTCGGCAGGGAGGCCATCGCCAGCACTGTGTTTCCCAATACTATGGACGCGCATGAGCGGGTGAAAAACTCCGAGTTGTAGCCAACGGATAAAAAGTTCGCCTTCGGCATTGCCGGCAAAGCCTCCTATGTCGGTGCCACAAAATGAAAAACCGGAAATGGCGAGCCGCTGGCACTGGATGTTGGCGATTTGCAAATGTTCCCAATCCGAGCAATTATCGCCAGTCCAAATGGCCGAAAATCGCTGCCCGCCACTAAACGAAGCCCGGCTTAACAAGAAGGGGCGCTTCTCTGGTTGCAAAGTTCGGAAGCCCTCCCAAGAGGCGCGGTTCATCTGCTGACCGTAAATATTGTGCGCTTTTCGATGGCTACAGGGCAGTCCATCGTGCTCGTGCATCACATTGTCAGGCAAGGTTTTATGGTGGACATGAAACACTGCAGGCTCGTTCATATCGTTCCAAAATCCTGCGATGCCGATGTCATTGTATTGGTTTTCGTATAGTTCACCCCACCATGTGCGTACCTCTGGGTTTGTAAAATCGGGAAAAGCGCAAAAGCCTGGCCACACGGGGGCTTTGGCAACCACACCATCGGCGGTACGTAGAAACCTGTTTTGCTCCAGGCCGTCCCTATAAACCGCGTAATTCGGGTCTTCCTTGATGCCAGGATCAATCATCGTCACGGTTTGGAAGCCCATTTCCCGCAGATCGTCCACCAATGCTTTTGGGTCTGGGAATGCTTTCGAGTCCCAAGTGAAACATCGGTAACCGTCCATGTAATCAATATCGAGGTAAATCGCGTCGCAGGGGATTTGGCGCTCGCGGAACGCTGCGGCAATTTCCCGAACATGGCTGTCCGGGTGGTAACTCCAGCGGCATTGGTGATAACCCAATGCCCATCTGGGCGGGAGTTCGTGCGTGCCCGTTAGGCGGGCGTAGCTTCGGGCCACGTCGTCGAGGTTTGGGCCGTGTAGGAAGTAGTAATTCAATTCGCCGCCTTCGGCGTAAAAACTGGTAGAGCCTGTTTCTTCCGAATCAAAGTCAAAATGCGTTCTGAAACTGTTGTCAAAAAAAATACCGTATGCAACACCTTGATTCAGTGCGTAATAGAATGGTACAGCACGGTAAAGCGGGTCGGTCTCCCGGCCAAACGCATAAGAATCCGAACACCAGTTTTCAAATTTTTTGCCAGCCAGATTCGTGCCACAAGCCTTGTCGCCAAGGCCAAAAAACACCTCTTTTTTGTGGCATTTTTTTTCCATTCGGAGTTCGCACCAGCCTTTCAAAATGGATCGTTTGGCTGAAAAACCAGCCTCGTCTTCGCAGAGCGTGCGGTCATCGGAGTCATAAAATTTTACGCTCAAGTCCGCTTTCGACACCACCACTTGCAAGGCTCCGGAGTCGAGCAAATATTCGTCATCGCGTTCTTCGAGCCGCACTACTACTTTCTCCGGTTCAAAAGCAGGGGCTACAGCGTAAGAAAAATCGGGTTGAAAAACTCCGTCAGGGGAATAGCGCAGTCGGAAAATGCCTGCTGCCAATACCGAAACGCGGAGCACCACGCCATTGAAGCACACAAATTCGTAAGCCCCATCGCGCCATCGAACGTCGGACACCTCGTTTGGGCGTGTCCATTGAAAAACATCGTCATAGCGCAAGCTTACACTTGCGTCGGCGAAGTCAATCTCGCTCGGCGGGGCGGGGGTTGGGGGTGGCTCTGGCTTGGCTTTCATGCTGTATTGTTTCGGGGCTAAAAGTAGGAACAAAACAATACAGGCCGCCTCCGAAAAATCGGGGCGACCTGATGCGGTTCACTTGCTTCATACGATATGAACCGAATGGGTATGTTGAGCGTAAGTACCCCGGAACTCCTTTCCGGGGGCGGTTTGCCAATTATCCCCGGAACGGAGTTTCGGGGTACTTAGAAAAACAAGATCCCGAAAAGCGAGAAAACCGGGCCGTTCTGCTTGCGGGTGGAGCCAAGGGATTGATCTGCGAGGCCCGCATTTGTTCCGGCTTGATTTGTTTTTGCAAGACCAGGGAACTTACTCAAGGGCATTTTAGCCGATAAACCAAGTTCGAAAGACCTTCCAAGGCGGACTCCCGCGCCAATCATTGCATCCGCGCTCCAATTGTCCAACTCGCTGGAACTCAATTTGCTTGCGCCGTCCTCGGCGGTACGGTCGGAGAGTTTCAAGATATAATCACCCGAATAATTTTGTTTGTCAGCCTTGGTGGAAAGTGTGCGTGTCAAGGATAGTCCAGCAATGATTTTCAAAGGACGAGCGGCCTGCCAGAATACCGTAACTGGGACTTCAAGGCGTTGTAAACGGTTGACAGGAATGAACACGTTGCCGCCCAATGAGTCGCCATAAAAGTTGCTGCCGGTCACATTGGTCACTTCCTGTCCAGTACTGATATCCAGTAAAATGATGCCTCCATCAACATTGGAACGGTAGTCAGCAGAACGCACCGAAGCAACGGGGCGATATTTTTCCTGCGGAGTGTGCATGTTATACATTGCCCCGGTACGCAGGCCCCATTTTCGGGCAAATTTCCAGTCAACAGTTACGCCAGTGGAGAATCCGTTAATCTTGTTGAATTGCTCGGTAGAGATGCCCGAGGTCACGCCGAATATCCAGCGTTTGTCGAAAGATTTTTTGATTGGTTTCGGACTGTTGTCGAATGAAAATAAAGGAGCTGAAAATGATCTTTGTTCTTGTAATTCAACAGACTGTGGCGTTATGGAGAGCAAGTCGAGGGATAATTTAGCCTGTATCGGTGCATCGGTATTGGCAGCGATATTTTCAGCAGATGGAGGATTTGGCAACTTTTCAAAAGCTGTCAAATCTGGGTTGCGTTCAGAAAGAACGAGCCTTGGTTTTGTTGTTTGGTTTTCTGCATTAACAGTATTGGTTTGTTCCATGGCTGGAGCTAAGCTCGCCAAGGGCTGAACAGACGTGGTTTCCTGTATTTGTTTTGGGCCATCGGGCGATTTGAGCCATTGCCAGCTCCCGTAGCCCACAACGGGCAGAAGCAGCAATCCAAACCACCACCACCCAAATCGGGGGCCGCGATTTTCGGGCATTTCGCGGTCGAGCAACTCGCGCATTGAAGCCCATGCTTTGTCTGTAGTTTTCTTATCCATGTTTATTAAAAAAATGTGGTCAATCGGTTGTCAATCATTGATTTGCTTACCTGTCCCCAACTGCCAAGGCTATTTTAAACTCTAGACGTAGCAATTCTCTCAATTTTTGTCGGGCAGTGCTGAGATGCCATTTAGAGGTACCCTCGCTCATTTGAAGGCTATCGGCTATTTCGGCATGGCTGTACCCTTCGATGGCATAGAGCCGAAAAACTTCCTGCGACGTGGGCGGCAACGTCCGCACGGCTTTCAGGATATCTTCTTCGTAAAAGGTCTCGTGGCCACGCTCTGGTACGCTTTGGTCGTGATCTTCCAGAACGAGGAAGTGCAGGTATCGGGCATTTTCGCGGTAATAGTCGGCCATACAATGGTAAACAATTCGGCGCATCCAGCCTTCGAGGCTTCCCATGAAGGAAAAAGTGTGGATTTTTTTGAAAACACGCAACATGCCGTTGTTCACTACCTCAATGGCAGTGTCTTCGTCGCGGGTGTATCGCCGCACCATCCGCAGCATTTCGGGAAAAAAACGGCGGTAGAGCGCCTCTTGGGCACGGCGGTCGTTGGCGGCGCAGCCCTCAACCAATTCTTGATCTGAATAGTTTTTTTTGCCGAAAAACGCCACGTTTTAAAATTTTACCACGACTAAATTAATGGCAAGGTAAGGGAATGAAAACTGCCTTCGTACCATTCTTGTCCCGAAATTTCCCAAAAGACGGGCGCTTCATCGAAAAAGGTTGGGGCGGGATACGTTAAATACCAAATCTTTCGCCTCAAACAAAACTAAACTTCATCACAATACTCGACCAGCCTCGGCAAACTTCCCAGTCCATTGTGTACGCTTCATTTGGCGAACGACTGGTAGCCCGGCTCATAGACGCGTTGATTTTGATCCTTCCGTCTATTATGCCGCAATGGAGGGCAGCGAACGGGGTGCCACCATTGGCAAACGCGCCAGGGGGAAACCGTTGCAGGAGTACATATCAGCGTTTTCACGCTGTGGCAATTGACCGATGGCATGGTGGATTTTTCTGCCTAATTTGGTTTGGAGGTTTTTCAAGAAATGAAGCAGTATACAGAAGAGATTTTTCGCGGGAAAGCTTGAAAGGCTTAAAGCATATTGGGCAGTAAAGTTACCTTTGACCCGCAAAATTTTCTTCTCCGCAATGCTAAAATCCCTGTACAGATTTCTTTCCCCGCGTTTCCAAACCCTGTTTCTAGAATATAAAGTTGCCTTCAAACCAAGATATGGGTACGGTCTCCCGGCACACAAACGATTGCTCGAAATCATGGAGACACAACGCGAAACATATCAATTCTGGTTGGATAAAATAAATGGTTTCGCGCCGCAGCTTCAGGCTATCAAAAAATTGGCCGAGGTAAAAGACCCGACCCAACCGGGCTGGAACAACGACTTTTTGCCGGGGCTTGACATTGTGGCGCTGTATGCGATCATAGCCGAATCCAAGCCGCACCGTTATGTAGAAGTCGGCTCTGGCAACTCCACCAAAGTGGCGCATAAGGCGGTAATAGATCACGGACTTTCAACCAAAATTATTTCCATAGACCCTTATCCTCGTGCGGAAATTGACAGCCTTGCGCATGAAATTGTGCGCAAACCATTCGAGGCCGTGGACACGCGCTGGCTCGCCGAGCTGGATGCGGGCGACATCTTGTTTATAGACAACTCACATCGGATGTTGCCAAATTCGGATGTGACGGTTTTCTTCCTTGAAACGCTACCTGCGCTCAAGCCGGGAGTCATCGTTCACGTTCACGATATCTACCTGCCCTACGATTACCCGCAGTTCATGTGCGACCGTTTTTATTCCGAACAGTATGGTCTAGCCATCGCACTGATGGCTAATCCGCAGCGATATCTACCAATTTTTCCGGCCTATTTTATCTCGGAAGATGCAGCGCTGAGCAGTTCGATTGCAAGCATTTGGGAACATCCCAACACGCAGGGTGTGGAACGGCATGGTGGTTCTTTTTGGTTGAAAATTGGGGGGTAGAGATTTTTACCACATAGTTCACATAGCGCACATAGTTTTGAAAATCAACAATCTTTAAACTAGGTGTCCTATGTGAACTATGTGGCAGGTATTTAGTCAACGGACCCGCGAAGCCATCATCAACGATTTCACACGGCGCCCAGCTTCGGATTTCGTGTCAGGATCAGCGAGTTTTTGCAATCCGGCCCAGGATGCAAAACCGTATTCCTTGGCCACCATATTTTTGAATCCCTCTTCTACAGGATTGTTTTTAGCCACTGGCGCAGATGATTTTGACACACCTTTTGGCGCAGTATTTTTCTCCACCGCTTTGCGCGTCGTCCCCATGCCAGCAGCAGCAGTAGCGGGTGATTTTTCCTCAGGGAAGTAGCGCAAGAGATCGTGCTCGTTCAACAGTTTTTGCATGCTCCAACCATAACGATAGCCTTTGATGGCGGTTCCAGTGGGCTTTACACGCTCACCGGCGTGGCGTGCGGCATCGTTGTAAAGTTGTGTGCGCGAATAGTCGCCGAGGTAAGATTGCACCAACACATGGGCGAGCAATACATGGGGTTTCACATTGTACTCATCTGCGGCGTCTCGTACAAGGCCTTTCCATTGTTTGGTCGTAGCGGCTACGAAGTCATTGTCGTCATAGAGGGACTTCAAGCGTTCAACGGGTGCAAGCTCAGGAGCGTTGGCTTCTTTGGAGGCTGAGGCTTTGTCGCGCTTGCTGTTTCCTGCTTGATTTGAGCGCATCGGGAGGTCGGAGATGGAACGTGGGGCGTTGGGCACTTCGACATCTGTACCCATTTCGGTAAGAAAACCACCTTTGGATTCGCTTTTAAAGCCATCTTTTTTGCCGATAAAAATAAAGATTAGCGCAGCAGAGATGCAAGCGGTGGAGAGGAAACCGAAGAATTCGAAAAAATTTTTCATGTTGAAAAAATTAAAAAAGTGAAGGGAGTGAAATTTCGTCATTTCGTCATTTCGTCATTGATCGTCATTATCCGTCATTGATGAAATGACCCAATGACCCAATGACCCAATGACGAAATGACCTAATGACCCAATGACGAAATGACCTAATGACCCAATGACCCAATGACCCAATGACGAAATGACCCAATGACGAAATGACCCAATGACCCAATGACCCAATGACCCAATGACC